>CACLVL010000013.1 GCA_902610415.1 uncultured Alphaproteobacteria bacterium
CTATAGATCAACTCGAGCATTTTACCAAAAAATTTGAAGTACCCATACATAAAGGTAATAATATGGAGGATCCATCAGCTGTTATTTTCCAAGGTATTGATAAAATGAAAGAAAATGATGTTGTGATAATTGATACATCTGGAAGACAACACAACAATAAAAATTTAATGGCAGAACTAAGAAAGATTTCAAATATAATTTCAAAAAAATCTGATCAATTTAATTTAATTCAAACTTTATTGACTTTGGATGCTAATACCGGACTTGCATCCAAGCATATTATTGATGGGTTTCGCGAATATATAACATTAGATGGAATTATTTTAAATAAGGTCGACTCTAATGCTAAATATGGAGCTCTTCTAACGATAATAAATGATTTTGACATACCTGTTGTATTTGAAGGGTACGGTGAAGGTATGAGTGACTTAAGAGAGTTTCAATTTGAAGAATATTTAGATAGACTCATATAATATGAAGCAGCTATTTGAATTTTTTCCCTTAATTGTTTTTTTTGCTGTTTACTATAAATCAGATAAAGATCTCTATTTAAGTATAGCTGCTGTAATAGTGGCTACATTTATTTCTCTCATAGCTATCTATTTCAAAGAAAGAAAAATTTCTACAATGATGTTAGTAAGTACAGTTATCTTAGTTGTATTTGGTGGCCTGAGTATTTTTCTAAAAAATGAAATATTTTTTAAAATGAAACCTACAATCATAAACGCACTTTTTGCTATCGTTTTAATTGGAAGTACAATAATAAATAAACCTGTTTTAAAATTGTTATTGAATTCTTCTTTAAAATTAACTGATGAGGGGTGGGGGCTAATGAACAAAATGTGGTCCAGCTTTTTTGTACTTCTAGCTGTTTTAAATGAAATCGTTTGGCGAACTCAAACAACCGATGTTTGGGTTAACTTTAAAGTCTTTGGTATTATGGGAATTACAATTGTCTTTACTATAATTCAAATTCCGTTTCTAAAAAAACATTTTATAAATCAGCCTTAAGAGCTTCAATTCCCACTAGTTCTTTATCCTCTAGTGCCTCAAGAAAAGCACCCCCGGCAGTTGAGACAAAATAAAAGTCTTCAAATTTTTCTTTTGCCATATTGATGGCTAAGATTGTATCTCCACCACCAATGACAACATCAGCTTGAGCTTTAGCAAGAAGGTGAGATAGATTAATAGATCCCTTCGAAAATTTGCGGTCTTCAATCATTCCCATGGGGCCATTCCACAAAATAATATCACTTTTTTTAACAAGATTTTCTAAAACAATATGAGAAGAATCGGCTATATCTAAAATTTTAAATTCAGTGTTTTTATCAAGTTCATTGACTAAAACACTTTGATCTGAATCGAGTATTACATCAACTGGGAGATGGATTTCACACCCTGTTTGTTTTGCAGAGCTGTAAATCATTTCAATCATTTGTTCAGCACCCTCTTCAATTAAAGAAGAACTAACATTAAACTTATTATATTTTAAAAAATTGTTAGCCATTGCTCCTCCAATAAAAATATCTGAGCAAGAAGTCGTTAAAGACAAAAGTGTGTTTATTTTAGTTGAGATTTTTGAACCTCCAATTATAGCTAATTTTTTCTTTTGAGTTTTTTTGATATCATTAATTGCATTAATTTCTTTTTCAAAATTAAAACCAGGTGTAGATAAAATATTTTTAGCCATTTGGTTTACTGATGAGTGAAGCCTATGGGAAGCAGAGAATGCTTCGTTAACATACAAATCTAGATTGTCAGTAATTGATTTACTAAAACTCAAATCATTTTTTATTTCACCTTTGAAAAATCTTATATTCTCTAAAAGAGTTGCGGTAGGTCTATTATAATTAAATTGATCAAGACCATTTTCTAAAAAATTTGTATAGCTTATAAAATTTAATTTTAATTCTAAGATTTCCTGAAACTGATCAATTAGTTTTGAGAAAGAGTACTTGTCATCGAAGTGTTCTTTTGGTCTTCCAAAATGCGATAGAAGAAGAATATTGCATTGTTTATTTTTAATAAAATTGATGGTGTCCTTTGCCCTATCTAATCTTGTTTTGTCAGTTATCTTAAAATTTTTATCAATAGGCACATTAAAATCGACTCTGATCCCAACATTTTGGATTTTTTCGAAATTGAGATTTTTAAGAGATTTCATATTTATTCACAATTTTTTAATCATTTTAGGCTAGATTACTACTACTATATATAGTATAAAACTACCCATATAAGGAACTAAATAGAGTAGGTATATAAAAAATGTCTTGGAATAACCAGAAAGTAGAAGATCTTAAAAAGCTTTGGAATGAAGGGGTTGCTACAAGCCAGATTGGTGTACAGCTTGGATTTACTAAAAATGCCGTTATTGGTAAAGCTTTTAGACTGGGCCTTGAGAGGCGTCAAAACTCCAGAAAAAAATCAACTCAAAATCAACAATTTTCTTCTGTAACTATGTACAGGGAAACCAGTAATTCATCTTCCCAAAGTACGGTAAGAAAAGAGCCTGTTCGAAGAAGGGAAAAATTTAGTTTTAAAAAGAGTATTGTTGGCACCGGTAACTTTAAATCTTGTCAATGGCCAATTGGTGATCCACTTGAAGAGGGATTTCACTACTGTGGATGTCAAAATATTCCAACAAAGCCGTATTGTATAGAGCATTACAAGAAAGCTTATAATGTTGATGAGAAATATTTAGACAGACTTTTAGATTTCTTACACGAAAAAAATTAATATCATTGTTTCTTTGGCGCGCTTGGCAGGAATCGAACCTGCGACCCCCAGATTAGGAATCTGGTGCTCTATCCTACTGAGCTACAAGCGCCTTTGTTTATGTACTTCATAATAATAATTCTTAAAATATAAACTATGAAAAAAAAAGCTGAAGAATACCTATATAATGAGGCACTAATATATTTGGGTAAATATCCAGCTACTAAAAAAAAAATTTCAGAAATACTAGAAAAAAAACTCAGAAATAAAAAAACTTATCAAAAGGTTATTTTTCCAGAAAATGTCTCTAAACAAGAACTAATTGAAAATATCATAGAAAAACTAGATGAATTGAAGATTATAAATGAGAGGCACTTTATTGAAACAGTATTTCATTATTATGAGCAATCCTTATTTTCTATCAAAAAAATTAAAAATAAACTCTATCAAAAAGGATTTGAACAAAGCTTAATTGATGAATATGTCTCAAAGAAAGTCTCTGAAAATCCAGATTTAGAATTAGATATTTTAAAAAGATTTATAGTAAGAAAAAAGCTTTCAAAGCTAGAAACCGATGAATTAAAAAAAAAGCTTTATAAACAAAGCTTCTCGGAAAATTCAATATATAAAGTAATTAGAGATTAGTTATTTAGAAGCTGGTGCTTCAATAGTTTTTTTAGTTTCTTCTGTGTTGACTGGTGCTTGACTATCAGTATCTTTTTCTTTTTTGGTTTTTTTAATAATTATTTGATTTCCTCTGTACATGCCAGTACTGAGATCAATATGATGGGGTCTTCTCAATTCACCGGATTTTTTATCTTCTGCAAAAAGCTGTGTGCCCGCTCTATGATGAGAGCGTCTCATATTCCTTTTTGAAGGTGTAGTTTTTCTTTTTGGAACTGCCATATTAGAGCGATAACATAATAAAAATTTGTATAAATTACAATAATAATGTATAAATCTGCCCACAATGCAACAAGAGCAAATTGATTTAGGTCACAAAAGAACATGTCCTCACTGCGGTGCAAAGTATTACGACTTTTACCAAGAAGAGCTGGATTGCCCGCAATGTGGTAAATCTATAGAAGCAATAAATATTACAAAGCCAAAAAGAGGAAGAAAAGCAGGAATTACTGTTGCAGCACCTACAAAAACAACCAAAGAAAATGATGAGCTAAAAGATTTAATCGAAGATACAGAAGAAACTGAAACTCAAACTGAAGATACCGATAACTTAGCGGAAGATATCAGTATTGATATTCCAACTGATAAAACAGACGAAGAAACTAATTAATTTATCTTTTATTTAAAATTTCCAATATTTTTGTTGATGCTTCCTCGAGCTTTAAGCTCGAAGATATTGCAAATTCTCTTGTATACCTCTCAAAAGCTACCTGAAACATTTGACGCTCACTATAAGACTGCTCAGTTTGATCATCTTTTCGAAATAAGTCACGAACCACCTCTGAAAGAAGTCTTATGTCGCCAGAATTTATCTTTTGATCGTACTCTTGAGCCCTTCTACTCCACATCGCTTTTTTAATTTTAGGCTTTTGCTTTAAAACAGAAAGCGTTCTGGTCATGGATGGTTTACTAGTAATATTTCTTAAACCGATCAATTTTGCTTTAGCAAAGGGGACTCTGATTGTTAATTTGTCTTGAAAAAACTGAATTACATATAATTGCTCCTCCACTAAATCATATTGGAACTTTTCTATAGTAAGAATTCTTCCTACGCCGTGAGTAGGGTAAACAATATTCTCTCCTGCTTTAAATTCTTGCGGGACTACTACTTTTTTAATTTTAGGCGCTTTGGGGGTTACAATTTTTTTAACTACTTTCTTAACTGCCTTTTTTGCTACTTTTTTTGCTACTTTTTTCTTGGGTATTTTTTTTACAGATTGTTTTTTTTTGGCAGATGATTTTTTTTTGACTTCAACTTTTTTTTTAGTTTTAACTTTTTCAGCTTTTTTAGTTACTTTTTTTGTTGTAGCTTTTTTTTTAACTGGCATTAATCGGCACTTTTTTCACTAAAATGATTTTCAAATTTATTTTCAACCCCTTCCCACTTTTTTGCATCAGCAGGGGGATCTTTTTTTGTAGTTATATTAGGCCAAACTTGTGAATATTTTTCATTTACATCTAACCATTTTGTACCGTCATCCAAGTCATCTGGGATAATTGCTTCAGCTGGACATTCAGGTTCACATACACCGCAGTCTATACACTCATCAGGGTTAATTACAAGCATATTTTCACCTTCATAAAAACAATCTACAGGACACACTTCAACACAATCCATATATTTACATTTAATACACTTGTCATTAACTAGGTAAGTCATAGACTGTCTTTTACTCTATTTCGGATTAATATAAAATCTTTATCTTCAAGACCAAGCAAGGTTGATATTTTTCTAGCAGTGGAAACCTCTAACTGGTCTTCTTTACCATCAACCATTAATACTTGCCAACAAATTAAAATCACGTCCATTCTTTGTTCATAACTTAAAGATGTTTTAAGCCTGTAAGAAAACTGTGATAAGTCGGTGTTAAAATGTTGTTGATCAGCAAGTTTATTAAATTGCTCTTTATTGTTTAGAGTTGGAATTTTAAAATAATACTCAACTAACTCAGAGGCCAAATTAATTTCTTGTTCTGTAATTTCATGATCTGCAATGATAATTTCGTAAATTAGGTTATATAGATCTGCCTCAAAGGAATGATCCTCATTTTTATCCTCTTTTTCATTAAAGGATTGGAAAAATTTACTTAGCATTTATATTTTTTAATTGATCAAAAGGGTTATTAAATAATTTTTTTGGTGTAGATTTTTTTACTTTTTTTAAAGGTTTTTTCAATACTTTTTTGCTGTTATTTTGTTTTAACTCCATTGTTTTATTAGCTTTAATTTTTTTTGAGATAACTAAGTCATTTTCTGCAATGTCTTGAATACTAAAAGACCTGCTTTTTAAAATACTAATTAATTTATCTTTTTTAATTCCTAAAAGATTAGATAAGTCCATCGGAAGTGAAAAAGGGCCTCTATTTTCTCTTTTAAAGAGTTGTTTTTCAAATTCATTAAAAATATCGAGTCTGATTAATAGATCATTTTGGGAGACAAAGCCTAAAAAAGTGATTAGGTCTTCATTTAATTTATTTTGAATATTAAGAGTGGCATTCCCATCTTTAGGAATGTATTCATCAATATTTAAGCTTTCATTATAATATAAATTCCATAGATGGAACTTTAACTTCATATATTCAGGTCTTATGAGTTCAGAGTTGAAAATAACGTTTTTTCCAAGTCTAAAATTTAGAGAATGGATTTCTTTTCTTTGCGGTTCATCAATAAGCTTAAATTCGTCTAGTATATTTATTTGATAAAAATTGTATTGGTTTTCAATAATCTTAAAAATGAAACTTCTTTCCTCTGGTTTAGAGTTGAGTTTCTTTAATTGATTGGATAAATCTAATTTAGACAAATAGGTCTCCTCAAACCAACTTTGAATTTTCTCTTCAATTTTCTTCATACGATCTGGTGACACTAATTGATCATCTAGGATGGGTTCTAAAATTGGGTGTGTAAGGTCATTACCTTTTTTAAATATTGCAACATTTGCATCTCCCCATTGAAGATATAAATTCTGGAAATTTCCTTTCTCATCAACTTTTGAATTGATTGACAAACTTTCGTTAGGGGCAACAATAAAAGTATCGACGTTAAAAGACATATATGGAAAAATTTGTTCTTTAATAATTACTTGGTAGTTGTTATTTAAAATATCTTTAAACTTTTCATCAAAAAAAATTTTAAAACCTCTAATAACTCCTATTATTTCTTCTTTTATCTTAACATATCTATTATCAGTTAAAGAGATATTTTTTTTACTAATATTCAAACTTTGAATCATCTCACTTTTGTTTTTATCGACAAATTTTTGCATTAAACTTAAATGTATCTCTTCAGATAGTTTGTTTTCAATATTTTTAACGGTTTCAACCCAAATAGAGTTACTTATCCAATGTTTCTGGTTAGTGATGTATAACCAAGTTCTAGTCTCATTTAAATTATATATAAGGTCATCGATACTCCCATTATAATTTTGTAAATATGAAGTTTGGTGCTCTAGAAAGCTATCGCTTAGAGTCCATTTATTTTTTATGAGCTCCTTAAATATCTTTGTTAACAGTTCAATATGCTTTTCATCAGAAATATTTTGATAATCTGGTATACGACATATATTCCATAATTGTTTAAGTGTTTCTGGATTGTCAAATTTAAAACTTGTCTTATTATCTTTTAAAAATCTCAATAGAAATTTTTGGTCCTCTGCATCTTTTTTTAAAATTAATCGGTGATTATCAGATTTTTGTTTTAAAGAATTTACTAATTCATATTCTGACTTGAATGACAAAAGATGGTTTCTCCAAAATATTTTTTTAATAGCTTCAAATTTATGAGATTGAATGTTTTCTATAGATTCTAGATTTGTAAACTTAGCTCCAAGCGTAGAACCAAAATATCCTGTTTTAGTATAGCGACCTGCTCTTCCAGCAATTTGGCCAATTTCCATATCACTTAATGGCCTGACATATTTCCCATCAAATTTATCAAGACCAGAAAAATACACTTGGTTAATATCTAAGTTTAATCCCATTCCTATAGCGTCAGTGGCTACAATATAATCGACCTCACCATCTTCATATAATTTAACTTGAGAGTTCCTAGTTTTTGGACTAAGCGCACCAGCGACTAGTGCTACACCTCCTTTTAAACTTCTTATCTGTTCAGCAATTTCATAAAGACCAATTAAATTAAAAGCGATAATTGCTGATCGAGGTTTAATATTTTGAATTTTCTTATGACCGATAAAATTTAGTTCGGAAAATCTATTTTTAAAAATTATTTTTGCCTCAGGAATTAATTCTCGTATAATTTCTTCCATAGTAAGAGAACCTAAGAAAATAGTTTTTTGCTCACCACGAGAGTACAAGAGTCTTTGAGTAAAAATATGCCCTCTTTCATAATCAGATGCTAATTGAATCTCATCAACGCAAACAAATTCAAAAAAATCATCTGGCATTGATTCGACAGTACAAAAAAAATATTTAGCATCTGATGGAATTATTTTTTCTTCTCCAGTAATTAATGCAATTTGATTTATAGGATAAAGTTTGCATGCTTTATCATAATTTTCTCTTGCCAAAAGCCTCAAAGGGAAACCAAAAACACCGTTTTTAAAGGAAAACATTTGTTCAAATGCATAAAAAGTTTTACCTGTGTTTGTCGGACCTAAAATTATTTCAATTTGATTCATTTAATGAAAAGAAGTTACCACAAATAAAATGTTGACTTAATTAAATACTTTTTTAAAGTTTTTTTAAGAAAATGAATATTTTAAATATTCGTTTTATACTTACTAGTAAGTGTAAAAAGTAAGGAGGCTATAATGGCTGTAAAAAAGAAAAAAGCTGCCAAGAAAAAAGCAGCACCTAAGAAAAGAAAAGCTGCAAAAAAGGTAGCGCCTAAAAAGAAGAAGGCTGCAAAAAAGAAAGCAGCTCCTAAAAGAAAGGCTGCCAAGAAAAAAGCAGCTCCAAAGAAGAAAAAAGCCACTAAGAAAAAAGCTGTAAGAAGGAAAGCTGCAAAAAAGAAAGCAGCCCCTAAGAAAAGAAAAGCTGCAAAAAAGAAAGCAGCACCTAAAAAGAAAAAAGCAGCACCGAAAAAGAAAAAAGCTGCCAAGAAAAAAGCAGCACCTAAGAAAAGAAAAGCTGCGAAAAAGAAAGCAGCTCCTAAAAAGAAAAAAGCTTCAAGAAAAAGAAGATAATTTTCAAAGTTTTAAATATTTAAAACATCAAAAGCGGGTTATAATCACCCGCTTTTTTTTATGATAGAAGTTAACAACTTATCTTTTGCTCGAGGAAATATTCTTATATACAAAGATATTAATTTTAAAATATCTCCTGGGGAATTGTTGCTTGTAAGTGGGGCCAATGGTGTAGGCAAAACAACTCTTTTGTCAAACATTGTAAATTTTACAGAGCCACTAGAGGGAAATGTTACTTACCATGGCACATCAATTGATAATCATATTGCATCAGAGTGTTTCTTGTATATTGGTGAAAATAATTTTGCTTATGACACTTTAACATTGAATCAGAATATTGATTACTGGCTCTCTGTGCATAATGTGAATTTTGATAAATCTATAAAAAACAAAAGCGTAAACTTTTTATTTCAAGAATTGAATCTCAATAAAAAATTTTATCAACTTTCTTTTGGTCAGAAAAAGAAACTTCAGCTTTTGCTGCTAATGTTAGTGAATAAGCCAGTTTGGATACTTGATGATCCTTTCAGTGGTCTTGATACAGAGTCTATAAATAAAATAAGCATTTTATTTGAAAAAAAATTAGAAAATAAAGGAATAATAATCATAGCTAGTCATCAAAAAATTGGTTTGAATGATTACAAAACAATTCAATTAACATGATAAAAAATTTTTTTAAGTTAATTACAAATGAATTTAAATTGATGCTTAAAGGAAGTGTCTTTAGTTTTGTTTTGTTCTGTTTATTAATTATAGCATGTTCTATATTCTCTTTATCTCTAAGAAATGAATCAATGAGCATGAATGCCCCTTTATCTTTTTTATATATAATGATTTTTTTCATTTCATTATTTAAAGTTGAAAAGATATATAGTCTAGATTTTGATGAGGCGAAACTTCAGCAGTATATACTTTCACCTTTTTCTCTAGAGATAATTATTTTTGTTAAAAATATGATGATCTATTTAAATTTAATAATTTTTTTCGTAATTTTTTCCCCGCTTATTTTGATAATTTTAAATATAGATTTGTCTTATTTAATACAGATAAATATTCTTTTATCTCTATCACTTCTAAGTATTATTTTTATTGCTTCCATGACTGCCTCTATTACTATATCCAAAAATAATAAACTCTCTCTTACAAGTATTTTAACGCTGCCTCTTTTTGTCCCTATCCTAATATTTTCTATGGCAATTACTGATGTAATTGATTTTAATACGAACAAAATGTATTTATTCTTTGTCGCCTATTTTTTGTTAAATTTAGCTTTCTCGCCTTTACTAACTAGTTTTGCTTTAAAAAAATTATCAGTCTAATGTTCGCCATAACTCCAAATGCTCTCTCAACTTTTATGAACTCCATATCTAAATATATTGTTATATTATCATTTTTATTAATTGGCATTGCGGCTTTTTTAATCATTTTTATTGAGAATGACTACTATCAAGGAATTTCTTTTAAAATCATGTTTATCCATGTACCTGCCGCCTGGCTATCTTTGGCAATATTTTTAGCGATGGGAATTAGTAGTATCATAGGTCTCATCTTTAAATCTCCAACTGCATTTACAATTGCGAGATCTTTATCGCCTATAGGATTAATAATGAGTATTATTGTTTTAGTAACTGGTTCAATATGGGGAAATTTAACCTGGGGAGCTTATTGGGTATGGGATGCAAGATTGACTTCAATGTTAATTTTAGCTTTTATTTACTTAGGGCATATTCTTCTTTTATACTCTTTTGAACACTTCCAAAAAGCAGATTTTGCTGCTTCAATATTAGCAATAATAGGTATGGTAAATCTACCAATTGTTAAGTTTTCCGTTGATTGGTGGACTACACTTCACCAAGGTAGTAGCGTTTTGAAAATAGGTGGTCCTAGTATGACTAATGACTATTTAATTACTTTACTGGTGAGTTTTTTGGGTATTTTTATGTTAACGATGTATTGGTTTTCTAACATATTTTATATAATTATTGAAAAAAGGAAGATAGAGAGGTCTAAACTATTGAATGACTAGTTTAGAGTTTGTTGTAATTTGCTACGTTTTTTTTGGGGTCATCTGCGCTGTGACAACGATTATAATTATGCTGTTGAAGAAAAAAGTCTTTAATAAGATTAGTGCGCATAATCAAATTAAATAAACAGATAAAAAAACGATTTATTTTTTTATTAATCATCTTTGTGTGCTTCTCATCTTCTATATTTTTAATTAGTTACTCCTTAAAAGACCAGATTGCTTATTTTGTTGAGCCAACAGATTTAAAAAAAATGAATGAGTTAGAAAATAAGTATTTAAGAGTTGGAGGGCTTGTAAAAGAAAATAGTTTAAAATTTATAGATGGGAGTTGGGTTTTTGAAGTTATTGATCAAAACAAAAATTCTATCAATGTTGTTTTTTCAAAAACACTTCCAAACTTGGTAGAGGAAAAAAAAGGTATTATTGTTGAGGGTAAATTAGTTAATAACACTTTTATTGCAGAAATAGTTTTAGCGAAACATGACGAAAATTATATGCCCCAAAGCGCTATAAATAAATTAAAAGAAGAAGGAAAATGGAGAGGTGATTAAATGATATCCCTTTTTGGTAATGGAATTGTTTATGTATCGTTAATTCTGACAGTCTTATTTTATGTTAAGTTACTAAAAAAATTAATTCCGTCAGAAGTTTTATCTTTAAGAATAATTTATTTTATAAATCTATTACCCTTTATTCTTTTAATCTATGCATTTTCAATTTCAGATTTTACACTGCTTAACGTCATAGAAAATTCTTATATTGATGATCCATTATTTTATAAATTAACATCTGCATGGGGCAGTCATGAAGGTTCAATCTTGTTATGGGTATTTTTAATCAACTTATTTGGTATTTTTTTTCTTAACAAAAATCGCACAGTTGAGATACACAAGAATATTATATTTATCTCCACTTTATTTCTGCTTTATGTAATGGTTAGCTCAAACCCTTTTACTTACATAGAAGCTAATGAAGAAATATTAGGTTTGGGTCTAAATCCTATTTTACAGCATTTTTTATTTGTCATTCACCCACCTACGTTGTTTCTGGGATACATTGGTTTGGTTATTCCCTTTGTATTGTCTGCTCACATGTTAATAAAGCAAGATTTTTCAGAAAAATTATTTGAAGAGATGCTGACTTGGTCCAAGATATCATGGTTTTTTCTAACATCTGGCATTGTTTTAGGGTCTTATTGGGCTTACTCAGAATTAGGATGGGGAGGCTGGTGGTTTTGGGATCCAGTAGAAAATATCTCCTTAATCCCATGGTTATTGAACACTGCCTTGATACATTCTCTAAAAGTTTCTATTAAAAGTAATCAACTTAAGCTATGGAGTTTAAATTTAGGGCTATATTGCTTTATTGCATCAGTATTTGGAACATTTTTAGTTCGCTCGAATTTAATTGTATCTGTTCATAGTTTTGCAACAGATCCACTTAGGGGATTATTTTTAATAATAATAATTGGATATTTATTAGCCATGACAGTGCGGTTAAATATAAAAAGTATTTCAAATTTTAACGAAGATTCTTTTGATTTATTTAGTAAAGAAAGTTTTCTTTTATTAAATAACATATTTTTTATCTGCTCAGCACTAGTTGTCTTTATTGGAACAGTTTACCCACTATTTAGCGAAATGATCCTTGAAACATCAGTCTCTGTCGGTGCACCCTATTATAATTTTGCTTTTAATTTGTTACTAGCACCATTAATTTTGTTTATGGCCTTTGCACCTCAGATTAGTTGGGGAAAACATGAAAAAAAAGATAAACAGTTACCCTATATTTTAGTCTTATCTTTAGTAATATCTTTAATATCTTTTTACTTATTAAAAAATTTTTACTTTGCATTAAGTATTTTTGTTACAGGTCCTTTGTTTATAAAGAGTATTTTAGTTTTAAATACTAATGTGAAGAAAAATTTAAATTTTTATTCTCAATGGTTAGCACATTTAAGTATTGGCGTTTTTATAATTGCTGCTGTATATACAGAGCAATTTGATTATGAAGAAAATTTACTATTTGAAGAAAATAGCTCTAATGAAATTGCACTTCAAAATAATAAAATTGCAATAATTAAAAATGTTAAAGATGAAAACTTTCAAAATTATCAAAAAATATCAGTAGACTTATTAATTTCTGATGGGCAACAGAATAGACAACTCTCTCCATCAAAAAATATCTATCAACCCTCTGGGCAAGTCACAAATGAGGTTAACACTACCAATGTCCTTTTTAGCCAGTATTATGCAACAATATCAACAATTGAAAGTGATCAGGTAGGAATTAATTTAGTTTATAAACCATTTATAAATTTATTATGGTTAAGTTCTATTATGTTAATTTTTTCAATATTTTTATCAATAGTTAAAAGAAAATGAAAAAAAATTTAATAATACCCGTGATGGGTGTAGTGGTACTAGCTGTTTGTGTGCTTTTTTATTTAAACCAAACAACAGATAGAAACAACAAACAGGAAGAAATATCTAACTTAGTGTTTGAGACACCTGATTTTTATGACAATGAATTTATTGATAAAAAAGCAATGGGTGAATTTTATGTTGTAAATTTTTTTGCATCTTGGTGTAAGCCTTGTCTAGCAGAACATCCACTTTTAATGGAAATGAAAAAACAAGGAATAAAAATAATTGGTGTTAATTTTAGAGATGATGAGGAGAATTTTAAAGAATGGATTAAAGAACATGGTAATCCTTTTGAACATATCTTAAGGGATGATGGAACTATTGCTTATGAAATGGGATTAATTGGCGTGCCAGAAACATATTTTATTAAAAATAAAATTATCCAAAAAAAAATACAAGGACCTTTGTTTTATGAAGATATCGAGCAATATTTATAAATTAATAATTACAATTATAACAATTCATATTTCTGCGATTAGCTTTGCTGGCGTAAATGAATTAAGCGATTATTACAAAACAATTAGATGTTTGGTTTGTGATGGACAAAGCATACAAGAGTCTGATACAGAATTTGCTATAAATTTAAAAGAACAAATTAAAAAAAAATATAACTCTGGAATGACTGTTAATGAGATTGATGAAGAATTAGTAAAGATTTATGGTGAGGAAATATCTTTTAATCCCCAAAAAAATCATTATCTGCTCTGGGGTACACCTTTAATTATACTCTTCATAATTTTTATATTCATAAGAAATAAAATCAAATTTTTTAAAAAAACATAAGAGATACTATTGCAGCTATCTATCTAATCAGGTTATATTTGTTAATCTTTAATCTTTTTCGTTCATTGTTTGGTAAATGTTTATTCAACTGTCGGTTAATCAGACCAAACAAACCAATTATAATTAGAGTTAATAATATGAAATAAAAACCAACAATTGGATAAGGAACAAAGGGATTAAAGGTCTTATCAGCAAAATAGCTAGCATAATAAATTGCATCCCCTTTTTGTTGCCAAGCAGGAAAACCCGTAAAGAAAACCAATGTTGTTGCATGAAACATAAAAATTGCTTCATTAGTATAGGAGGGCCAAGCTAAACGAAGCATAGTTGGCCAGATAATACGTCTAAATTTTTTAATGCCTGTAAAACCAAATGCATCTGCAGACTCTAAATCATGACTTGGAACAGCACGCAGTGCACCGTAAAAGATTTCTCCTGCATAGGCAGATGTATTAAAAAACAAAACAATTAAAGCACCTAACCAAGCCTTTGTAAGCAAACGTGTTTCAACACTTACAACAAGAAATCCTAGATCTATATCAACTCCTAGCCTTGGTAAAATTACAAACAAATCATACGCAAAGAAAAATTGAATGAATAAAGGTGAGCCTCTGAAAATAAATATAAAAGCTCGACAAGGAACATTTAACAAAGATAAGTTTGAATTTTTCCCTAAAGCCAAAACAGTGGCAAAGAAAAAACCAAATAGTAATGCTAAGATCGCAAAATATATATTCCAAATCATACCCGAACCGATTAATACAAATTGCTCGCAAAGTGTTATATCAGCCTTTGGTAAAAGTCTCTCTCCATACCCTATAGATCTGAGGCCGTAATCAGTGAGAGTTTGAAGACAGCTCGACATTAAACTGCCTTACCTGCCATAGTTGCTTGCCCTTTAGAAAGCCTTGTAGAAAGTTTGTCTAGAACGGATTGAGATAAATAAGTTAGAGATAAATAAAAAATCATCAGTACACCAAAATACCAAGCGCGCCAATCAGGATGAGGGTATTCGTATACGCCCGTTTTTATTCCACCTAGTTCTTTAGCCCAATAGACGATGTCCTCGATACCCAAAAGAAATAATAGCGGAGTTGCTTTAATTAAAATCATCCATAAATTTGATAGACCTGGCAGAGCATAAATCCACATTTGTGGAATAAGAATTCTTCTAAAAATTTGACTTGATGAAAAACCATAGGCTTCTCCTGTTTCTATTTGAGCTTTTGGGACTGCAGCCATAGCACCGGATATCACATTGCCTGCAAAAGCCCCAAATACAAAGCCAAAAGCAAGTAAAGCAAGAGAAAACCCATAAATGTCATGTACCCATTCACTAGCTGTGTTTAAAGGGAGTTTTGCAGCTGCGCAAACAACAAAATCGTTACCTTGCCTAACTGCCTCTGTTACATCAGAGCATAAAACTTTGTGTCTTAAATATTCAAAAGCCTGATCAAGCGCTATTGGAATGAATAAAAAGAAAACGATATCGGGTATGCCTCTTATCATTGCTAGATATCCTTTTCCAAAAGCTCGAACTATTTTTAAAGATGATCTAGCAGCTGTGGCTCCAGCAAATCCAAATGCCATCGCCAATGGTGCTGCCAAGGAAAGCAAACCCATCACAACTAAAAATGAATAATAAAATGACATATGTTTTGCTGTGGTGACATAACATGATAACCACATTAACCCTTCAAGGGTTTTAGGGTCTGCACAATAACTAAACATCCTGAAAATTCTCTATTTTATTAAGTGTTTGGGGAAAAAAATCTTGAATTAAATTATCTCTTTTGCCTGTAATAATTTCATCGATACCAAGCTTCCCAGCTAAGGGTGCATTAGTTATACCTGAATGCATAACTGCTAAATAAATTCCATTAATTTTTTGACCTTTATTTTTTATAAGGCGGCCGATCTTTGGCCTTCCATCAATGGGCAATGGTCTGCTTCCAAGTGTAAAATAATCTAAGACCATCTTTCCATTATAGTTGAGCCTAGTTGCCATGTCTTGAACAAGTTTTTCAGCAGTTTCCTTCATGTTTTTAACATTTCTCACGTCATCATCAAATCTTCCACCTATTATTAACCTGCCTTTATCATCTTGCCGAGCATGGAAGTTAGAACCTGTGATTGGGTGATTTAATAAACTTGGTAAAGGATTTGTATAAGCCAACAAACCTAAACTCGATCGCATTTCAAAATGAACATCTATTGTTGATAATAAATCAGGAGTACCAAGTCCTGCCGTTATTACTACTTCATTATCGTAAATAACTTCATCATCAGTTTTTACACCTGTAACCATATTGTTCTCGCAAATCAGCTCTTTAACATTATTTTTTATTATTTTTGACTGACTTGCTTTGAAAAGTTCTTGTGTTGCCCTAACGCCCTCAATAGCCAAGTCATTAATACCAAAGCCAGCCAAAGCTGGGCTGTTTATTAAGTTTGGTAAATGCCCTTGTAACTCTGATTTAGTTAATATTTTCACTGATTGGCCCCAACTTTGATGTTGGTTTATGGTTTGATGTAGTTCTTTCTCATCGAGGTCCCAAATAAATGCACCCTTAGAAGAATACTCTAAGTTAGAAATCTCATTTATTAATTTTGGCCAGTAGTTCAAATTAGCCTGACGAAAAGAAGCATAGCTTTTATCATTATTGGCATATCCATTAACCCAACCCCATGTATTAGTAGTAGCTTGGTTTTTATCCCCAGGGAGATCTGACGATAAAACAATAATTTGGCCTACACCCTTTTGATGGGCGTGGTAAGCAAAGGATGCTCCTACAATTCCTGCACCAACTATAATCATTGTATGTTGAACTTTATATTATGTTTGGTTGTTTATTGAATAAATAGTATGAGAAAAAGAAGATGAGGACGGAATAACCGCCCTCATGTTTTGTAATTTAAATTAATAGTCTTAAAAAGTTGCGGCTTCAAAGCCAAACCACTTTTTAATTAGTGCATTTAAAGATCCATCGTCTTTCATTGAGCTAATAGCTGCATTCATTTTAGCTTTTAACTCACCATCAGACTCACGGATACCCATTCCAACACCACCGCCTATAGATACTTCGCCTATATTTGCAAATTCACCGTTTGACTCTGCGATAATAGATGCAAGGTAGTCACCATCAGCTAAAACAGCATCAGCCTCACCATTTTGTACTGCAGAAATTGTCTCTTCTGCTGTTGCAAACTCAACTAAAGTTGCTCCACTTTCAGCTACGTAACCAGCTTGAATAGTTGCAGTTTGAGCTGCAATGACAGCACTATCTACATCAATGTCTGCACCGCTCATGCCCATGTAAACTGATGGAGACGGCGGAAAATAATCTTGTGTAAAGTCAATCACTTCATCACGCTCTGCAGTAATTGACATACCAGCAATAATTGTATCGTAATTACCAGATACTAAATTAGGAATAATAGAATCCCATTCGTTTATTACCCAAACGCAATCTAGATTTGCACGAATACAAAGCATGTCGCCAACATCTTTTTCGAATCCATCAACTTCGCCATTATCATTAATAAAGTTATATGGGGGATAAGCTCCCTCTGTACCCATTCGGACAGTATCTGCAAATGCTGCACCCGACATAAATAAAGCGAGGAATGCTGATAGTATTATTTTTTTCATAATTTTCTCCTCTATAAAATTTAATAATTATTAAATGAAAATATAAACTAAAATTAAAGAAAAGAATAAACTTTTTATATCTAACATTAAGAATATCAATAAATTAGAAAAAATGAGATATTAGGAATACATGAGTATTTTGGAGTTAAAAAACCTTGAGAAAAACTTTGGAGAGAACAGGGTTTTAAAAGGGGTAGATCTACTTGCTGAGCAAGGTGATGTCATAAGTATCATTGGAAGCTCAGGCTCCGGAAAAAGTACTCTTTTACGATGTATCAATTTTTTAGAAACCCCTAATTCTGGAACAATTAACGTTTTAGGAGAGATCATCGATTGTCAAAAAGAGGATCTTAAAAGCCCCAACAAAAACATCCAATCAAAAATTACCTCTATCAGAAAAAAACTAGGTATGGTCTTTCAGAGCTTTAATCTATGGACACATATGACAATTTTAGAAAATATTATTGAAGCTCCAATTCATGTGTTAGGAAAAGATAAACAAGAGTCGGAGAGCATGGGGATGGAATTATTAAAACAAGTTGGGATAGAAGAGAAAGCTAATGAATACCCAGCACATTTATCTGGGGGACAGCAGCAACGAGCAGCGATAGCGCGGGCCTTAGCGATCTCGCCTGAAATTTTACTTTTTGATGAACCAACTTCTTCCTTAGATCCAGAGTTAGTTGATGAAGTTTTATCCGTGATTAGAAAATTAGCCGAGGGAGGAAAAACGATGTTAGTGGTAACTCATGAAATGGAATTTGCTCGGAAAGTTTCAAATAATGTAATTTTTCTTCATGATGGACTAGTGGAAGAGCAAGGACATCCTGACACAGTTTTCTCAAATCCCCAATCTGAGCGATGTAGAAATTTCTT
Source organism: uncultured Alphaproteobacteria bacterium (assembly GCA_902610415.1). Classification (GTDB taxonomy): domain Bacteria; phylum Pseudomonadota; class Alphaproteobacteria; order HIMB59; family HIMB59; genus HIMB59. The sequence goes on from CACLVL010000013.1 coordinate 18,306, forward strand.
ATTTAATAGACGCGAATAATAATTTTTTATAATTTATCACAGTGAATTCACTACTATTCTTTTTGGTAAGACTGCTAGATTTTTACACTTTAATTGTATTCTTTTACGTAGTCGTATCTTGGTTGTTTCACTTTAATATTTTAAATAGTCAAAATGTATTTTTATGGAGAGTTTTTGAAAGTTTAAAGAAACTCACTGATCCTCCTCTAAATTATATTCGAAGATATCTGCCTAACTTTGGAGGAATTGATATTTCGCCAGTGCTATTGATATTACTTATTTATTTATTTAAAGATTTATTAATTGAATATTGGCCAAGAGGGCAATAAAGGGAGAATAAAAAATGGCAGACATAATTGATGGAAAAGCTTTTGCAGCGAAAATTAGATCTGAGGTTAAAGAAGACGCCGATAAATTAATCACTCAAAAACAAGTAGATCCTTGCTTAGCAGTCGTGTTAGTTGGCGAAAATCCTGCCAGTAAAGTGTATGTTGGCCAAAAATCCAAAATGGCCGCTGAGTGCAATATCAAAACCAAAGATTTCAAATTAGATGCGAGCACAGATCAAGAGACATTGCTGAAATTAATTGATGAACTAAATAATGATAGCACAGTCCATGGTATTTTAGTTCAATTACCGCTGCCTGAGCAAATTGATGAAAGAAAAGTCATTGATACCATAGTTGTTGAAAAAGACGTTGATGGTTTTCATGCAATTAATGCAGGTAGACTATCTATTGGTGGGGCTATGTTAAAAAAAGCATTTATTCCCTGCACTCCTTTAGGCTCTCTACTACTTTTAAAAGATAAACTGGATGATTTAAAAGGAAAGAATGCTGTTGTGATTGGAAGATCAAATATCGTAGGAAAACCGATGTCACAACTTTTAATTGAAGAGTCTTGTACCGTCACAGTAGTCCATTCTAAAACTAAAAATATAGAACATGTGTGCGCTCAAGCAGATATTATTGTGGCCGCCATTGGTAGGGCAGAGATGATTGATGCAAATTGGTTAAAAGAAGGTGCTGTCGTTATTGATGTTGGTATCAATCGAATACCTGTCACGAAAGAAGACGGGAGTGAGGGCAGTAAAATTGTTGGTGATGTAGATTTTGAAAGTGCCTCAGCAAAAGCTTCTATGATTACTCCAGTACCTGGAGGTGTTGGTCCAATGACAATTGCATGTTTGTTAAGAAATACTGTTACTTCCGCTTATCGTCATGCAGGTCTTGATGACCCAAGATCAAATTAAAATTAAGTTTTTATTTTTCCTGAAATACTTGACCCAGGTGTTACGACATTTCCTTGCTCATCAACAATTAAAGGACCGGAGACTGGATCAGTTACTCCCAATTCTGAACTAAGCTCCTCTAAAATATCTCTTATAGTGTCAAGATATGCGATCATTTGTTGGCGAGCATTGGCAAGACTATTTTCATCCACCCACTCGACAACGCTACAATAGGATCTCTCGCCTGTCTTTATAACTTTGCGGGTAATAACTCCTTCAGGATTTGAAAACTTCTTCATTGAGTCAATAAAGGATTGTTCATTACCAGGTTTAACTTTGAAACGCACCACACTCAAAAATTTAGCCATAATTTATCCTATTAAAATTATCAAATGAAAACATCAAAATTCTCATACTTAAAAACTTATTTCTCTTATTAGGGTCGCAGATATTAGATTTAATATTTTATCAAAATAGCTCTGTGGCTGAATACCAACATTTGCAACACCTAAAACTTTCTTATCGGAAAAGATTATATTTTCCGACAATTTTAGGATTACTTTGTAATAAGACCTCTCAGATTGTAATCCTCCACCAGGTTTTTCTCGTGCAGCTATAGGGCCGTTAAAAATAGAGGTAACCGAGGGGTAAAGACTAAAATCTTCTACTGGTGATTTGCTTATAGACACTACTTCTAAATCAACCTTTGGCATTTCAATTGAATTAGGAACAAAAATACTATTTTTAAACTCTTTAACCTTTGAAATATCACTTTCAGCTAAAAAAGCTATGACTTGAAATGACTCTTTATTTACAATTGACATAATTGGATCATCTTTATTTAGCCATTGATTTTTTTTTAATTCAATTAAACTTACAATCTCTCCTTTAAATGGTGCGGTGATATTTAAAGATGATTTAATTTTTTCTAAATTATTAATATTGGTTATGATTTTTTTTTCTTCACTTTT
>CACLVL010000014.1 GCA_902610415.1 uncultured Alphaproteobacteria bacterium
TCGCAATTAAAACCTAAACTACTAATTATTGCTGATCACTATTTTTACAATGGCAAAAAATTTCATTATTCAAAAAACTTAAGATTATTAAAACAAAAATTAAATAATCTAAGAACTTTAAAAACTAGTTATCCTTCCAACAAGAGTACCTCTCAATTTAAAAAAATCATCACTCAAAAAAAATATAATAGAATAAATCAACATGTTTTATTAGACTTCAATCATCCTCTTTATGTTTTATTTTCTAGCGGAACCACAGGGCTTCCCAAATGTATTACACACGGTCACGGTGGCTCACTTCTTCAGCACTTAAAAGAATTATCACTGCATACTAATGTTAAATCAAAAGATAAGATGCTTTTTTTAACAACATGTGGTTGGATGATGTGGAATTGGACTGTTTCAAACTTATTATTAGGATCTACGATTGTTCTTTATGATGGATCTCCATTTTACCCAAATACTAATCGAGTTATTAGTATGACAAAAGATACTAAATCAACAATGTTAGGTGCTGGTGCAAAGATTTATGAAACTATCCAGAACAAATACAAATCTAATAAAAAAAATGTTTTAAAAAAAATTAGCTGCTTTATATCTACTGGCTCTCCTCTAAGTCCAGACACATTTAAATTTATAAATAAAAATTTAAACTCTCAATCATTCATACATTCAGTGAGTGGTGGTACAGATATTGTCTCATGTTTTATGTTAGGAATACCAACTCTACCTGTTTATTCTGGCGAAATTCAAGGACCAGGTCTTGGTATGAACATTGATGTTTATAATGAAAAGGGCAAACCTACAAAAAAAACTGGTGAGTTGGTTTGCAAGACCCCCTTTCCATCTAAGCCTATTTACTTTTGGAATGATAAACTTAATAGAAAATATAAATCTGCTTATTTTGAAAAATTTCCAAATATATGGGCCCATGGAGATTATGTAAAAAAAACAAATAATGGAGGTTATGTAATATTTGGAAGGTCAGATGCCACATTAAACCCAGGTGGAGTAAGAATAGGGACGGGAGAAATCTATAATAGTTTGCAAAAATTTCATTGGATTGAGGATTGTTTGGCAACAGGATATATGACTGAAAATGACGAAAAAATTGTACTTTTTCTGAAATTATCAAACTCAAAAATTACTATTGATTTTAGAGAGGTATTGAAAAAACATCTTAAAACATCCCTTAGTCCAAGACATGTTCCCTGGAAGGTATTTGTGGTGAAAGATATTCCAAGAACAAAAAGTGGAAAAAACTCTGAAATACTTGTCAAAAAAATCATCAATAATGATAAAGTGCAAAATTTAGGATCATTAGCAAACCCTGAATCAGTAAGTGAATATAGGATGATAAATGTAAATGAATGATGTTTTTATAATTGATGCAGTCAGAACACCCATTGGTGCTTATCTTGGAAACTACAAAAAAACTGAGTCAGTTGAATTAGGAGTTTCTTGCCTTAAGGATTTATTTGAAAGAAATAAAAAAATTAATACAAAGGAAATAGAAGGTCTTGTTTTGGGACAGGTATTAACAAGTGGTCTTGGTATGAATACAGCCAGGCAAGTTGCTTTAAATTCAGGAATGCAACAGTCCTCTTTCGCTTATGCTGTAAATCAAGTTTGTGGTAGTGGCATGAGAGCTACCATGGACGGATCATCTAAAATTTATTCAGGTGAGTCTGACTTATTAATTGTCGGAGGTCAGGAGAGCATGTCCAGAGCACGTCATACTTATTTAAGTAGGACAGGTGAAAAAAAATTAGGGAATAATGTTTTTATTGACACCTTAGTGAACGATGGACTTACAGACGCATTTTCAAAAGAGCATATGGGCATAACTGCAGAAAATGTTTCACGAAGATATACTGTCACTAGACAAGACCAAGATCAATTTGCTTATCAGTCGTATCAGAAAACATATAAGGCTATAAAAAATAATTATTATAAAAATGAATTGATTAAATCAACTTACAAAGATGAGGTTCGCAAAGACACAACACTTGTTAAGCTCGGCCAACTTAAAGCTGTTTTTAAAAAGTCTGGCACTGTTACGGCTGGAAATGCTTCTTCGCTAAATGATGGTGCTAGTTTTTTAGCCTTAGCTTCTGAGAAGTATATTAAATCAAATAAAATCAGACCTATAGCAAAAATTTTATCTTGGGCTTCATCAGCCGGAAACCCTGATTATATGGGAGTTACTCCTATCACAGCAATTCAAAAACTAATGAAGAAAATGGGTGTTAATATTGGTTATTTTGATCTCATAGAGATTAATGAGGCTTTTGCTGCAACTTCAGTTGCAGTTCAACGATCACTAAAAATAGATCCAAACAAATTAAATATTGCTGGGGGGGCTATTGCACTAGGTCACCCAATTGGTTGTTCTGGTGCAAGAATAGTTACAACCTTGGCTCATCAATTAAGACGAACAAAACAAAAAGTTGGTGTCGCAAGTATGTGTATTGGTGGTGGACAAGGGTTAGCAATTGCCATTGAAAAACTTAACTAAAAAATATCTGTGAGTGTTTCTCTTAAAGCAGCAGTATTTTTATGTTTTGCCTCCTTATTTTGGTCAGGTAATTTTATAATTGGAAGATTATCTTCAGTTGAAGATTTAGTATCACCTCTATCTTTAGCATTTTATAGGTGGGTAATAGCTTTTGTTATTTTAACTCCTTTTTGTTTAAAAAAAGCCTTAAATGATTTACCTCTTTTAAAGAAACAACCCGGTATGATTTTTTTGATAGTTTTAACTGGGCCAACTCTTTTCAATACACTCACATATTTAGGTTTGACTGCTACAACAGTTATTAATTCTTTGTTGGTAATATCAACAACTCCAATGTTAATAATACTTTTAAATAAATTTATTTATAAACATCAAACGAATTTGTTTCAAATGCTGGGTGTAATAATATCACTAATTGGTGTTAGTTATGTAATTACAAAAGGTAATTATCAAAATATTTTTGATTCAAAATTTTATTCTGGAGATCTATTTATATTACTTGCTGTAGTTTCCTGGGCTTTGTATTCAATATTCTTAAAAAAAAATGAGACAGGAGTTTCAGGGTTTAGTTTTTTATATCTATCATTTGTATTCACAGTAATTTTACTGTCACCTGTATTTTTATACGACATTATCATCCTAAATAATTTCATTAATTTTGATCAGAAAACTTTATTAGTAATCGGTTATACGGGTACATTTCCTAGCATCCTTTCTTACATGTGTTGGAATACTGGTGTTGCCTTAATTGGCCCCAATAAATCTGGTCCTTTTCTTCATTTAATGCCTATTTTTGGAGGAATCCTTGCATATTTAGTCTTTCAAGAGACGCTGCAGAGCTATCATTACGCTGGAATTTTGTCAGTGATTATTGGTATAATGATAACTAATAAAAAGTAATTAATTATTTCTTTGGATAGGAGGGAAATATTTATGGCTAAAAAGAATAAAAATAGCAAATCAATGAAAAGAAGAAATTTTTTGAAAGGTGCCGGTGCTGCAGCGCTTGGTGCAGCAGCAGTTTCTTCGTTTCCAGCTCCAGCTATATCTGGCGGACACATGGAATGGATCGCATGTTCTGCTTTCGGTAAGGCTAGTGGACTGGGAAAAGCTATTGACCGATTTGCTAGTTATATAAACAATGCTTCTGACAAATTAAAAATCACAGTCTACCACGGTGGTGAATTAGTACCACCTCTTGAGTCTCTTGATGCTGTTAGATCAGGTGCAGCTCAAATGGCTTACGGTGCAGGGTATTACTGGACTAACATAAGCATGGCTCCTTCATTCTCTGCAGCACTACCTTTCGGTTTAACTGCTCAGGAGCAAAATGCATGGTGTTATTATGGCGGTGGCATTGAAGCAGCTGACAAAGCCTATAACTCTATTGGTATTAAATTTTTGCCAATGGGTAATACCGGAAATCAAATGGGAGGTTGGTTTAACAAAGAAATCAATTCTCTTGCAGATTTTGAGGGTTTAAAAATTAGAATGCCAGGTCTTGGTGGTGAAGTATTAAAATCTTTCGGAGCAAATACAGTGCTTTTAGCAGGTGCAGATGTTCTTCCATCTCTTGCTTCAGGTGCTATTGATGCAACGGAGTGGATTGGTCCTGCAGCTGACTTGGGCAAAGGCTTACATCAAGCAGCAAAATTTTATTATAACCCAGGTTGGCATGAGCCAGCAACAATCTTAGATTGTTCAATTGACATGTTTGAGTGGGAGAAGCTCGATGATGCAACTAAAGAACTCATAACTGTTGCTTCAAAAGCTGTAAACATGGAAGTGCTCTCATTTTTTCAAGCAGTAAATGACAGTTCTTATCAGAAACTCATCAATGAACATGGTGTTCAAATGAGACAGCTACCAGATCCTGTTATGAATGCGCTAGGGCAAAGAGCAGGTGAGGTCTGTAGTGCTATCGCTGCTGAAGATCCTGTCTCTCAAGCACTTTTTTCACACATTGTTGAATTCAGATCTTCTATCTTGAGATGGACAAATACATCTGAGAAAGAGTACATGAGAGTAAGAAGCCTACCATTTACTTACCCATCGGCATAAATTTTTAAATTAAAATCATCCCCGTTAATTTTCGGGGATGAGTTTTTCTCTAAAACATTTCATTTGGTAACCAAGTAGCGATCTCTGGATAAAAACCAACAATTAATATTGCCAATATTTGAATTCCAATAAAAGGAATTACTCCTTTATACATATTTTTAGTTTGGATACTGTTTGGTGCCACCCCTCTTAAAAAAAATAAGGAAAAACCAAAAGGAGGTGTTAAGAAACTTGTTTGTAAATTCAATGAAATAAGAATGCCCAGCCACAAGGGATCTGCTCCATTTGCAATCAATATTGGACCAACTAAAGGCACAATAACAAAAATTATTTCTATATAATCTAGAAAGAAGCCCAAAAGGAAAATGACAATCATTACCAAAATAAGGGCTGCATAAAGACCTCCTGGTAAATTACCAAGAAAATGTTCTATCATTTCATCACCACCAAAGCCACGAAATACCAATGAAAACATTGATGCCCCAATTAAAATTACGAAAACAAAAGAACTAAGTTTTACAGTCCCTAAAGCAGTCTCTTTAACATTCTTAAAATTTAACTCTCCTTTTAAAAGTGCTATAACGGCTGCACCTACAGCACCAACAGAAGCTGACTCTGTGGGTGTTGCAATACCAAAAAGTATAGAACCCAAAACTAGTATAATAAGAGTAATTGGAGGAATAACTGATTTAGCTGCTTCGATATAAATCTCTGCTCTTGATCTGCTTGTTTTAACTGGTGGACAAGATAGAGGATTAAATCTAGCGTAAAAGAAAATGAATATTATAAATAAGACCACCAACATAAGCCCAGGCAAGATAGCGCCAGCGAATAAATCAATTGCTGTTACAGGATCAGGGGCTAAATTACCAACTAACATCGCTGCTTCTTCGTTTGCGCCTTGTAAAATTGTTGCAAGTAATACTAAAACAATTGAAGGAGGTATTATTTGACCCAATGTTCCTGCAGCACAAATAGTTCCTGTAGCTATTTTTTGGTCATAGCCAGCTTTCATCATTGAGGGTAAGGAGAGCATTCCCATTGTCACAACTGTTGCTCCAACAATTCCTGTGGAAGCAGCAAGTAACATACCTACTATTACTACTCCGATACCCAGGCCCCCTTTTGTTGAGCCAAAAAGCTCGCCAATAGACTGCAAAAGACCTGCAGCTATTTTTGTCTTTTCTAACATTATTCCCATAAAAATAAACAGAGGTACCGCTACAAGAGGCTCATTAATCATTGTGCCAAATATGCGTTGAGGAAAAAACCCAAGCATTCTAAAATTAAATATTTCCAAAGCATCCCCGAGAAAACCAAACATAAGAGCTGTTCCCGCAAGAGTGAAAGCAACAGGAAAACCAAAGAGCAATAATCCCAATGTTGTGACAAACATTACAATTGCTAAAATTTCAGGACTAATCATAATTTTTTTCTAGAGTCATCGAAGCTTGTAAGCGTTTGCAAAGACTTAATTACATTTGAAATTAATTGGATAAATAAGACTAAACAAAACCATAGTATTGCACTTTTTAAAACATATAAGGCAGGCATACCACCAGCCTCTCTTGAGACTTCCCCCATTAAAAAAGAACGATATACAAAAGGATAGCTATAACTCCAGATGATATACAAAAAAGGTAGTAATAAAAAAATATTACCTAAAAGATCAACAATCGCTTTATACTTTTTTGAAGCCTCTCTATAAAAGACATCAATTCGCACATGTTCATTCGCTAGATAAGTAAAGCCAGCTCCTAACATAAATATAAAACTATGAAGCCATACATAAACCTCTTGCATCCAAATGAAACCAATATTGAAGCCGTATCTAAGTACAACAACTGTGAACACCACTATAACCATCGAGAAAACAAAGAACGCACAAAGGTATCCAACAAATGTATTAAAGCGATCAATATATTTGGATATTTGAGCTAAAGCGGACATAGCTCGTGAGTATACATAGACTATATAAATAATAAAAAGGCTAAATTCATAGGTCGTGGTGCCAACTTTAAAAATAAAGCTTCTCTCATGCGGGGTGAGATTCGGCACATTTAAACAAAATGTTCACGACCTGTACAGATATTAATGGATTTTACGGCGTTTTCAGATCGTTAATTTTTACTCCAAGCATATTTGATCAACACTTTTTCCACAATTTGATTAATTCACATAATGCATGAATTAATAAAATAATAGCTTTTTACTATAAGATTTTTTTGAATATATTTCCTGACTATGGCTCCGTTGTCACCACATTTACAAATTTATAGGCCTTTTTTAACTATGATATTTTCTATTTCTAGCAGAATAGGAGTTATAGCATTTGCATTTTCAATTCCTTTTTTTGCAATCTGGTTAGGAAGCGCAAACACACTTCCTCAGCTTAATGTTCTATTAACAATGTTCTTCAACTTTTTACCAATAAAGTTGATATTTGTTTTTTGGTTTTTTATTTTTAACCATCATTTATTGAATGGTTTTAAATATTTTTTATGGTCTTTTGCTATTGGAATGGAAATTAAAAATGTTTATCTAACTACATACATAATATTAGTAATAAATATTATTATGACATTAACATTCACTTGGATGACTTTATGATGAAAGCCTCGCAAAAATGGAAAATTGAAAGAATTTTGTATCTTGCACTAATTCCCATTAGTTATTGGTTCATATTATTTTTTATTAATGCTCATTCCGACACAAATTCTTTAAATATGTTATTATCAAATACGTCTAATAAGGTTTTATTGTTAATTTTTTTTATTACATCAATGTTCCATATTAGAATTCAATTGAGTAAAGTTTACGAGGATTATTTTAAATTTAATCAAATGAAATTTTATTCTTTTTTGACAGATTGTGCCATTAGTGTTTCGTTTTTAATTTTTTTACCGGTATTATTTTTTTAATATGGATTTCACTGATCATAAATTAGATGTTGTTGTTTTAGGTGCTGGAGGAGCTGGCTTAAGAGCTGCTCTGGGATGCTCTGAGCAGGGCCTTAAGACCGCATGTGTTTCAAAAGTTTATCCTACAAGAAGCCATACTGTGGCAGCTCAAGGTGGTATAGGTGCCGCACTAGCTAACATGGGTGAAGATAGTTGGCAATGGCATATGTTTGACACTGTAAAAGGCTCTGATTGGCTTGGCGACCAAGACAGTATTGAATATCTATGTGCGAATGCAGTTGACTCTATTGTTGAGTTGGAACATTACGGCATGCCATTTTCTAGAACTGAAGATGGTAAGATATATCAAAGACCTTTTGGTGGGCATATGACAAAAAATGGTAAAGGCGAACCTGCAAGTCGAGCTTGTGCTGCAGCTGATAGAACTGGACATGCATTACTTCACACGTTATATCAGCAAAGCCTCAAAAATAACGTTGATTTTTATAACGAATACTTTGCCATAGATTTATTAAAAGATGATAACGATGCAATTTGTGGACTCTTAGCAATCAATATTGAAGATGGGTCATTGCACCGCTTTATTGCAAAAATGACAATTTTAGCTACAGGAGGTTATGGAAGAATATTTCAATCCTCCACAAGTGCACATATTTGCACAGGTGATGGCGCAGGTATTGCTCTCAGGGCAGGACTTCCGTTATCTGATATGGAGTTTATTCAGTTTCACCCCACTGGAATATATGGTGTTGGTGTTTTAATATCAGAGGCAGCTAGAGGTGAGGGGGGTATTTTAAAAAATAATGAGGGTACAAGGTTTATGCTTGAGTACGCTCCAAATGCCAAAGACCTTGCAGCTAGAGATGTTATTTCAAGATTCATAAGTAAGGAGATCAGTGCTGGTAGAGGATGTGGACCTAATAAAGACTATATAAATCTCCATTTAGAGCACCTTGATGCTGACATGCTTGCTAAAAGATTACCCGGTATCTCTGAGTCAGTTAAAGCATTTTGTGGAAGAGATATTTCCAAAGAGCCAATTCCAGTTATTCCAACTGTTCACTACTGTATGGGAGGTATCCCAACTAATTTTAAAGCAGAAGTTTTGAAACCTAATGACACGAATACTGAAGAAGTATGTGAGGGATTAATGGCAATAGGTGAAGCAGCATGTGCATCAGTTCATGGAGCAAATAGACTTGGAACTAATGCACTTGCAGAACTTGTTGTTTTTGGAAGAGGTGCAGCCATACAAGCAGGACAAGTCATTGATAGTAACGAGTCATTGAGGATGCCATCCCAGTCACAAACAAATTTAATAATAGAAAGACTTGAGTCAATCAAAAATAATAAAGGCGATGTATCGGTTGGAGAACTAAGAGAAAAGATGCAAAAAACTGTCCAGAAAAGATTTGGTGTTTATAGAGAGAGTGAAACTTTAAAATTGGGTAACGACGAGTTGTATTCAATGTCCCAAGATCTGAAACATATCAAAGTGAAAGATCAGTCAGACGTTTTTAATACAGACTTGGTTGAAGCTTTAGAACTTCATAACTTAATGCAGGTCGCTGGCAGTGTTGGTGTTTCAGCTGAACAAAGAACTGAAAGTAGAGGTGCGCACGCCAGAGAAGATTTTCCAGAAAGAGATGATGAAAATTGGCTTAAACACACACTTTTTTGGGGAGATGCTACAGATTATAAGGTCACTCACAGGCCTGTAAGAATGACAACATTAAGCAATCAAATTTCTGTCATACCTCCACAAGTAAGGGTTTACTAAATGGTTCAACTCACTCTTCCTAAAAACTCAATACCAGTTAAAGGAAAATCATATTCTAATGTAGATCTTATTGATGAACAGTCCCAACAAAACCATGACATCAGGATTGTAAATGTTTACCGATGGTCAGGTGAAGAAGATACGCCCCCTCAAATAGATCGATTTGAAATTGATGTAGCCAAAGCTGGAACAATGGTTTTGGATATATTAAATAAAATTAAAGCTGAGGTTGATCCAAGCCTAACTTTTAGAAAATCATGTAGAGAAGGTGTTTGTGGATCATGTGCAATGAATATAGATGGTGTCAATACACTTGCATGCCAGAAACATATAGAGGAATGCTCTGATGAAATTAATATATACCCTCTTCCTCATATGAGAGTTTTAAAAGATTTAGTGGTAGATTTGAAAAAAGCTTTCGAACAATTTAAATCTATAAAACCATGGTTAAATAAAAAATCACCAAATAATGAAAGAGAAAATATACAGTCAGTCGAAGATAGAGATAAGCTAGATGGCAAATGGGAATGTGTAATGTGCTTTTCTTGTAGTACTTCTTGTCCAAGTTATTGGTGGAATGAAGATGAATATTTAGGACCTGCTGTGTTACTACAAGCAAACCGCTGGATAAAAGATAGTAGAGATGAAGAGAAAAAAGAAAGGTTGAATGAGTTGGATGATAGTCTTAAACTATATAGATGTCACTCAATCATGAATTGTACCAACTCCTGTCCGAAAGGATTAAACCCAGCTAAAGCTATAGCTGAAATAAAGCATGAAATATCCAAAATGGATAAATAGTGAATAAAATTTCACTAATTGGCGCTGGAAACATTGGCGGTACCCTCGCTCATTTAGCCGCTTTAAAAAAACTCGGAAATGTAACACTAATAGATGTTGTAAAAGGAATGCCCCAAGGAAAAGCTTTAGATCTCAGTCAATCTTCTGCTGTTGAAGGTTTTACAGGGTCGATAGAGGGCACAAATGATTTTTCCAAAATGAAGGGATCTGACGTCATTATCATTACCGCTGGTTTGCCTCGTAAACCTGGAATGAGCAGGGATGATCTTTTAGAGACCAATGGGAAAATAATTAAAAAAATAGGTCTAGATATAAAAAAATATGCCCCAAAAGCATTTGTTATTTGTATCACAAACCCCTTAGACGCAATGGTTTACGTACTTCAAAAATATTCAAAACTTCCAAAAAATATGTGTGTTGGAATGGCAGGAGTATTAGACTCTTCTCGAATGAAATATTTCTTATCAGATGCTTTGAACGTTTCTGTTAATGACGTTGAAACATTTGTATTAGGAGGACATGGGGATGATATGGTTCCTCTTATTAACTATACAACAATTGGAGGAGTGCCTTTAATGGACTTCCTAAAGCTTAAAAAATTTCCTTACTCAAAAATTGAGAAAATAGTCAATCGAACAAGAATGGGTGGAGGAGAGATAGTGAAATTACTTAAAAGAGGTTCTGCTTTTTATGCACCTGCAAGTTCAGCCATTCTGATGGCAGAGGCATTTTTATTCGATCAAAAAAAACTATTACCGTGCGCAGCTTTTATTAACGGTCAATATGATCTTAGCAATATGTATATGGGCGTTCCTACAGTCATAGGAAAAAAAGGAATTGAAAAAATTATTGAGGTAAAACTTAGCTCTAAAGAAAAGTTAATGCTAAAAAAATCTGTTAAATCTGTTCAGGGATTGGTATCAGCAGTCGATAAGCTTTTATAATTAAAAATAAAATGACTTTTTTATGATATAAGCGTATACATTGTCTTATTAATGAGATCTTATAATTCATTTCTCACAACTAATAATGCTTCCCAAGTTATTTCTATTTATAAGGACTATATAAAAGACCCAAGTCTAGTTGATAAAAGTTGGCATGATTTTTTTAATAATCTTGCACCTGAAGAGATTTCCATTTTAGCTGATTATCAAAAAATTGATTGGTCACAAACTTCAAGAGGTAAAGACTTTAATCAGACTTCGCTTGATCAAGCAATTACTGACTCTTTGAGACTAGTAATGATGATTAGAGCCTACAGAGAAATAGGCCACCTAATTGCTGACTTAGACCCTTTAGGTTTAATGATAAAAAATAGTCCATCAGGTTTAGACCCTGAGTATTATGGTTTTCAAGAAAAAGATTATGACCGTAAGATATTCTTATTTGGTTATTTAGGTTTCGAAAAGGCAACTGTCAAAGAAGTTTTTGAAAAATTACAATCTATATACTCTGGAACACTAGCAATTGAATACAAGCACATACAATCGGCTGATGAATATAAATGGCTTAAAGATAGAATTGAAGAGAAAAAGGATATGCAACTTACTCCAAGGGGTAAAAGGACGATATTAGAAAGATTGGTTTCAGCAGAATACTTTGAAAAATTTTTAGATACCAAATACAGAGGAACAAAAAGATTTGGGCTTGAAGGTGCTGAGTCTACCATACCTGCCTTAGAACAAATTTTAAAGAGATCATCGGAGTACGGCGTCGAAGATTTTTCATTTGCTTGCGCGCATCGTGGCAGACTAAACATTTTAGCAAATATAGTTAAAAAACCTCATGTACAAATATTTGGTGAATTTATCCACGGTGGGGAAAATGCTTTAAGTGACCAAGGGTCTGGTGATGTAAAATATCATTTAGGCGCAAGTTCAGATAGAAGTTTTGGGGGTAATTTAATTCATGTTAGTATGGCAGCAAATCCCTCACATTTGGAAGCTGTAAACCCGGTAGTTGCCGGTAAAATTAGAGCAAAACAAAGACTTATTAGAGATAATAATAATACAAGAGTTTCTGGTCTCTTAATCCACGGAGATGCTGCAATTGCTGGTCAAGGAGTTGTAGCTGAAACTTTTACAATGTCACAGCTAAATGGTTATAGAATTGGTGGATTAATACATTTCATAATTAACAACCAAATTGGTTTTACCACAAGTCCTCAATATAGTCGTTCGGCACCCTACTCCTCAGAAATTGGAAAAATTGTTCAGTCACCAATCTTTCATGTAAATGGTGATGACCCTGAGGCTGTAGTATTAGCCTCAAGAGCTGCAACAGAATTTAGAAATACTTTTAAAAAAGACACAATGGTTGACATGTTTTGTTATAGGAAACACGGTCATAATGAAGGAGATGAACCTTCATTTACGCAACCTTTGATGTATGAGACTATTAAAAAGAAAAAATCAGTTGCAAGCATTTATGCAAATAAACTTTTAGAGCAGGAGGTTGTTAATCAAAAACAAATTGACTTTTTAAAAGATCAGATTTGGTCTGATCTTGAAAAAAAATACGAGAAGGCAAAAAATTATAAACTGAAAACAAAATTATGGATGGGCGGTCAATGGAGTGGATTAAGTCGTGCTCCTAAAGACCCCTTAAGAAGGGGAAAAACCTCTGAGTCTGAAAAGTCTTTAAAAGATACAGGTATAAAAATTACTAATATTCCAGATAATTTTAATTTGCACCCAAAATTGCAAAAATTTAATAATGCTCGCATCAAAGCTATAAAAACTGGAAAAGGGATTGATTGGTCTTTCGCAGAAGCTTTAGCCATAGGAAGTTTACTAAAAGAGGGATATCAAGTTAGACTCGCAGGTCAAGACTCTGGGAGAGGTACTTTTAGCCAAAGACACTCTGTTTTTTATGATCAAAAAACTGAAGAAAGGTATATTCCTTTAAACAATATTTCAAAAAAACAAAAAGAATTTGAAATAGTAGATAGTTTTTTGTCTGAATTAGGAGTACTTGGTTTTGAATATGGATATTCACTTGCTGATCCCAACACACTTGTTATGTGGGAGGCTCAGTTTGGAGATTTTGCTAACGGTGCTCAAATTATTATCGATCAATTTATTACCTCAAGTGAGAGAAAATGGATGCAGATGAGTGGCTTGGTTATGCTTTTACCCCATGGTCACGAAGGCATGGGTCCTGAGCATTCTAGTGCAAGAGTAGAAAGGTTTCTGCAAATGGCTGCTGAGGACAACATTCAAATTGTAAATTGTACTACTCCAGCTAGCTATTTTCATGCTCTAAGAAGACAGATACATAGAAATTTTAGAAAACCATTAATAGTATTTACACCAAAGTCTACATTACGCCATCCAAATAATATTTCTCATATTGAGGAATTCACAGGTAAAACATCTTTTCATAGAGTGATTGACGATGATATTAAAGATCCAAAAAGAGTTGTTTTCTGCTCTGGTAAAATATTCTATGAGTTAGACGATTATAGATCTGAGCATAAAATTAAAGATGTTAAAATTATAAGAATAGAACAGATATACCCTTTTCCTTTTGACAGATTATCAGAAATACTTATGAAATATAAAGACTGTGAAATGATTTGGGCCCAAGAGGAACCAAAAAATATGGGCACTTGGGGATTTGTAAAAAGTAGAATAAGACATGTATTTGTTCAAAATAATTATGAGAAAAAAATACATTATGTTGGTAGGCGTCCCGCAGCAGCTCCAGCAACTGGTATTTCAAAAAGACATATTACTAACCAAATGCTCATTAAAGAATTAGCACTTAAATCATCATTAAAACGTGTTATAAAAGAAAGAAGCGGTGTGAGCTTTATGAAATTTAAAAACCTTCCAAAAGAATAATGAAAAATATAACTGTACCTGAGCTTGGTGAGTCTATAATTGAGGGGACAATTACATCATGGTTAGTTAAAGAGGGTGAAAACTTTAAATCAGGAGATAATTTAGCTGAAATAGAGACTGAAAAAATTACAATTGAAATTCCCGCTCAATCCTCAGGAAAATTAACTAAGATCATTGCCCCTGTAGGTGCTACGGTAAATGTTGGCCAGTCTATTGCTGAGATTACTGATGAGGTATTAATTGATGAAAGCTCTGAAAGCAAAATTAATCAGATTAAAGAGAAGAAAGAAACTGCAAAGGAAGTAAAACTACCTAATAAGCCTAAAATTATTGAGAAAACTGAGAACTTTCCAAACTCTGAAAATAATCTTCAAAATTTCGATATTGAAACAGAAAATCAAAATGAAAAAACCATTCCAATGTCCAAGCTTAGACAAACCATTGCTAGAAGATTAAAAGATGCTCAAAATACTGCCGCAATTCTTACAACATTTAATGAAGTTGACATGTCGGCTATTATGTCTTTAAGAAAAAAAGAGCAAACATCTTTCAAAAAAAAATTTGGTGTCAAATTAGGCATTATGTCTTTTTTTGTTAAAGCCTGTACGGATGTCCTAAAAGAAATTCCAGAGATAAATTCAGAAATTTATGAAAATAAAATAATTTATAAAAATTATTTTGATATAGGAATAGCAATTGGATCAGAAAAGGGTTTGGTTGTTCCAATAATTAGAGATGCTGGAAATCTATCAAATGGTGATATTGAAAAAGAAATCATCGATTTAGCTGAAAAGGCAAATTCAAATAAACTTAAA
Source organism: uncultured Alphaproteobacteria bacterium (assembly GCA_902610415.1). GTDB lineage: Bacteria > Pseudomonadota > Alphaproteobacteria > HIMB59 > HIMB59 > HIMB59. The sequence goes on from CACLVL010000014.1 coordinate 14,742, forward strand.
ATGAAAGACTTATCAGGTGGAACTTTTTCAATTACAAATGGAGGAATATATGGCTCAATGATGAGTACACCTATTATTAATCCACCTCAAAGTGCTATATTAGGTATGCATTCTATTATAGATAGACCTATTGCGGTAAAAAAGAAAATTGTCATAAAGCCAATGATGTACATAGCCTTAAGTTATGATCACAGGCTTATTGACGGAAAGCAAGCAGTTACTTTTTTAGTAAGACTTAAAGAGCTTTTAGAAAATCCAGTTATAATTTAATTTTTTAAAATATTTTTCAAAACAAAATTCAATATACCATCAGCCTTGTAGTATTGTAGCTCATTGATGGTATCAATTCTTAATGTACATTCTAAAATTTTAGTACCCTCATCGCTTTTAATAAATATTTCCAAATCTTGCAAAGGTTTGGTTTCATCAGAGAGTTTTATATCTACAAAGTCAGAAGACTTTATATTTAAATCATTAAGTTTGTGGCTATTAAGTTGTATTGGAAGGACGCCCATTCCAACTAGATTTGATCGATGTATTCTTTCAAAGCTCTCTGCAATAACAGCTTTAATGCCTAACAATTTTGTTCCTTTTGCTGCCCAATCGCGAGATGAACCAGTTCCATATTCTTGACCTGCAAAAACGACAACATTTTCAGACCTTTTTGCGTATTCCATGGCAACCTCATATACACTCATTTTCTTTTTATCGGGTTCTAGAATTGAGTATCCTCCCTCAACATCAGACAGTAATTGATTTCTAATTCTGATATTAGCAAAAGTACCTCTTACCATTACTTCGTGATTACCCCTTCTTGCCCCATATGAATTAAAATCATTTTGTCTTATTTGTCGCTCCATAAAATAGCTTCCTGCAGGACTCTCTAGTTTGATAGCTCCAGCAGGTGAGATATGGTCTGTTGTAACACTGTTTCCTAAAAGCAATAAGGGTCTTGCATTTTCAATATTTGTAATCTCTTTATTATCAGACTGACTAGTAAAAAAAGGAGGTTGTTGCACGTAGGTTGATGTCGGTTTCCATTTATATAAGTCTCCAGAAGATGTATTAATTTTTTGCCATTCTTTAGGTCCCTTTAAAGCATTAGAGTATTGCTTTTTAAACATTTCAGGTGATACATTTTTTTCTACTTCTTCACGAACTTCATTATTGTTTGGCCATATATCTTTTAAGAAAACCTCATTACCATTTGTATCTATACCAAGTGAATCTTTCGTTAAATTTGAAAGTACAGATCCAGCCAATGCATAAGCTACAACTAATGGAGGAGAAGCAAGATAGTTTGCTTTGACATGTGGATTAACTCTTCCCTCAAAATTTCTATTCCCTGAAAGCACTGAGGCAACCGTCAAATTATTTTCTGTAATGCACTCTGCAATATCTTTATCAATAGGTCCAGAATTTCCGATACATGTAGTGCACCCATAACCAACTAGATGAAAGCCCAATTGATCTAAATATTTATTCAAGCCTGATTTATCTAGGTAATCAGTAACAACTTTTGAACCAGGTGCCAAAGATGTCTTGACCCAGGGCTTTACTTGTAATCCTAATTCACATGCTTTTTTTGCGACTAATCCGGCTGCAACTAAAACATCAGGGTTTGAGGTATTAGTGCATGAGGTAATAGCAGCAATAACAACATTTCCATCTTGCATTTTGTAATTATGGTTTTTCACTTTCCTTTCAATAGGTTTATTCTTAGAAAATTCTTTAAAATTTAAATCCACACTCTCTAGATTAATTCTATCTTGTGGTCTTTTAGGCCCAGCCAAAGAAGCTTGAACATTTTCGAGATTTAAATTAACGGTTTCATTATAATCACAAGTGTTATCAGCCCATAAACCTTGAATTTTATTATATTTTTCAATAATTTCTATCAGATCTGAGCTCCTAGAAGTTAATTTTAAATATTTAATAGTCTCTTCATCAACTGAAAAAAATCCACAGGTTGCTCCATATTCAGGTGCCATGTTGGCAATAGTTGCTCTGTCAGCAAGTGATAAGTTTTTTAGACCATCACCATAAAACTCAACAAATTTTCCAACTACTCCTTTTTCTCGAAGCATTTGAACAATTGTAAGAACAAGATCTGTAGCTGTAACTCCTTCGTTCAACTTTCCAGCAATCTCAAAACCAACAACCTCAGGAAAAAGCATAGATACAGATTGACCTAGCATCGCAGCTTCAGCTTCAATTCCACCTACTCCCCAACCTAGTACTCCAAGCGCATTTACCATAGTTGTATGACTATCAGTTCCAACTAATGTATCAGGATATAAAAAATTTTTTTTATTTTGTTTTTTACTCCATACAACCTCTGCCAAATACTCTAAATTAACTTGATGACAAATCCCTGTACCAGGGGGTATCACCCTAAAATTTTTAAAAGCTTGTTGTCCCCATTTTAAAAATTCATATCTCTCTATATTTCTTCCAAATTCCATATCAACATTTTTTTGAAAGGCTTTTGGACTTGCAAAATAATCAACCATTACTGAATGATCTATTACCAAATCAACTTGTGACATGGGATTTACTTTGGAAGGGTCCTTTCCTTTTTCTGAGACAGCATCACGCATTGCTGCTAAGTCCGCAACAGCAGGTACTCCAGTAAAATCTTGCATTAAAACTCTAGATGGAAGAAAAAAAACTTCATGTTTTTTTTCTGGGTTTTCCAAAACATTTCTAATTAGATTTACGTTGACATCTTCACCGTCTTCTAATCTTAATAAATTTTCAATAAGTATTTTTTTTGATTTAGGGAGAGTTTTTAGTTTTGGAAATTCATCATCTAATAAGGATAAATTATAAAAGTTATATTCTTTTCCATTTAAAGAAAATCTGTCTAAAGTCTGAAAACTATTAAATGACATAATAACTAATTAATATCATTAATTAGTATATTTTTTTATGCATAATGCTGATTAATTATCTTTTAAATTTTTCTTTTAATAAGTCATATAATTTTTGTGAGTCATAACTAAGATCTCTTCCCGATCTTTTAATTAAGCCAATTGTCCTTGTTACGGACGGATCTATTAGAGGTCTAAACGACAAAGAGGTATAGTCTTTTGAAATGGCCAGTTTAGGGGCTAATGTTATCCCTAGTCCTTGTTCAACCATATTTAAAGCAGTAGGAATATGTCTTACTTCATAGGCCCAATCCATATCTTCTTTTTGAAGAGCTAGTGCATTTTCAATATAAATTCTACTTCCTGAACCTTTCCAAATTGATATAAAATTTCGATCTTTGATTTCTGCTAGTTTTACTTTTCTTTTTCTTTCTAATTTATCTCCTTTTGGAAATGCAACTACATAATCTTCCACAAAAAGTTTTTCAAAATTGATACCTGGCTCTTGAATACCTGTAAAATTGATACCAAAATCGCACTCTCCTCCTAAAACACTATCAACAACATTATTTGATGACCTCTCTATGATTTGAACTTTACATCTAGGTTCAATTTCTTTAAAAGATTTTAAGGCAGAAAATAATATATTTCTGAGAGCAGAATGGACTACCCCAATTTTAATTATTGATGGAAAACTATATTTTTCATTAAGTGTTTTGGTTGCTGTTTTTACTGCTTCAATAATACCTCTAGCTCGATCATAAAAGTTTCTACCAGAGTAAGAGAGCTGAACTTTTCTCGTAGTCCTATCAAAAAGAGTAGTTCCTAACTCGTGTTCTAATTTCTGAATTCTTCTTGAAAGAGCAGGTTGAGATAAATTCAAATTATTTGCAGCCTTAGCAAAGGAATTTGTTTCAGTCAGTTCAATAAATGCTTCTATATCACCAATTTCAATATTAATGCGCATATAACATAAATATCAAAAATAATTTTATTTGCCATTCTTTTTTTGTAATAGTTTCTCAGGTTGATAATTCAATTAGGCAAATATATATTTCTATCTAATTCAAAACATACTTGTAAGATGTCTATTCTAAATAACAATTATTTTTAAATGTCTAAAAAAGTTTTAGTAGTTGGCGCTGGTGCTTGGGGGACAGCAATTGCTAACGTTCTTTCTAAAAATAATAATGAGGTTTATCTTTGGACAAGAGACACTTACTTATCTGAAAGAATTAATTTGAATAACATCAATCAAAAGTATTATAAAAATTATAAATTATTCAAAAATTTAAAGTCAATATCAGGCAATTTCAATGCTAAGGATTATTATTATATTTTCTATGTTTTACCTGCTAAAGCATTTGAGAAGTTTTGTGAAGATTATCTTGAACATCAAAAAATTAATAATTTGGTCATATGCTCAAAGGGCGTTAGTAATAATGGAGAGTTTATTTCAAATCTGATAACGAAAAAACTAAATTTCAAAAACTACCATTTTTTATCTGGACCAAGCTTTGCGGATGAAGTGTTATATGGAAAACCCACAGCACTCAGTCTATCAAGTCAAAAAGTCAATAAAAATATCGGCAATTTATTTAAAGATACAAATATTAGAATTTATTATTCAGAGGGTTTAAGGACTTTAGAGTTTCTTGGTATAATTAAGAATATATATGCTATTGGAGCGGGTATCATTGATGCAGAGTCATTAGGTCAAAACGCCAGATCAGCATATATAACAAGATGTGTGGTTGAAGTAAAGAGCATTGTAAAACATCTAAATTTAGACGAAAATATGATTTACAGCCTCGGAGGAATAGGGGATTTAATTCTTACATGTAGCTCAAAAAAATCAAGAAACTACAATTTTGGTTTTAGTTTTGCCAAAAAAAATAAAAATAAAATCATACCTCGTTCTAAGACCATAGAGGGACTTAACAGCTGTCTGACTTTAAAAAAAAATAAAAAAATAATAATTAGTAAACTTCCAATAATAAACTCTATCATAAATATTATTAATGGAAGTCCACCAAAAAAAGAAATAAAAATTTTACTTAATAGAAGTTTTAAAAGTGAATAATTAACGGTATATACGTTTTAATTCTAATCCTATTTTTTTGAATTTTTTCTTAAAATTATAAAATTCTTTATTATGTTTTGCTGAATTTTGTTTCAGTACTAACTTTTGATAATAATGAACCATTTCGTGACCCAGTATCTCTACAAACTCTTGAAAATTTCTAAATTTATTATGGAGAGTTATTTTATAGCAATATTTTGTAGCATAAGGGTTAAACTCAAATAATCCAAGAGCACCATGTATTCTTCTAATGGTGATAAATGGTTTTTTTAAACGATTATTAAAAACCTCTCTATTTAATATTTTATATACAGTTGGGATTTTATTAGCTCTGGGTTTGAATATTCTATCATTCCCGTAATTTTGGATGAGAGTTGCTAAACTTTTTGTCCTTGGCATAATTTTAGAAATACAATTATTATTTATTAAAGAAAAATCAAGGAAATTTAACTGGGTGTTTTTAATAAATATTCTATGTGCAAGATTATCTCATCAATCTTGTCATCAGATATATCTTTGTAGCTCTGTCCAAATTTTTCTTTAATACTAAGAGCTATATGTGCATAGGCATTCCTACCATTAGGATGATATCGAGATGATTTTAAAAGGGGTTGAAGTTTATCACCACTAGATTGAATTTTTTTCCAGACTTTCTCTCTATTAAACTCATTCAAAAAGAAAGACCACTGGGAAAAAAAGACTCAAGTAAAAGTCTAATAACTGCAAAACTAATTCCACAAAAAATAATTATTGTGATTAACTGTTTAT
>CACLVL010000015.1 GCA_902610415.1 uncultured Alphaproteobacteria bacterium
CCATGGCTTCTTCTATTTGTGGCATGGCCCACTGAATTGTTGGCAAGTCTATAAATGTTCTCAAGGCAACTGGCTCCTCTACAGGAACATCGGTGACTGTTAAACGCGAGCGTTTATGAAAAGTATAATATTCTTTAATAGTTTCATGCCCATAAGACCCCATACCAATTAAAATCATGTGTCCGTTTTTGAAGGGGTATATTTCCATAACCATCCCTGTTGTGGTATGACCGTTTTCCAGAAGCTCAATTTCTTGATCGATTAGTTTTGTGAGATCTGGGTGGGTTGACAGAGTAAATAATTCAAAAAATTGGAGAACGCGGTCACAATTATTTTTAGTCATCACAAAGATGATATTCTCTGAGTCCTCAATATCTCCACTGCGTTCGATTGCGATCATTTCCTCTTCTAGTAATTGAATATTCCAGCCATGAAATTTCTCCAAAGTCATCGCTGAAGTTGTGGAAATGAATAAGTAAGAGGTAAATATTAATATTAAATATTTTCCTCTTTGTACTACGGCGTATTTGGAGGATGAAACAAGCCGCAGTACAGAAAGGAACCATGAAAAAACCACCTCAATGCTTCCCCTCCATTTTTTGTGTTTGTCATATAAACCCTTGGTAGGAAATGACTTAGAGAAGGAGTAACTAGAAAACAGAAAGGAAGAGAGAGGTCTTTGCACTGAAGACTAAATTATTAAATTTTAGAGATAAAGATTGGGGAGAAATTAATTAATTTTAGACAACAATACTTGTCCCAGGCATGTTCCAATTATTTGTTATCCCCCACCATAAAATGGCCATGAGAAGATGATAGGTTATGGGAACGAACCATCGAAGTTTACTATCAATTGTATTGTAAAGACCAGTTTGCTGATCTCGATGATAGTCCCAGTAACTCCATATGGTGATCATGGTAGATAAGCCAGCAAACAGGTATGAGAGCAAAATCCAGGCATCTAAAACGGTGATATAGTTTAATTTTGGGACATCATCTCCAAACACAAAGTTGTAGGCAACAAGTGTTAACAAGCTTCCCATTGAAACTGCCAGCTTTGACTCGAGTTCTCTAGCTCGAATGAAAAATACACTAAAGGATAAATAGACTAGAAAGATCACAGGGAGAATAATCTTCAAGACGTAGTAAAAAGATTTACGGTTAAGATCAAAACTGTAATCGAGTGTCTGGAGTACTCCTTGTCCGTAAAGTTGAGTATCGCAGCAGTTCAGACGATGGTCATTAATTTCCCATTCATACAAAATATCATTGCCTTGGCTAATAGTAATCTCTGGGTTATAACGTGGGGGAGCGCTTAGATCAATATCCTGAAATATAAAATCTGCAGATGTAGAAATATCATCAAAAGGGAATTTTCTAAAGTCTGAGGAATTAGTTACCTGATAATTGATTTGCTGCTTTAGGATAAAATTAAATGGAACAGATTGATCATTTGTAATCAGTAAGCTTTTAAAGGTGACATCGTTTATAAAAGATCCTGCTTGTGTCGTTTCAAATGTGGGATACCAAATTTTTTGTAAAATATTTTCAAGCTCCGCTGACTTTCTATAAATACATTTAATGGGTGATTTATCTAGATCTGTTAAATTAAAGAAATTATGAATTAAATCTTCATTTTGCCACTGCAAGTAAACTTCTAAATTTAAATTTGACTTGCTGCTTTGCTGGGTTACCTGAAAATCATTTAAGATTATATTTGCTTCAACTATGGGGTGGCCTAAGTAAGGAATGCGTTTCAGGTCGATTATCTCTTCCTCCCCGTCTTGGTGTTGGACGGTTAATGTGAGGTCTCTCATTGCTGAAGTCTCTAATAAGTTAGACAAGTAGAGATGAGCATCGCTATCATCAGATGCAACTGGTTTTTGATCAACTGCCAAAATACGGTCTCCGACCTCAAGAGGGGTGTTAAAAGCATACGAACCGAAGCGTTTTTTGTTGATAATTGGTTGATTTTGCTCAAGAACCACACCGCTGTCGTTATAAGCTAGCCGGATGTTAGAGGTTTCCCTGAAGTCTTTTTTTAGGAGTCGCTCACAAATCTCAGCTCCCCAACTCAAGCTGGAGAAGAACACCCAAACACCTACAAAAATCCCCCTTAGTAACAAGCTAAAGTGATTTTAGCACACTCTTGATTTTACTCAACTGATCATCCAATTTTTGGATGTCTTGATAGATTTTCTCTTTTTCATGAGGGACTATTTTTGCTCCCCCCGAGCTCTTCTCATCCATCGACTCACGCACCGCGTCCATTAAATCTCCCAGCCTTCCCCCGATCGCCAATATCTCTGATTGCACCTCGCTTTCGCTTGCAGGTTTTTCGGGTTGCGCCGTTGCCAGGTAATCTTTCAGAAAATTACTAAAAGGAGTTTTTTGATAAATTTTTTGCATGGCATGCTCTAAGAGAATTACGGTTCTAAATTGTATGTTCCTTTCATGGTCGTCAGGATCGGCACACTTGTAGATATATGATTTAGACTTACCGGTAATCTCTTGGATGTCTTGATCGCTGAGATTTTTTAAGACATCTTTAAGGGTGTGTTCGATGGTGATAATTTCTTTGGTTTTAGACATACCCCACTATAGCAATTTATGATAAGGGGGTAATCAATAATCTCTGTCCAAAATTAAAAAAGCTTTGGACTATTTTAAAAAATGCTTTTTCTCATTATAGGGGTATGAAGTCTAATTATATTACCCCTACTTTAACTGGAGGATCCTCCTCCGATAAAAAATTTGAACCTCAATCACTAAACAATATCGAGGAGTACTTGCGCTGCCTTGCTCAAATCAGGCTAGAGAACAATATTTCAGTTGAGGATGTAATGCAGCATTTGAATTATTCTCGTAGCACTCTTGATGCTCTTGAAAATGGTGATCTGGAATTTATTCAGTACCCTTTAAACTACTTCTTTACCAGGCAGTACGCCTCATATTTAAAGGTCCCCTTTCCTAAGCAATTCCTAATGAGCCATTTCAAGCCAGGAGAGAAAAAGTAATGAGAGTTCTGTTATTATTATTTATCAGTACTTTTTTAACTAATTGTACGTTGAAGGCTGAAAGTAGCTCCATTCATCATGAGTTTGATAACTGGATACATATGGAGGCCAAGGAAGATAACTTAGACTTAGTCTTTAGTTTGGAAAACAGTGAAAGAATGATTATTTTTATCGTCGATCCCAACTTAAGTTGTGACGCTCGGTTAGTTTACACTAATCGTGAATTTGAACCCCAGGATTTTGACGTCATGAGTGGTGAGACTTTCGATTGGATCCTCTCAGGACAGACGTACAATGGCAAGGATGCCAGTCGATTAAACGTAGATGGATATGTTCGGTGGGAGCTAATGAGTTTTTACAAACATCACTTCTCCAAGCTTGAAGATTTGTTGTCTAAAAGAGGACAAATTTCATTTTCAATTAATGATCCTCTCAATCGATTTGAAAAACAGGAAATACAAATGAAAGCTAACGGACTTAGTTCTGCTCTTGTCAGTGCCCTTGATACTTGCCAGGGGTGGACATGATAAAAAAAATGTTATGTTTATTCTTATTCGTGAGTTGGTCCTTACCTATAAAGGCGGAAAATAAACCTGAAACAATTTTTGTGCTTGGCAGTTTAGATAATGACTTAAAACAATTATTTAAAGAAACTATTGATGACCAGATACACAGTTATGCTCAAACAATCAGTGTAGGATCACAATCAAATGTTTATGTCTTTCCCTATCGCAGTCAAGATCAGTGGCAAGTGGTAAGCCTGCACGTAGAGGGCAATGAAAAGCATACAGACCTTATTAATCTTTCTTTCGAGGGTCCCCCACTTCGATCTTTAGATGAAATCCGCCAGCTGGTCGGTCTAGATGGCTCCCTTAAATATATCGGTTGGAGTAGCTATGATGAGCTCCCTCCAGAAAAGGTTTTTATTGCTTCCAAAATTATCGCTCAAGATTATCTATACTTGTATTTTTAACAAAGCCTCTGTGAGCGTTTTACTCTTTGTTTGCTTGATGTCTTATCAAAGTGGTTTTGTCCCTTTAGTGGTCACAGTAGGTGTCTTATTACATAAGTGTGTGGTCTTATTTTTTTACTTAACTTACAGTCATCAAAAATCATCAACTCCATCAATAGCTGAAACCACCATTAATGACTCAATATAGCGCTTTTTACTACAATCGTAGCAAATCGTAATCATTTCTTCGTTGATTTTATTGATATATTTCTTTGAGACCTCTTTGTAATCGCCACATTCTGTACACTTACTATAAGGGGTTTCACTATTTTTAATTAAGTCCTCTTTCCCGTTCCACCATCCCATAAGTTATCAATATCATGTTTATTGATCGGGCTTTGATCGAAGTTATGCATTAATCAAAAAAGTTGTTAGTAATTTATTTAGTCAATTGATTGATTAAAATATTGAGGTCGCTAGTGAAAGTTTTCTGATTAATAGAAGTATCCAGATACATGGTGCAATAATGATTAACGAAGTGATCTTCGAGAAATTCCATTACATTTTCTTCGCCATTCCAAGATTGGCTAAAATCTTCAGATGCTTGAAAAAAGGAGTTTAATGACTCCTCGGAGCAATCATTCCAAAAAGCAGGACAGTAGTTAGTCCCATCTCCTTTAAATAGATTGATGTATGCATCCAACACTAGGATTTCAAAATTAGGATAATTAACTTTTTTGTATTGACTGATATCAACTCCATTTAAGTTAGTTAAGAACTGTTTTGATGGGGAGTCGTAATACAAGTCATAGTTTAAACCTTTTGCTCCTTCAAAATTTTCATTGAAGAAGAGTATAATTTGATCACGTGTCTCAATCTCTTCAATCGGGTCCAAAGACCAGTAAACTTCTTCTAGGTAGCCCACACAATAATCTTGATCCAACGAATTAGAAAATAATTTCGACGAAATAAAAATAATAAATATGAAAATTAAGAGCTTTAGATACACTATAAAAACTTATCAATTGAAAAAGCTGGATTGTCTGATGTCTCACCGTTTACTAGCCCTGAGATTACTTTTCCAGTAATAGGGCCTAAAGTCCAACCCAGGTGATTGTGTCCAAAGCCGTAGTAAAGATTTTCGAGTTTTGGAGACTTGCTAATAATCGGCAAACAGTCTGGAAGAGTCGGCCTATAGCCTAACCATGAATTTTGATAATCTTGAAGTTTTGGAATGAGTTGTTTAGCGTAATGATTAATGTATTTTAGCCTAGATTCATTGATCTTTTTCTTCGTGCCAGCTAGTTCTACTGTTCCCGCAGCTCTAATTCCATATTCAAGGGGGGTCAAGTACATGCCGGATTCTACCAAACAAGTTGGACGAGTTAAATAATCTTGCATTCCAAGAAATTCTAAGTGGTAACCCCTTTCTGTTTCAAGAGGTATTATTTTATTTTCTAGTTGATTGACTAAATCATTTGAAAAGGCACCACTGCAAATAACCAAGCAATCAAAATCTCGATTGTTGATCTTAAATTTTCCGTGACTAGGATTAACTGAGAAAACTCTTTCCTTTAAAAATTGCCCGCCTTTTTCAAGAAACTTCAAAAATAACTTATTTAATATTTTATCTGGATTTAAAGTGTGGTGGGCACGAGGGAAATACCAGCCCCCTTTAATACTTTTACTTAAATTGGGCTCGAGATCCAAGATCTCAGCTGGAGAGAGACTTACTTGTTCAACGTTGTTTTTTTTTCTAACTTCTATTTGATCAGGTGTTGGCTTTTCTTTCTCATTCATCCAAACATATAAAACTCCTTTATGAGTGACTAAGTCTGTGGCACCAATCTCAGTCAATAATGCTTCATAAGATGGTAAGGCGTCTTTTAAAAGACTTGTCATTTGCTCTGCTGTATAGTTCATTGATTTTGAATTGCAGTTTTTAAGAAATTTAACAATCCAAGGGAGCATTTTAGGAAAATAAGACCAACTTATGTTTAGAGGTGAGTCACTATAAAAAATATAGCGCAATAAATTTCTCCAAATATCTGGTTGGTTTAGTGCGGGAACTCCATAATCTGCAATGACGTTTGCATGCCCCCTTGAGGTTCCTGAACCTGGATCATTTTGATCAAAAATTGTAACGTTATGACCTGAGGCCTCTAAGTAATAGGACGTACTCATCCCAACAATACCCGCCCCAATTACAGCGATATTTTTAACATTACTCATTAATTCTTTTTTCGATAGTCCCAGGGATACTCAAATTCCATGGACCACATACCAAGCTTATTGAATTTGGCGTACTCTTCATCCTTTATATATTTGTTTGAATATTTTCTGTATGCAAATGCAAAACCCTCTCTGACTAAGTAACTACTCAAAGACTCTCCATTAACAAAGCACTCACCTAACACTCTTCCATAAAAATCTTTTCCTTCATCTGTACAACTAATTTTATTATTTGTAACTTTTTCAATTAAAAGACCTCTTGATATCTTTCCACATGCAACTTTCCCTTCACTTGCAACACACGTTTGGTTTATTTCAGGGGCGTCTATTCCACTAAAGCGTATTTTCACATCACCTAATCTAATTGTATCTCCATCAATGACGGTGACATGAGAGGCAAAAAGATTATTTGAAAATAGAAATAAAGAGGATATTGAGCATAAGATGAACTTTTTCAATGACACGCAATATTATACTTTTTTAATCTCCAGTAATTATAAGGCCAAGGGGTAATAAATCCTACAAAAAGCATAATTGGAACTACCCACCATGTAAGCATTGCCCCTCCGGTTAAAATAACGTCAGTGACATTCATAGCTATTTCCATTGAGATCATTGAAATGAAACTCATGCCTAAAGCTGTTTTTAGTGCTTGATTAAATTTGAAGTTCTGTCGAAATAAAACTATCGTCTCAAGAACTATGCTTGTAATTAATCCATTAATTATGGCGAGTATCATAATACTCATCACTGGCCAAGGGATTTGGGTGATTTGAAAATATAAAATAGTTCCAAAATCACCTATAGAGCATCCAATCAAGCACCAAGATGTATTTTTAGCACTTTTTTTCCAGGTATGTTTACAGTGCCAATGAAATGTGGATATCGCGTGGTTCATGATTAATTAGGTATACAATTATTTATAAGTGAGCTAAATAATATTAGATTTTTGCCCTTTTTGAATAAAAAAACATTGATTTTAGTGGCATTTTACATATTCCATATATGCATAGTAAAACGCCTTTTAAATATTTGAAATCATATTCAGTTTGTTACATTTTATATTCAAATTTTCTAGGAGGAGGATTTCTATGAAAATATTAAAAACGCTTACAGCAATAATTGTGCTTTCTTTATTTGGCGCAAGTTATGCAAATGCTGGTTCTCACGCTTATTCAGGCCCTGACCTGTCGGGAGAAAAATTAACAATCTTTGGTCCATGGTTGGCACCACAAGATGATGATTTCAGGGATGTCATATCAATATTTGAAGCAGCAACTGGTGCTTCAGTCGAGTACGGGGGATCTGATGAGTTTGAATCAATTATTAATATTGACTGTCAAGCAGGAAGTCCAGCGGATATAGCTGTATTCCCTCAGCCAGGATTGGCAGCAAATATTGCAGCGACTGGTTGTCTTTCACCATTAGGTGATGACGTCAAACAAATGGTTCTTGATAACTATGCTGCAGGGCAATCTTGGGTTGATCTTACAACATATAAAGATCCAGTGGGCTTTGAAAAATTCTACGGTGTCTTTTACAGAGTGAATGTAAAAAGTTTAGTTTGGTATTCACCAGATAACTTTGAAGACAACGGTTATGAAATACCTACAACTATGGAGGACTTACTTGCATTAGCAGATCAAATGGTCAGTGATGGAAACACACCTTTCTGTATTGGCTTAGGTTCTGGCGGAGCGACTGGGTGGCCGGCTACTGACTGGATGGAAGACATAATGTTAAGAAGTCATTCACCGATGACTTATGATCAGTGGGTATCTAATGATATGAAGTTCAATGATCAAAGAGTGATCGATGCAATGGAATTCTTTGGTTCAATTGCATTAAATGACTCTTATGTTAATGGTGGAACTAAAGCTGTTGCTACAACAGACTTTAGAGACTCTCCAAATGGACTCTTTACTTCTCCTGCTGAGTGTATGATGCATAGACAAGCTAGCTTTATTCCTGCCTTCTTTCCTGAAGGATCAGAGGCTGGTGTTGACTATGATTTCTTTTACTTCCCACCTTTTGAGTCTCAAGACTTAGGAAAACCTGTTCTAGGCGCTGGAACTTTGATGGCTCCTACTAATGACAGACCAATAACTACCGAGTTCATGAAATTCTTGCTTCACACTGAAGCTAATGAGAGATTCATGGAAAAAGGTGGTTTTTTAACACCTCATAAGTATGTGGATGTTGATAAATACTCCAGTGAAACATTTAAAGGTCTGCATGAGATTTTAATGAATGCAACAACCTTTAGATTTGATGGATCAGACTTAATGCCTGGTTGGGTTGGAGCAGGATCTTTCTGGACAGGAATGGTTGATTACACCAATGGTAAGTCAGCTAAGGAAGTCGCAGACGAAATACAAGCTAGCTGGGAAGCTGGCCAATAAAAAAAGTAATTTTCTTATCTAAGGGCGAATAGTATATTTGCCCTTAGTTTCTCTACAAATTCGATGAGTATATTTTCCCTTGCAATAACTGTTCTTATTGGTGTTCTTTTTTTTGTAGCATTTTTTCACTTTTCAAACTTTTTATTGGATTACTTTAGGGTAAGAGCTTCAAAAAAGTTTGCCTTGGAAAATTCAATTAGAGTTATAATTTTCATCGCACCAGCATTTATAGTGCTATTTGTCTTCATATTATATCCCGTCTTTGAAACTATTAGACTGAGCTTTTACGATAAGATAGGTGAAAACTTTGTAGGATTATACAACTACTCTTGGGCAATTAAAGATCCTGATTTTAAACGAAGTATCATTAATAATTTAGGATGGTTAATAGTAGTGCCGACTATTAGTACATTTTTTGGTTTAGTTATTGCAAATTTAGCAGATAGAGTCTGGTGGGGATCTATTGCTAAATCGATAATATTTATGCCGATGGCAATTTCATTTGTTGGGGCAGGTGTAATTTGGAAATTTATGTATGATTACAGAGGTCCTGGTGATCAACAAATTGGACTTTTAAATGCCATTGCAGTTGCATTGGGTTTCGAGCCGCAAGCTTGGTTAACAATACCCATTTGGAATAATCTCTTTTTAATGGCAATTATGATATGGATACAAACGGGTCTTGCTCTTGTAATTTTTAGTGCTGCACTCAGAAGTATTCCCAATGAAACGTTGGATGCCGCACGCATTGATGGGGCAAGTGAACTTAAAATATTTTGGTCAATCATTGTTCCTTTTTTAGAGCAAACTATCTTGGTAATTTGGACCATTATCACAATCTTAGTGTTAAAAGTTTTCGATATCATCTACGCCATGACAAACGGTCAATGGCAAACTGAGGTATTAGCAAATCTCATGTACGATTGGATGTTCAGAGGTGGGGGTGACTCTGGAAGAGGAAGTGTACTTGCTTTTTGTATTTTAATTGGGGTCACTCCTATTTTAGCCTGGAACCTATACAGGCATAAACAAGACCAAAAAGTATGAAAAAAATTACCTTTACCTCTGTATTCTCTCAGCTTTTATTGCTTTTTTTTGTAGTCGCATGGATAGTTCCTACTTTTGGATTATTTATCAGTTCTTTAAGGGACAAGGACGTATTGGCCATCAGTGGTTGGTGGACATCCTTTACTACTACAGAAATTAACGAGATATATCGAACTGAAGGTAAAGACGCTCAAATCAAAGAGGGGAATTATTATTTTATTAAAAGAAATTTATTCGATGGGGGTCAAGAAAAAGAGATTTTTCGTTTTGGAGTGACATCTAAGAACATTGATGAATACGAAGTTGGCGAGACCGCGCTATTTAAAGATCAGACAGAAATAACAGTTTTTGAAAACGGTGATTATATATGGAAATCAGAAGAGGAATTTAAAAAGAAAAAAGGTAAAAGGATTTTTGTGTCAGCTAAGAGCCCTCCTACCTTTACACTTGATAATTATAAAGAGGTACTCCTTAAAGAAGGCTTGGGGCAGGCTTTTTTAAATACATTAGCGGTTGCACTCCCTGCAACTCTAATACCTTTAATTATATGTTCTTATTTTGCATACGCACTTACTTGGATGAAATTTTATGGGAGAGATATTTTATTAGCTACAATAATTGCCTCACTTGTTGTTCCACTACAGATGTGTCTAATACCTGTGTTAACAATTTATAATGACTTTGGAGCATTGTTTGGAGTCAGTGCAAAATCTTTTCCCGGTATTTGGATGGCGCATACTGGATTTGGTCTCGCATCGACTACTTTTTTGTTATGGAATTTTTTAAAAACACTCCCAAGCGAAATGATCGAGGCGGCTAGAGTTGATGGGGCAACACATTACGATACTTTTATAAAAATTGTAGTTCCGTTATCAATACCCTCCTTCGCATCTATATTTATCTTACAATTTTTATGGGTATGGAATGATTTACTCGTAGGTTTAGTCTTCTTAGATAAACATCCAAGTGAAATTATCTTAACAGCAAAGCTAAAAGAGCTTCTTGGGTCAAGAGGAGAAAACTGGGAAATACTAACAACTGGTGCTTTTGTCTCAATGACTGTGCCATTATTTATTTTCTTTTCTCTTCAAAGATACTTTATAAGAGGATTGGTAGCAGGATCTATTAAAGGATGAGTAATAGAATAGTAATAATTGGTGCTGGAAGTACTAACTTTGGCCTAGGCATTGTTGGTGATTTTTTTAAATCTAAAATTCTCTCTGGCTCAACGTTGGTCTTGCATGATATTAATTCTGAAACCTTAAAAAATACCCATAAAATTGCACTTTCTTTCAAAAAAAAGCTTGGGGCAGACTTTAATATAGAGTCGACAACCTCTCGAACAGAGGCTCTTCAAAAAGCTGATTTTTGTCTTATATCAATAGAAGTGGGGAGTAGATTTGATCTTTGGGAGCAAGATTGGAAAGTTCCACTTCAATATGGCATCAAACAGGTCTATGGAGAAAATGGGGGACCTGGTGGTCTATTTCATGCAATGCGTCAAGTACCAGCCATTATAAAAATTTGTGAGGATATTGAAAAAATTTGTCCAGAGGCATTTATATTTAGTTACTCAAATCCCATGCAACGTATTTGCCATGCATTGACCACGCGTTTTCCAAATTTAAAAATTACAGGCTTGTGTCATGAAATTTCTTCTATGAGCCGTCAGCTTCCTACACTTATGGAAACTGATTTAGACAATATTCAATTTGAAGCTGGGGGTTTAAATCACTTTAGTATTTTATTACATGCAACTTATAAAGACTCTGGTAAAGATGGATATCCCTTAATCAATAAAAACTTTGAAGGTTATTATTCTGATTTAGTCAATGATCATGAAGGATTTTTTTCTAATGCTGGTGCAGAAAGAGGTTTATTTTTTGAATTATTTAAAAGGTATGGATATTTACCGATTACAACGGATAGTCATTTAGGTGAATATTTATCTTGGGCTTATAGTGTTGCTGACCATGATGGAATTTTAGACTTTTATGATAAATATAAAAAAAGATGTTTGTCATTTTTTTCAAAAGATGGTTATGAAAAATTTTTTGATATGGATCGCCCAGAACCTCATGAAAGAGCAATACCAATTATAGAGAGTATTGTAGCAGACTTAAATATGTTAGAGCATGCTGTAAACATAAAGAATGAAAATTTTATTGAATGCTTGCCAAATGATATTGTTGTTGAGGTACCTGCGATAATAAATAAAACAGGGATTCATGGTAAAAAATTAGATAATTATCCTGAACCATTTGGTGCTCTTCTTAATGCACAAGTAGGCACAATCCAATTGACAACAAAAGCAATATTAAATAAATCTAAACAAACTGCTGTTCATGCTCTCTTAGCTGACCCACTTGTGGAAAACCCTAATTCTGTGGCCTCATTAGTGGATACAATGATAGAGTTTCAAAAAGAGCACCTGGGTTATTTGAAATAAAATAAAATTTAATGTTTAAATCCATAGAAAATTGTAACAATGTTAATGATTTTAGAAACCTAGCTAAGCAAAAATTACCTAGTCCAATATTTCATTACATAGATGGCGCAGCTGATGATGAATCTACTTATAAAAGAAATACTCTTGCTTACGATGATTGTGACTTAGTTCCTAATGTTTTAGCTGGGGTTAATAAAATTGATATGACCACTACTATTTTGGGACAAAAATTAGATATGCCAATATATTGTGCACCTACTGCACTTCAGAGACTTTTCCATCACGAGGGAGAAATTGGGGTAGGAAAAGCTGCAGAAAAATTTGGAACTATGTTTGGGGTTTCCTCTTTAGGCACAGCAAGTATTGAGGAAATTGCTAAACAAATTTCTTCTCCAAAATTATTTCAACTCTATGTCCACAAAGATCAGGGTCTAAATAAAAGTCTCATAGAGTCTTGTAAAGAATTTAAATTTGATGCATTAGCAGTTACAGTTGACACAGCTGTTGGAGGAAATAGGGAAAGAGATTTAAAAACAGGTTTTACTATTCCGATGAATTTATCTTTTAAAAGTTTTATTAGTTTCATCAGTCATCCCTCTTGGGCTTATAACTATTTTACAAAACCTAAGTGGGAATTAAGTAATTTAAAAAAACATATTTCAGAAGGCACAAATGTTATGACAAGTGTAGGTGACTATTTCACCAAAATGCTTGATAATTCTCTAGACTGGAAGGGTATAGAAACAATTAATAAACACTGGGGAGGACAATTCGCTTTAAAAGGAATTATGTCTGTAGAAGATGCTAAAAAAGCTATTGACGTAGGAGCCTCAGCAATCATGTTATCTAATCATGGGGGAAGACAGTTGGATGGTTCTAGGTCACCATTTGATCAATTATCTGAAATTGTAGATGCAGTCGGAGATAAAATAGATGTAATTTGTGAGGGGGGAATAAGAAGAGGCACTCATATTTTAAAAGCATTATCTTTAGGAGCTAAGGCTTGCTCTGGTGGTAGAATGTATTTATATGCTTTAGCTGTTGGTGGACAAAAAGGAGTAGAAAGAGCTCTGGGTAATTTAAAGAGAGAAATTGAGAGAGATATGATTTTGATGGGTGTTTCAAGTATTGATCAACTGTCCAAGAAAAATATTAAATTTCGATGAATGATTTTTTAATAAAACAAAGTAAAATGATACGTGAAATATGGCATCAATTAATATTAAATCTTTAAATAAATTTTACGGCAAAACACACGTGATAAAGGATTTTTCTTTGGACATAAAAGATCAATCATTCACTACTTTAGTTGGCCCTTCTGGATGTGGTAAATCAACATTATTGAGAATGATAGCAGGTTTAGAGGAAATAAATTCTGGAACTATCTATATAGATGACCGGGAAGTCAACGATTTATCACCTAAGGACAGAAACATAGCCATGGTTTTTCAATCTTATGCTTTGTATCCCCACATGACAGTTTTTGACAATATGGCATTTGGCCTAAAATTAGAAAAAAGATCCAAAGAAGAAATTAATGAGCGAGTTTTAGAAGCTGCAAAAACGCTTCAAATTCAGGATTATTTAGATCGAAAACCCAAACAATTATCAGGAGGTCAACGTCAACGTGTAGCTATTGGAAGAGCTATAACAAGGAAACCTCAGGTTTTTCTTTTTGATGAGCCTTTATCTAACCTAGACGCAGCTTTGAGAGTTCAAATGAGAATTGAATTGGCAAAACTACATGAGCAACTAAATACCACAATGGTTTATGTTACCCATGATCAAACTGAAGCAATGACTCTCTCTAATGAAATTGTAGTATTAGATCAAGGAGAGATTTCTCAACAAGGGGATCCCATAGAACTTTACAATAAACCAAGTAATTTATTTGTAGCAGGATTTATTGGTTCGCCGAAAATGAATTTTATCCCTGCTCAATACAAATCATCTTCAAGTGAAAGTACAGAGGTAGAAGCTCTTGGAACTAACTTAATTCTACCAAAAAAGACAACAAGTCAATCAGATGAAAAAGTCACATTTGGTATACGACCAGAAGATATTCATATAACAGCTGAATCAGATCATGACTGGGAAAGCAAAGCGTTTGTTGTTGAGAAATTAGGTTCAAATACTTTTATATATTTAGAACATGATAATGAGCCAGTTGTTGTTGAAGCACCTGGAGATAGTCCTGTTAAAGTTGGCGATACTATTAAAGTAAAATTTGATTTAGATAGATCTAATTTATTCAATTCTCAAAATACTAATATAATTGGATAACCTTTCTGTTCTAAAGGATTTTCCAGATAATTTCACCTTTGGTGCCGCCACTTCATCGTATCAAATAGAAGGCAATAGTTATGGAAGATGTGGGAAATCTATTTGGGATGAATTCGCCCAAAAAAAATTAAAAGGCATTGATGGTTTAAAAGCTTGTAATCATTATGAGTATTTTAGAGAAGATATTAAACTCATAAAAGACCTTGGATTTAAAGCTTATCGTTTTTCTTTTGCCTGGCCAAGATT
Source organism: uncultured Alphaproteobacteria bacterium (assembly GCA_902610415.1). Classification (GTDB taxonomy): domain Bacteria; phylum Pseudomonadota; class Alphaproteobacteria; order HIMB59; family HIMB59; genus HIMB59. The sequence continues at coordinate 14,629 of CACLVL010000015.1, forward strand.
GTTTCCTGAAAATAATTCTAATTCTAATGAGGAAGGTGTCGATTTCTATAATCGACTTTTGGATGAGATTTTAAACAATGACTTAGAGCCTTTTCCTACTCTTTATCATTGGGATTTACCTATTCGTTTCTCGAGAATGGGTGGATGGGAAAATCAAGATACCTGTAAGCATTTTGCTGATTACTCATATTTTATCTCTCAGAAATTTGGAGATAAATTTGAAAAAGTTGCAACTATTAATGAACCATGGTGTGTCTCATGGCTGAGCCATTATTTAGGGGAACATGCTCCTGGCAAGAAAGACCTAAAGTCATCCGTCTTAACTATGCATAATATTTTATTAGCACATGGTTTATCTCTACAGGCCTTAAAATCAAATAAACCTCATAAAATTGGAATAGTGCTTAATAATCAATACCCAGAACCTTTTAATCAAGAACCCGATAACTTAAATGCGTTACAATTATTTGATGAAATCCACAATCGATGGTTTTCTGATGCTATTTTTAAAGGGAGTTATCCAAAATTAGCATTAGAGGTATTAGGAAATAATTTATCAAATAATTTTAATGAGGATTTAAAAATAATCTCTCATCCTTTAGAGTGGGTTGGCCTCAATTATTATACGAGGTCAATTATCAAATATAAAAACTCTGAGGATGGTATTAATTATCAAACCCTCAGGGGGTCATTAAAAAAAACTGACATGGATTGGGAGTTTTACCCAACAGGTTTGAGTTATTTTATAAAACGAATATCTAACGAGTACAGTAATCAAATTCCTATTTATATTACTGAAAATGGAATGGCCAATAATGATAAGTTGAATGCTAGGAATGAAGTTAATGATTTAGACCGAGTTGAATATTTTCATTTACATCTTCAAGAAATTTTAAATTGTTTAAATGAAGGTTTAAATATTAAAGGATATTTTGCCTGGTCATTACTTGATAATTACGAGTGGGCGTTTGGGTACTCGAAAAGATTTGGCTTAGTTTTTGTAGATTTTGAAAATTTTAAAAGAATTCCAAAAAAATCTTATTATGAATTTTCAAAATTTTTAAATAAAAATTAAATTTCTTATCTTATGCTTCTACCACCGTCGACAGGTATAGTAAGTCCTGTCATAAAAGAAGATGCTTCACTTGCTAAAAAATAAATTACACTCGCAACCTCTTTGGGTTTGCCTATTCTTCCAATAGGATGGTTTTCTCTCATTCTTTTTTTATACTCTTTAGATGACAAATCTTTTTTAAAGGACGCTAACATTGGTGTATCTATTGCACCTGGGGCAACTGCATTAACTCTAATATTATGTTTGGATAAATCGAGAGCAAGAGAAGCAGTAAAAGATATTATTGCACTCTTAGATGTTGCATAAGCCAACATATTTTTTACTCCACGAACGCTATTTATTGAGGCCAAGTTGATAATAGATGAATTTTTTGCTTTTTTTAGGAAGGGGAGAATATGCTTACATGAGAGAAAGGTACCAGTAACGTTATTATTTAGGTGATAAGACCAGTCATTCATTGTAGTTGTCTCTAAATTTCCACTTAATCTGACACCAGCACTATTAACTAAAACATCAATTTTTTTATATTTATCTTTGATATAAGAAGCCAGATTTTCCCAGTCTAAATTATTAGTGATATTAATCTTATGATATTCAATACCTTTAATATCTTTATTTTTATTATTTTTAAGACAAGTGCCTATAACTCTGTAGCCATTATCTAGAAATACTTTAGTAGTGCTTTTTCCAATACCTGACTCAGCTCCAGTTATTAAAACAATTTTTTTTTTTGAAATCAAAAAATTAGACGCCTTTGCGCTGTTTATTCTTTCCAGACTCAAAGTCATTTAAAGCTTTTTTATTATCTTCAGTAATTGGATCTTGCAGTGTTGGGCTCTCCCAAAAGGCTGTTCCTTCTAACCATTCGTAACCATGAGTTTTAATTGCAATGACATATGTTTTATCTGAGTCTTTGGCCCTTTTAAAAGCTGCTTCTAATTCTGAGGTAGAGCTCACTGTTTCAGCATTAGCTCCCATACTTTTTGCATGATTTTCAAAGTCTACAAATTGTAAATTTGTTGCTCTCGCAGCACGAAGATTGCAAATATACTCCTTGCCCCCTTTGGCTAGTTGAAGGCGATTGATGACCATATGCCCACCATTATCACAAACAATAATAATAAGTTTTTGATCATAAAGAACTGAGCTGTAGATATCACTGTTGTTCAATAAATAAGAACCATCTCCAACAAAGACCACCACATCTTGATCGGGTTTAGCCATCTTAATTCCAAGTGCTCCTGATATTTCATATCCCATGCAGCTAAAACCCCATTCCGTCTCAAAAGTATTAAGTTGCTTTGGTTTCCAAACTTGAACAACCTCTCCTACAAGGCCTCCTGCAGCTGTGACAACGATATCACTTGGATCTGAATTTCTATAAACTGCCCCTACTGCGTGAGCATATGAGGGCTCTTCTTGATTTGTAGGGCCACTTTGTTTTTCAACGTAAGCGTCCCATTCATCTCTTTCCTTGATTGCTCTTTGGTACCAAGGATCAGGTGCTCTCCAGTCACCCAAAGCTTCTGATATTTTCTGAAGCCCAACTTTAGCATCACTTATAACTGGAGTGGCTAAATGCTTGGTCGTATCATAACGAGCTGTATTGACTGAAACTAATTTAAAATTAGGGTTTTCGAAATTTGCCCAAGAGCCTGTAGTGAAGTCTGCAAGTTTTGTTCCTATAGCAAGGGCTAGATCTGTATCTTTTGAAAGATTATTAGAAGAGCCCTGTCCCAAAGCTCCCACAGTACTAATATAATAAGGGTCATCTTTAGTCATACATCCGATACCCATTACTGTTGAAGTAACTGGGATGTTGTGTTTTTTTGCAAAGTTTGAAAGTTCTTGCTCTGCTTCAGAGTAAAGAACTCCTCCTCCTGAAATGATTATAGGTTGTTTAGAGTTTTTAAGTATTTCAGCTGCTTGACTCACTTGGCTTGGATCAGGATGAATTCTTCTTATCTCGTGAAATTTTTCCTCAAAAAATATTTCAGGGAAATAAAATGACTCTCCTTGAACGTCTTGTGACATTGCAATGGTTGCTGGTCCACAATCAGAGGGATCAAGCATTACTTGAATAGCTTGAGGAAGAGAGCCAAGAATTTGCTCAGGTCTTGTAATTCTGTCAAAATATTTTGAGACAGGCTTAAAAGCATCATTTGCAGTTTCGATGGGAGAATTGAAATTTTCGACTTGTTGTAATACTGGATCAGGAAAGCGACTGGCAAAAGTATCACCAGGAAGGAGCAGTATTGGAAGGCGATTACTTAAGGCTACAGCAGCGGCTGTGACCATATTAGTTGCGCCAGGACCAACTGATGAGGTGGCAATAAAAATTTGTTTTCTTCTCATCGCTCTAGCATAGCCGATACCAGTCAAGGCCATACTTTGTTCATGATGGCCTCTGTATCCAGGAAGATCTGATTGAAACTCTTCCATTGCTTGACCTAAGCATGCAACATTTCCATGACCATAAATAGCAAATGCTCCAGGAAATAGAGGAACCTTTTTACCATCAACAATGGTTTTTTGCGAAATTAGATATTTAAAAAGTGCGTGAGCACAAGACAATTTGATGGTTTTCATTATTCCTCCAAAAACTTAACCGATAAGATATTACACGATAGAAAGATAATTTGAATGAAAAACCTTTTAAATTTACTCCTTTTTTGACATAACAAACAATCAAGAGGTAAAATGAAAATTGCTATTCTAGGTATGGTTCACCCAAAAGGCATAGAGTTTTTAAGAGACAACGAATTCGAGGTCTTTGAAGTAGAAAATTTTGAAATTCAAAGCTTAAAGGAAAGTTTAAAAAGCGTTGATGGAATTTTGTTAAGAACATCAAAGCTAGATCAAGATATTTTACAACATTGCGATAATCTAAAAATTATTTCAAGGCATGGTGTTGGCTATGACAATGTTGATATAGATTTTCTTAACAAAAATAAAATTGCTCTTAGTATCACCTCAACGTCTAATGCTGCAAGTGTTTCTGAACATGTAATGTCATTTTTTATTTATTTAACTAAAAATCTTTCTTTATCAGATAGCTTGGTCAAAGAAGGAAATTTTGATAAACGATCTCAGTTACCCGACTTTTTTGAATTATATAAAAAAAAAGTTCTCATTATTGGTTTTGGAAGAATAGGGAAAGAAGTTGCAAAAAGGTGTCTAGGGTTTGATATGGAAGTATATGTTCACGATCCATTTTTAGATAGTGACTCTATTATAAAATATAAGTGTATCCCTATTGAAAAAAATGAGGGTTTGGCTCTAGCGGACTTTATTACTATTCATTTGCCATTAAATGAAAATACAACAAACTTTATTTCTGAGGAAGATTTAAATCTTATGCAAAAAAATACCGTTCTCGTAAATACATCAAGAGGGGGAATTGTAAATGAAGATGATTTATATCAAGCTTTAGAAGCAAAGAAAATTCGGGGTGCTGGTATGGATGTTTATACATCTGAGCCACCTGAGCCCAATCATCCTTTTTTTAAATTAGACAATATTTTACTAACTCCTCACAATGCAGCGTTAACGTTGGAGTGTCGAGAGAGAATGTCACTAGAGGCATCGCAAAATATTGTTTATTTCTTAAAAAAAATGAATGAACTAAATAAAGAAAACTTAGTCAATAAGAAGTATTTATAAGAGTCAAATATCGGTTAAAAGCTGCTTAAATCCTTCTGTTTCACTTTTAATTTTATGAAGATTACCACCGGCAGCATCGTTAACTGGATCTGCTCTAAGGGAAGTCACATATAAACTTGATAGATCAGAGTCCCCAAACGTTACACAAGTTGGCGTATTAGTAGGAAGGTCAATTTTTTCAATGATTTTTTCATTTTTTGTATCTATACATAAAATACATTTTCCCCTAACCCTTGCTGACCAATAATTATTATTAATGTCAACAGTGGCCCCGTCTGGCTCTCCAACATCATCGAACATCATATTTGACTCCAATTCTTGTAATTTTTTAAAATCGTGGGTGAACTCAAATTTTCGTATTAGACCAGTTGGTGTGTCTGCAAAATACATAATATTTTCATTTTGAGAAAAGGCTATGCCATTCGAAACAGTAATATTTGACAATAGATGAGTTAAAGACAGATCTGGAGCTAGTCTATAAAGATTTGCTATTGGTTTTCTATTTATTTTATCTGGATCCTCATTATAAGTACCAAATACAATTCCACCAAAAGGGTCGACTTTTGCATCATTAATACGAGTTTGTTTTATACTAATTTCAACATCGCATATTTTTTTAAAAGAGGAGAAGTCTGGGTTTGAAATTGCAATA
>CACLVL010000016.1 GCA_902610415.1 uncultured Alphaproteobacteria bacterium
TCTAAGTGCTACAGTTAATCTTTATAATGGTGGTTTTAGTCAATTAAATTTAATTACAACACAAACAAGAAATAAGGCTTTTGATTATTTAAGGGAGTATAAAAAACAATTATTAATTAAAGAATTACTCAACGGCTATAGTAATTTGCAAGCATTAGTTTTTAAAAAGAAAAATCAACAGATGAATTTAGAGTTTTATAAAAAAAAAGTTCTAGAGGCAGAAATTTTATTTCAAGCAAATAGAACTACTAAAACTGAGTTATTGGATTTAGAAAATGAACTTTTAGAAGCACAAACAGTACTATTAGATTTTGATAGACAGATAGATAACTTAATGCTGCAAGTAAGTAAATTACTTGATTTAGAAATTAAAGATGAAGATGTAAATTTTGATTATGAAATTGACGTATCAAACAATCAAATTAATAAGAAATTATTTTCAGATTTAATGGGATCTTCTTATGGTCAATATTTATCTTTTATAGAAAATACATATTTACCTGAGTTGGAAATGAGTAAAAAAGATCTGAGACCGTCAGTTGATCTGTCATACTCTTTAAGTGAAAGTCAAAATTACTCTGCAACAATTGATCATAGAAGATCCTCTTCACTATCTTTGGTATTAACTGTACCTATTTATGATGGTTACAAAGATGAAAATAATTTTGATATAGAACAATACAATTATCAAAAAAAATTGCTTGAACATAAAGATTTGAAGAGAGATATGTTAAATACATATCTAGAGGCATGGAATAACTATAATTATTATTTAAATAAAATTGATAACCAAGTGAAAATTATGGATACCCTGAAACTGAAATTAAAAGGTAATGAAATATTGTACAAGGCACAGAAAATTAATATCACTGAATTAATAGAAAGTCAGAACGACTTAAATGATGCGCAAAATATTTTATTAGATTTGAATTCTCTCAGAAAATATTATTTAATAGATATTCTTATTTTTAACGGGGATTTAAATACTATTATTAATGGATTGGGATAGATTAAAAACATTTTATCATGTTGCTACAGCTGGTAGCATATCTAGAGCCATGGATACAATCCATCTCAGTCAGTCAGCTATTACAAGACAAATACAATCTTTAGAACACAGTCTAAAGACGAAGCTTTTTAAAAGACACACCAAGGGTATAACTCTTACAGAACAAGGTACATATCTTTTTGAAGAGACTGAGAAAATATTTGCTGATTTAAATTCTATTGAAAAAAAGATAGTTGAATATAAGTCAGTTCCCACTGGAAACCTGTCTATCAACACAACAGTTGCATTTGGCTCTATGTGGCTTAGTCCAAGAATAAATGAATTTATTCATGGATACCCAGAGATTAATCTTAAATTAAACTATTCTGAAGACGAGCAAGATATGCTTCGCCAAGATTATGATATTGGTTTGTGGATGAGAAAACCTAAACATTTGGACCTAGTGTCAAAACACATCGCAACTATTAAATATCATATCTATGGTTCTGCAAATTATATCAACGAAATGGGTATGCCACTGAGAAGATCTGAGCTGAATAGTCATCGTTTGATAACTTATGGTATAGGTAAGCCCTCTCCTCTCTCCGATACTAATTGGATATTAAAAACAGGTGTGAAAAAAAACCAAAAAAATAGAAGACCTCATATAACTATTAACAACCTCTATGGTCTATTAGTTGCAGTTGAAACTGGTGCAGGTTTAGCTGCATTACCTGATTATATGGCACAACATAAAGCACACTTGGTTAAAGTATTGCCTGATATTCAAGGACCAAATTATGAAGTCCATATGGTTTATCATGAAAATTTAAAAGGAAGTTTAAAATTAATTGCTTTTAGAGATTTCCTAATGAATAAAATAAGTCAGTGGAGATTTTGACTTTAAAAATTTCCTTATTTCATTAAAAGTTAAGTATAAGTATGAATAATTTATTAAAAACCTACAAATTTAGTAATTTTAAAGTTATCAAAGGACGAGGGTGTTATTTACACACTTCAGATAATAAAAAATTATTAGATTTTTCAGCTGGTGTGGCAGTTAATTCTCTTGGTTATAATCACCCAATTGTTAAAAAAAGTTTACAAGATCAAATAAAAACAGGCATAACTCATTTGTCTGGCTCACAAATGCATGAGTTCAAGACTAAATTATCTAAATTATTATCTGAAAATTCTAACAAAGGTGATGTGTTCTTTTCTAATTCAGGTGCAGAAAGCATTGAAGCTGCATTAAAAATAGCAAGAAACTATGGAAGTAAAAAGGGCAAAGATGAGATTATTGCTATGACTTCCTCTTTTCATGGTAGAACAATTGGAGCCTTATCAGTTGGTAGTAATAAAAAATATAAGACAGATATTGGACCTGTACCAGGGAAAGTAAAGTTTTGTAAGTTTAATGATGTCTCTCATCTTAAAAAACTAGTTAATAAAAAAACAATAGCCATTATCATAGAGTTTATTCAAGGAGATGGTGGTATCAATATTTGTAGTAAAACCTTTGCTAAAGCAATAAAAGATATTTGTAAAAGTAAGAAAATTTTGTTAATTGGAGATGAAATACAAGGCGGTATAGGTCGAACAGGAAAAATTTTTGCGTACAAACATTATGGTGTTAATCCAGATATAATAACCTCTGCTAAAGGATTAGGTTCTGGCATCCCCATAGGTGCAACAATAGTAAAAAAATATATATCAAAGATAATTTCCACTGGTTTTCATGGTTCTACGTTTGGTGGAGGTATGCTTCAGACAAGAATTTCTTATAACGTATTGAAGTATATAAATACTAAATCTTTTTTAAATAAAGTACTGATTAATGGTAAATTATTATCGCGCTTACTTAAAAAAATGCATGACAATCACATAGATAAAATAGTTGATACAAGATGCCTAGGTTTGATGGCTGGTATAGAATTTAGAAATAATGAAATAGCTTTGAAAACATATAATAAAATGGCCAAAAATGGACTTATATCAACACTAATACAAGATAAAATAATACGTCTTACACCTCCTCTAATTGTTTCAAAAAATGAAATAAATAAGGCTACTCAGATAGTTGCTAAATCTTTAAGAAATTAGTTAATAATCAAGGGATTGTTTTTGAAAGACTGTACCAATACCCTCTTCTGTCTCTAACTCATTTATAAGAGCGTTCTTTATTTCACCACTAATAATGTGTATTTTTTGAACGCCTTGGTTAAGTGCCTTTAAGGAGTTTTCAACTTTTACAATCATTCCGTTAGATATAATTTTTTCATCAAAAAGCTTTTTTGCTACGTTTTCATCAACTGCAGAAATTCTTTTTCCTTCAGTATCCTTTATAAAAGGAACGTCTGATATAAAAATTAATTTACTTGCAGACAAATTAATTGCTAATTCTGTAGCAATAGTATCGGCGTTAACATTTAATACTTCAGAAGTATTTTTATCTAAAACTAAACTCGGCATAATAATCATATCATGTTCCTTAAATAAGTTTTTGATTTGTAATGCATCAACTGATACAACATCTCCTACTTGACCATAGTCAACTCCATCAATCAATTCTCTTTTCTTTGCGGCAATGAAGTCTTTTTTAGAAATAGGAATTGGAAAATTTCTAATATTATAACGTGAGCTCAAACTAAATATATCAATCAATATTTGACCAGAAATTTTCTTTGCTGCCTCTATATCATCAGAAGAAGTTATTCTTCTTCCATTTAATTTTTTTGGCTCTATACCATGAACGTTAATCATATAATTATCTAGCTGCCGACCAAATCCAAAGACCAATACTACTTTTAATTTGGTAATAGAATTTAAGAGTTCTTTTATGTCACTAATAACATTATCGATGTTTTCTTGATTATCACAAATTTTACCACTTACTTTAATTACAAGAATTGAATTTTGTAATATGGACTGATAAAAACTTTGATTTTTAATCATAGGTACAAAGGTATCATTTGATTTAATCCAAGTGCTTGATCTTGGTCAAAGATAAGGTTCATGCATTCTACAGCATTACCAGAAGCGCCTTTCACTAAATTATCTAAGCATGCCTCTACAACAAAATGGTTCTCATCCTTAAAAAAAACAGCAATATCACAAAAGTTTGAGCCAACTACATTTGAAAGTTTAGTATTATTTTGAATTCTTATGAAAGGAGAAGATTCAAAAGATTCTACTAAACATGAGTCTAAAAAATTATTATTGATGGTTTCTTTTGTTTCGATGTGACTTGTTAAATATATACCTCTTGAAAAAGGGCCAGATAATGGGACAAAAGACAGGTTTTTTCTTAAATTTGGAAAAGATTGATAAATTTCAGCCAAGTGGCGATGAGAGTTAATATTATAAGAAAATATATCTTTAGATCTTGTTGAATGATGATTTTTGTTTGTTGGATTTTTACCACCACCACTAGATCCTGTAATAGCAGTTACAGATACATTTTTAATTATGGAGTGAAATGGCAATAAAGATAACTGTGTTGTTAATGCAAAACATCCTGGGTTAGAAATATTTGAAGATTTTTTTATTTCATCACCAAAATTTTCAATGAAGCCATATTGAAACTGACTCTGGGTATTGACATCAAAGTTGGATTTATAATATTTATTATAATCTTCTTGATTAGAAATTCTAAAATCAGAACTCAGATCTATAATTTTAACTTTTGATATTAATTCTTTTACATACTCATAAGCAGAACCGTGAGGTAATGCTAAAAAAACACAATCTAGGTTTTTAAAATCATCAAGATTTTCTGTTTGTATGTCTTTTAAATTTAATGTTTGTAAATGAGGAAACTCCTTATCAATCGTTAATTCTCTTTGAAATATTTTTGATAGCTTTACATTTGGATGAATAGAAAGAATTCGCATTAATTCAATACCTAAATAACCATTAGCTCCTATTATACCTACTTTAATCATTATTAATCCTATTGATTACCTTAGCAAAAACATTGACATGGTTAGTTGAATTATAAATATTTAAAAAGTCTGAATTAGGTATAGAAAATTTGTCAATAGACTGTTTGTAGGCAGAGACATTATTTGTAACAGGTCCGCTTATGATCAATAATTTATCATCTAGATTATTTAATTTTAGGTTCTCAATAATGTTAACTGCTCCTGATACATCATAAGCACAAATAATAATTACTTCGATTGACTCTGTAATTTCTGTATTTTGAATGATTTCCTTGGTTCCATAATCTCCGTGATAGCCATCCCCTAATTCCATTAAGATTATTTCTGCATCTTCTGACATATCACTAATAATAGAGGCTGAGCAATTTTGTATAGTTTCTTTGTCATTCATACAGGTACTTGGAAGACCATAATCTACAAAATCTGATGTTTTATAAGCTCCATTATCTTGATAAGAGTATAAATCTTTCTGAGAAGCAGTGCCTGCTAACTTACAGGCATTAATTTTCTTAAAATATTTACTAAGTGTTTTAATTATAAAAGAAGTTACAGTAGTTTTTCCTGAGTCTATACCAGTGCCGATGACAGCTATAGATGGAATTTTATTTATTATCTTCTTTTCTTTAATTTTAGAATAATCTGCTATATTCAATTTTTTATTACTTTTATCTATAATTGATCCAAGCACTTCACACTCTGTAGCCGGGCCTAAGAGAATATTGAAATCTTTACAATTACCAATGACCCCTCCTAAATTTAAAATATGAATTTTATCGTGTTTATTTAATTCAAAGGGAACAGATCCTGTCATTCCTGAGGATGCAATTCTATTACCTAAAGCACCAACGATAATATCGCCTTCAGTTAATTCTGTAATTCTTCCAGAAATTAGCTCTAGCTTATTGTAATTAGGATTAACTGAAATTACTTTAACTGCAATTAGTTGCCCTTGATTACAATCAATCAAATCAGAGATACTCAATTCATCAATATTATTGATGTTTTTAAGTACAGAGCCTATTTTTTTTGTGTTAATCATCTTAAGGTTGGTTTTATATAATTATCAAGAATATAAGCAATATTTTATTTAATTGATAATTTATAAAAATATTAGACTAAAGCTTTAAATTACGTACATTTTTAGCCGCTTGGCGAATTCTCTGCTCATTTTCTACTAAACCTATTCGCACAAAACCCTCACCATATTCACCAAAGGCGATACCTGGCGAAACAGCTACTTCAGCTTTTGTCATTAAATCCTTAGCAAATTTTAAAGATCCCTTATTTTGGTACTTTTTGGGCACAGGTGCCCATGCAAACATACTTGCTTTAGGACTGGGGATATTCCAACCTGATCGTGACATAGACTCGACTAAGACATTTCTTCTGCTCTCATAAATAGATCTAATTTCAGAGACACATGATTGAGATCCATTAAGTGCTGTAGCAGCCGCAACTTGAACAGGTGTGAAGGCTCCATAATCTAAGTAAGATTTAATTTTAGTTAGAGCTTCAATTAATTTTTTATTCCCAACAGCAAAACCTATTCTCCAACCAGCCATAGCATATGTCTTTGACATTGAAGTAAACTCGACAGCAATTTCTTTGGCTCGATTTACTTGTAAAATTGAAGGAGGTGGTTTCTTATCAAAATATATTTCTGCATAAGCAAGATCAGATAAAACATAAACATTATATTTCAATGCCATCTTAATAATTTCCTTATAAAAATCTAAATCTACTACTTGTGCAGTTGGATTTGATGGAAAAGAAACTATTAATGCCACAGGTGAAGGTGAACTATTTCTAATAGAGCGATCCAATCTTTCTAAATATGTCTCAGGATCAAAAATACCATCTTTCATGGTTTGTAGATGTCTTAGTGAAGCACCCGCTATGATAAATCCATAGGGGTGAATAGGATATGAGGGATTAGGTGAAATAATAATATCTCCAGGTGTTGAAATTGCTTGTGCTAAATTAGCTAAACCTTCTTTAGAACCTAAAGTTACTATAACTTCACTATCAGGATTTAATTTAACACCAAATCTTTTTTGGTAATACTTAGCTTGTGCTTTTCTTAAGCCTGGTACCCCTTTGCTTATAGAATATCTACCTGTGCCTGGTTTATCAGTGACTTCCTTTAATTTGTCTCTAATATGTTTAGGTGTAGGCATGTCTGGATTACCCATACCAAAATCAATAATATCTCTACCGTTTTTCCTAAGTTTTGCTTTGAGTTTATTTATCTCTCCAAATATGTAGGGAGGTAAACGATCTATTCTGTTAAAATCTTGCTTCACAATTATAAAATAGATTTTTTTCTAAATATCTGAAGAAAAAAAGAGAAAATATTTAACTTATTTAACGGAGGTTTCACGGATTACTTGATCTTAAACCTGAAAAGAAGAATGCAGTTTTTATAGATCAAACTATATTTATTTTTTTTGACACCAAAAAACATACATCTCAGTAAATAAATTGTTTTCAGACTGTTCAAATTGATCCCAAAGGTCAAGATTATATAGATCATTTTTATTTAAATGTATTTTATTAAACTTATTAATTATTTTTTGATTTTCAAAACCACAAAAATTTAATCCAAGTGAGTCTAAAATGTCTTTAATTTGCTGTAATGAAAATCTGTGTTCTTGAATATTGAATAATAAATCACGAAATTCACTCACACTATAAAAATCATTCATTGATAATAATGATTGATGATGTTTTTCATCTGATTTAATAATATTATCCCGAAAAGAGACCATTTCGTTTACATTACAATCTATATTTAATTTGTTAATTTCCTCTTTTGTTTTTATGATGTCTTTTCTTCCAATTTCACTATACAAACCTATTCTGATAATACCCTCATGTTTTAATGAGTCTAATAGACATTGCCATCCTTTAATTGGATTATCCATATGATGTAAAACGCCGACACAATCAATCATATCAAATTTTTTATTAAACTTATTTAAGTTAAGAATATCTGACTGAACGTATTCAATATTGTTAATATTCAATTCTAGTGATTTCCTTTTTGCGTAGGACAAGCTATTTAAGCTTAAATCAATAGCCAGAATTTCACAATAAGCTATTGTTTGAGATATCTCAATAGAATGTTGACCTGTTCCACATCCAGCAATAAGTATTTTTGGTTTATGAATTTTGAATATTTTATCATTTAGAATATTTAATTTTTTATCATTTAAATATTTTGGAAATAACTTAGGTAATGATGGTATTGAAAGACTCAACCATCTAGGATAAGGACTTTCTTCATATTGATCTTTTACTTTTGAGGAGATATTGTCAGTAGTACTACCAATACTCAAAATTTTAGATTTAATTTTTTTTTCTGTATCATAGTCTATAATTTGTCTCTTATAAATTTCATATAATTCATTTTTATGAAACAATTCACTAAACCAATCTAATTTATTTAGAGGTTTGTAGCTTGATAAGCATAATATTTCAATAATTGATGGTTTTAATTTTTTTCTTATTTCATCTTTAAGTTTTGAGATCAGTTCAAAAATTTTTATTTTTTCATCAGAATTTTCATAATAAATGAACTCATTGATATATAATTGATTAGATAAAGCTATCTGAAAATTTTTAATATCCTCATTAAATGACAAATCATAAATTTGAAATAAGATTTCTCTTCTTATGAAAATTAAAAATTTTTCTAATTCTATATCTGTTAATGGATATAGTGACATAAATTTTACTAGTAGTGGAGTTTTGGAAATAATAGAGAGTAACTCTCGAAGATTAATGTTTTTTTTATAATAATTATTTAATATTTTTTTTGTATCTATTTTATTACTAATTATAGTAGTAACTAATTTTGATATATAACTAGGTCTTATTAAATTTTTAAAATTTAAGAGATTGTCAACTATTTTTAAATTTTCATCTGAAATAGTAAATAATTTTTCTTGTTCAATTAAAACTAACCAATTTAAATAGGCAACCTGATAGTTAGGTTGAAAATTAATAGCTTGTTTATAATTTATGATTGCATCTTCATATTTATTCTGTTTTTTTAAACAATTACCTAAGTTATTATATGCTTCTGCAAAATTAGGTTTTAGTTTAATTGCATGAGTATAATTTAGATAGGCGTCATCTAAATTATTTTGATAAACATTTATAATACCGAGGTTATTAAATGCCTCCGGGTAATTTGGATTAATTTCTATTGCTAAAGAATAGTATTCACAGGCTTTTTTTAGTTCATTTAAATTTTGAAAATTTATAGCTAAGTTATAGGCTGCCTCATAGTCTTTATTTGCCAATTCGAATGATCTAAAGTTTGCATTTAATGCATTTTCAAATAAACCTTTTTGTAAATACAGGGCACCTAAAACCTTCCAACCAAATTGAAACTTAGGATATTTTTTTGTAAAAGTTAAAGATAATTTTTCAGCTTCATAAAAGTTTTTATTTATAAAGAAAGTATAAAGCGATTTGATTTCTGCCTCTGATGGTTGAGTGCTCATATTATAAAAAGTTAGATACTCAAAATTAATATAATTTTCAAACTATTCCCACTCAATTGTTGAGGGAGGTTTACTTGTTATATCGTATAAAACTTTATTTACCCTAGGAACTTTGTTTATTATCTGAGTTGCAACTTCAGAAAGTGTATTAATGTCAATCGGAGTTACATCTGCAGTCATTCCATCAACTGAATTAATACATCTAAGAACACAAGTCTCCTCATAAGTTCTTTCATCTCCCATTACACCAACAGATTTAACTGGAAGCAACACAGCAAAGGCTTGCCATGATTTGTTATATAAATCCTTAACAATTAAAAAATTAATAAAAATTTCATCTATATCCCTCAATGTATCTAATCTCTGTCGATTAATCTTACCGATGCAACGTATGCCCAATCCAGGACCAGGAAAGGGATGTCGATTTACAAATTTATAATCAAGTTTGTAAAATAATCCTAATCTTCTAACTTCATCCTTAAAAAGCTCTCTAAAAGGCTCTATAACATCAAATTTAAGGTCTTTTGGTAAGCCACCAACATTATGATGAGATTTTATAGTTACACTCTTTCCTCCATGAAACGAACGACTTTCTATTATATCAGTATAAAGAGTACCTTGAGCTAAATAGAAATCTTTTTGTGATAACTTTCTAATATAATTAGAAAAGACCTCTATAAACAAACCTCCTATAATTTTTCTTTTAAGTTCTGGCTCAGTAACATTTTTAAGTTTTTTTAAAAAGAGATGTTCAGCATTGATTATATTCAGTTTTAGATTAAAGGATTTAAATACTGCTTTTATATTTTTAACATCATATTTTCTGAGCAATCCATTATTAACAAAAATAAAGTGAACATTATCAAGCTTAAGATATTTTGATAAAGCAAAAGCTAAGACAGTTGAGTCAACACCTCCAGATACAGCACAAACTATTTTAGGTTTTTTTTCTTTTACATTAATTCTAAAATATCTTCCTAGAGATTGGTGTAAATCATTATTTCTCCAATTTTCTTTTAAATGACATACATCAAATAGAAAGTTTTTTAAAATCTGAATTCCAAATTCTGAATGCGTTACTTCACAATGAAATTGAATTGCATAAATATTTTTTTTGTAGATAGCTGCTGGTATTTTATTTTTAGTTTTTGCTAATATCCTAAATCCTTTTGGTATTTTAGTTAAACTATCTCCATGAGACATCCACACTTGTTGTTCTGAATTAGTATCTTTGAATAAGTCACTCTTTGATATTTTTATAGTTGTCTTTCCATATTCTCTTTGATTACATTTTTCAATTACACCACCAAATTCTTTGGAGATATACTGAAATCCGTAACATATACCAAAAATTGGGATAGGTACTTGATCCAAAGGTATATCTATTTTAGGGGCATTTTTATTTAACACAGAGTCTGGGCCACCTGATAAAATTAATAATGAATGATTTAAAATATTAGTGACATTGTTGAGATATTTTGGAGGGTAAATCTCAGCATAAATCCCTAACTCACGAATTTTTCTTCCAATAAGATGCGTATACTGAGATCCAAAATCAATAATTAAAACTGATTTACTCAATTGGAACGATAGTTTGGAGCTTCTTTTGTTACTTGAACACCATGAACATGGCTTTCGTTAATGCCAGAATTAGTCAATCGAACAAATTTTGCATTCTTTTTTAGATTTGTAAGGTTTTTTGATCCAGTGTATCCCATACCAGATCTTAAACCTCCAGTGAGTTGAAATAACACATTAGATACCTGACCTTTATAAGGAATTCTCCCCTCTATTCCTTCAGGAACTAGTTTAATGGCCTCATTTATTTCATCTTGAAAATATCTATCAGCAGACCCTCTAGCCATAGCACCTAACGAACCCATGCCACGATACGATTTATAGGATCTACCCTGAAAAAGAAAAACCTCCCCTGGTGACTCATCGGTACCAGCAAATAAAGAACCAGCCATAATACAATTAGCACCAGCTGCTAAAGCTTTAACTATGTCACCAGAGTAGCGAATTCCACCATCTGAGATCATTGGAATTTTATTTTTATTGGTAATGGAAGCTATGTCTTGGATCGCAGTAAATTGAGGGACACCTACACCTGCAACAATTCTTGTAGTACAAATAGAGCCAGGGCCAATACCAACCTTTATTGCATCTGCTCCTAGTTTAATCAAATCTTTTGCAGCTTCAGGAGTTGCAATATTTCCTATTACTATGGGTAATTTAATTTTTTTTCGAATTTTTTTAAATGAGTCTAATACTGCAGAGGAATGCCCATGTGCTGTATCTATAAATAAAATATCAACACCTGCTTTATCTAATTCTATAGCTCTCAATAAATCATTAGGCTTGCTTCCTATAGCGGCACCAACTAATAATTGGCCATTTTTATCCTTAACAGAGAAAGGAAACTTCTCTCCTCTTTGTATATCTTTAACAGTGATTAAACCAATACATTTTTTATAATTATCAGTGACTACTAGCTTTTCTATTCTATTTTCTTGTAAAAGTTTTTTTGCCAAACCAAAAGAAGACATACCTTTTGATTGAGTTTGAGTAATAGAAATTACTTTTTTTGTCATTAAATCTTTAACTTTTGTTTTCTTATTAATAACAAAACGCACATCTCTGTTAGTTATTATACCTTGAAGTGTATTGTCTTTATCTACTACAGGAAAACCTGATATATTTTGCTCTTTCATTACGCTTAAAACATCTTCAATTGTATTATTTGGATTCATTGTAATAGGGTTATAAACAATGCCTGCTTCATATCTTTTCACTTTTTTTACTTCATAACTTTGTGTTTCAATATCAAAGTTTTTATGGATTACTCCTAATCCACCATTTTGAGACATAGCAATAGCCATTTTAGACTCTGTAACTGTATCCATAGCAGCTGATATAATAGGAGTATTTAAGACTATATCTTTTGTAAGATTTGTAGATATATCAACGTCATTAGGGAGTGTATTAGATACTTGGGGTTTTAATAAAACGTCGTCAAACGTTAAATATTCTTTAACTTGGGCCATGGCCAATACTAGATTTTTTTATATTAAAATCAAGGACTGAACTAAGAGAGTTTTCTTCCGTCATTAAGACCAGCATCGTAATCTAAAGGATCGACATCATCTAAACATCCTAAATTTATACCCATACCATTCGGATCTGTTCTTCGGTTATGATGAGTATAAATACCACAATGTTTACAAAAAAAATGTTCAGCTAAGTTTAAATTGAACTGATAAAGTGATAAGTCACTCTCTCCTTTTAAAAGTTTAAAGTTATCCTTAGGCACCATGATCATCTTTGCATTTTTTCTTATGCATATTGAGCAGTTACACTGCATAATTTTATCGAGATCGGACTCAATTTCAAATTCAATTGCCTTGCAATGACAAGAACCCTTATGATACACTTCTATGTTCCCTAAAAAAGTTTTTTAATAAATTTTTAGTTTCACTTGCTGTTTCTAAAATTGCCATATGTCCTGACTCTTCAAGAACAATAGTTTTTGAGTCTTTTATTTTTGACGCTAATTCTAATCCAACTTTTTTAGGTGTCATTTTATCATGCTTACCAACAATACATAAAGTAGGATGCTTTACACTTTCTGCAGCTTTCAGTCCATTTGTGTAAATATCA
Source organism: uncultured Alphaproteobacteria bacterium (assembly GCA_902610415.1). Lineage (GTDB taxonomy): Bacteria > Pseudomonadota > Alphaproteobacteria > HIMB59 > HIMB59 > HIMB59. The sequence continues at coordinate 13,104 of CACLVL010000016.1, forward strand.
CATGCATTAAAGTCTGTGCCTAATGTTCCATTATTATTAGATGATACTAATTGACCGCCCATTCCTAAATGACTTAAACCTGGAACAGGATGGCCACCTTTATGTCCTAAAGGTCCGTGTACCCAATCCATCATTAAATCGACAGCTTTTTGATCTTTATTTAATGCTAAGTCTAAAAGCTCCGTATTCATTTTCATGGACATAGATCCATTAATTAAAGCCAGAAGCTCTAGTTTATCAGGATGTCTTTGAGCAAATTCTAAACCAACTAAACATCCTTGTGAATGACCGACATAAGAGGTCTTCTCTATTCCTAAAGAAGTTATCAAATCAGCAATCCAATCAGCCATTTCCTCAATTGTTTTTAAAGCAGGACCTTCTGATTCACCATGACCTGGTAAATCAACAGCTATCGTATTGTATCCATGAAAAGCAAAATACCGTGTTTGGAGAACCCAAGTAACATGAGTTAAACCACTTCCATGAACAAATACAATAGTTGGTTGTTTTTTATCTATCTCTCTTCCACTAGAAGTGTAATAAGCATCTTTGTCGTTTATCTTTATCTTCATTTAGAGGCAACAAGTCTTGGTCTTTGAGATGCCTTAAAACCCATATCGAAGTCAGTCATAATATCTTCCATGTCTTCTAATCCCACTGAAAATCTAATCATATCCTCTGTTAAACCCGCTAACTCTAATGATTTTTTATCCATTTGAGAGTGTGTTGCAGATGCAGGGTGAATAACCAAAGATTTTGCATCACCAACATTGGCAAGGTGAGAGGTAAGCTTCAAGGCATTTATAAATGCATGACCTGCTTCTTTTCCACCCTTAATACCAAATGCTATCATTGAACCAGCTCCTTTTGGCATTAACTTAGAAGCTACTTTGTGATCTGGATGATCAGGCAAACTTGGATGATTAACCCATGATACGCTCTCATTATTTGTTAAGTAATCAAGCATAATTTGAGTATTGGATAAATGTTTTTCCATTCTGACTGATAAGGTTTCAATACCTATTAAAATATTAAAAGCATTGGTTGGACTCATACATGGTCCAAAATCTCTCATTCCTTCAGCCCTAGCTCTCATTGTAAAAGCTGCAGGTCCGAATTCCTCTGCAAAAGATAAACCATGGTAGCCTTCATATGGCTCAGTCATTGTTGGGAATTTATTTCCTTTAGTCCAATCAAAATCACCCTTTTCAACAATAATACCACCCATTGAAGTTCCATGACCAGCCATCCACTTTGTTAGAGAGTGAGTTATGATATCAGCGCCTAAATCAAATAAATTACATAGATATGGAGTGTTAAATGTCCCATCAACCATAAGAGGTATATTTGCTTCCTTTGCAATTTTAGAAATTTCAGGTAAGTCCATTATTTCAATGCCGGGGTTTCCTATAAGCTCTCCCCAAATACATTTTGTATTTGGTTGAATTGCATTTTTAAAACCCTCTGTGTCTCTTGGTTTTACAAATGTTGTATCTATTCCAAATCTTTTTAAAGTTAATCTTAATAAATTAAATGATCCTCCATAAAGCTGTGAAGAGGAAACCACATGATCACCTGCACTACAAACGTTTAAAATAGCTAGAGTCATAGCACTCATTCCTGAAGCAGTCGCTAAAGCAGCTGAGCCACCTTCAAGCGCAGCAACTCTTTCTTCAAGCACTGAGATAGTAGGATTTGATATTCTACTGTAAATATGTCCACCCTCTTCAAGATTGAACAATGCAGCAGCATGGTCCGCATCTTGAAATAGATAAGAGGTTGTTTGATAAATTGGAACAGCACGTGAGCCAAAATTTTTATCTGGCTGATGCCCACTATGTAACGTTTTAGTGTTAAACTTGTATGTTTTTGGATCTGTCATGATATTTAAAACATATCATATATTTATATATGAAAGTAATGGAAAAAAAGTCTCAGATGACCTGATTATGAGTAATTTACATGTCTTAATTAATAGTTTGTAATCCACATAGTTTGGTAAGCTTTAAGTGTAATTGTAGATTTAATATCAATAATAATTTCATTAGAAATTAAGTCCCACCACTCATTAGAAGAAATTAAATTTAGTTCTGATAAATCTAAATATTGAAAAACATTAGTAACGTTGCTGATACAAAAAATAGATTGTCTTTTATCGTGGCTTTGTCTCCAGAAGCCAAAAAAGTTTTTTCCTAAATTAAATGTGAATTGAGTGGCGTTCGGGTGAAAAGCTGGTTGATCTTTTCTAATATCAATTAATTTTGATAACTCGCTGTAGATCTGATAATTTATGGACTCATTATCACTTAGTAATTTATCAATTTCCTCATGCTTCCATGATCTTCTATTGATAGATCTCTTGTTATTTGTCTTCTCAACTTGTTTATAATCATTTGTAGATCCAACGAGACTGTGTATATAAATAGCTGGTATACCCTCTATTCCTAACATCATTGAGTGACAACATATAAATCTTTCTAACTGCATGTGATCGGTTCCAAAAAAAGTACCTTTAAGAGCATCAAGCAGGGAGATGTTTATTTCATATACTGACTCTGTGTTATCAGCTTTTTTTCTTTTAGTAGTCTGACCGCCAAAGTCAGTCATGATATCTACCAATGTGTCTCTTTCTTTATCAGTTAAAATACCCTCTGTAGGTCTAAGACCAATTCCATCATGCGAAGCTATAAAATTAAAGTAAGAGGTATTATCTTTTGCGGGGGGCATACCCATTGACCACTTTCTAATGGCTGTGCTGTCACCCATTACCAAAGTCCAAAGCAACAAAGGAGGTAAAGCAAAGTTATATATTGCATTAGCCTCATCATTTTCTCCAAAATAACTAAGATTTTCTAAATTTGGTAAATTCGTTTCAGTGATAAGAAGAGTATTTTTACTATATGCATTTAAAAGAGTCCTAATGAGTTTAACAACTTCATGTGTTTGAGGTAAGTTTAAACAATTAGTTCCATATTCTTTCCACAGAAAAGCAATAGCATCTAATCGAAATACTCTAATACCATTTTTTAAATATAAATGGATTAATTTAATAAAGAAGAAAAGAACCTTAGGGTTTTTGAAATTAAAATCTACCTGGTCATGGCTAAATGTGCACCACAAATAAAAAGTCTCATCATTGATTGCATACTCTTTAAAAAGATCTGAACTTCTTGGACGTACAACACTCTCATATCCCTCTTGTACATTTTTCAGTTTGATAAAAAAGTTTTGTGTATCTTCTTTATTTTCAATAAAGTTTTTAAAATATTTACTTTTTATAGAGGCATGATTTATAACTATGTCACTCATAACTCTAAAATCTTTTGACAATGATTTCATATCTTGCCAGTTACCTAAATCAGGTCTTACAATTTCATAATCTGTTATAGAAAATCCATCATCAGAGCTATATGGGAAAAAGGGTAGAATATGAATATTATTAAAGTGTTTCTTACAATATTTATTTAAAAATTTAGATAGCGCTTTTAATTTATTATCAGAGGTTTCAACAATAGAGTCACCATATGATATTAAAAAAATATCTTTTTGTGACCAATTAGGTTCAGTAATACCCTGATCTTTGTTTTCAAATAAATCTAAAACCTTATTAATTAACTTTAAGATCTCATTTTGATCTAAAATATCTTTATAAATAATTTGAAAATGGATATTTAAATTATTTTTTAATTCTTCTCTCAATTTATGCGTTATCTTCTTTTACAGCTTTATTAAATTTATCTATAATTGTTGGATCTGCACTATCAATTCTTCTCCATGTTGGGATGTTGGGATTTTCACTTGGAGACTCTAAAAAGATCTTACCAGCTTCTATGATATTTTGTGCAAACAACTCAACCATTTCCTCTTCTTTATGTACATCAAAATCCAAGCCATTCATTTCAGCATCAGTTTTGTATATCTGAACCATATCAAGAGCCATACGAAAATATGTAGCTTTTAATGAACGAAATTTTTCATGAGAAAATACCTGACCCTGTGTAGCTAGTTTTCTAAAAATAGCTTTTGAAATATCAATGGTCATTTTAGATAGACCTTTTTGTCTATTATTTTTTGAAACTTCTTGGTGTTTATGCTCATAGGTTTCTGCTAAATCAACTTGGCAAATACGGTTATTAGCAAAATTTCTATACATTTCAGATAATATTCCAACCTCTAAGCCCCAATCATGAGGAACTCTGATATCATTTAAAAGATCATACTTGAATGAGAATTCACCAGCTAAAGGATACTTAAATATGTCAAGAAAGTTAAGATATTCATTATAACCAACCATTTTTTGTAAAGATTTTACTAAAGGTGTTACTAGTAATCTTGTAACTCTTCCATTCATTTTTCCTTGAGCTACGCGAGGGTAAAAACCTTTACAAAAATCAAAAGAAAACTTTGGGTTTGCAATAGGATAAAATAACTTAGCTAATAAATTTTTATCATAAGTAACAATATCACAATCGTGCATAGCTACTGTTCCAGAGTCTTTTAGAGAAATTACAAAACCCATGCAGTACCATATATTTCTACCCTTACCTTTTTCTAATGGAGATAACTCTAAATTGGACAAAGATTGATCTATTTTTTTTAATCTTGGGCCATCATTCCAAAGAATATAAGTTTTTTGTGGGAGGATTGAAAAAAACTTTTTAGCTTTTAAAAATTCATTTTTATTTGCCTGATCTAAACCGATGACAACATTTTTTATATATTTTACTTTCTTTAAAGTATTAACAATATAAGTCAAAGCTGGTTTTTCTAATTCAGAATAAAGAGAGGGTAAAATTAATGTCATAGGAGATGTTTTTGAAAAAGATAAAAGATCTTTTTCAATCTGTTCGATTTTTTTTGTATTAAAATTATGAAGCGTTGCTATGACACCGTTTTGATGAAAATCAGGCATGTTTAAAAAATTTTATTCTCCAATGTTTGGTTTAATTTATATAGGACTTGACTCCAACCGTCAGGTGCTAACTTTGAGGATTTTATTATATTTTTTTTATTTGAACGCAATTTTGGAAAAGAACCAGATGGATTTTTTATAAGACAAGGGTAACTAGCAGAATTTAACATATCAATATCATTTTTACTGTCGCCAAGTGCAATAGTATTTTTAGAGTATTTACCATGAAATTGAATATCGTAAACATGAGATATTAAGTTTTTAGCTATTCTTTTGTTGCATAGAGAGGAAATTTGCATGAATCTACTACCTTGTATTAAAATTCCCTCTTTTTCGCGTT
>CACLVL010000017.1 GCA_902610415.1 uncultured Alphaproteobacteria bacterium
ATTGGCAAATGGAATATCATATTGAACACCATATGTTCCCTACTGTTCCATCCCATAATTTGCCTAAACTTCATCAATTAGTTAAATATCAGATGCCACCAGCTAAGAAAGGTCTTTGGGGTGCATACTCTGAAATCATCCCTACAATTTTAAAACAAGCAAAAAACCCTTCATATGAATTACAAGTAGCCGTTCCATCTAATGACAATGGCTAAAAGAACTACCGTTTTTGATTTATGGAGTCAAAAAGGAAAAAAAAAATGGCCTCAAACTCATATAGATACCGCAAAAGAGGCAGAAGCTGCTTATAAAGCAGGAATTGAAATAATTTCCTGTGAGCCCGATCATCATTTCAAGGATGTAAGAAATGTTGCTCCAACAGCATTTTTATCTGTTGGTCTTAAACATGGGTTGGTGAGTTCTCCTCAAGAGGCAATAAAAAAAGGTTTTGAAATAATGGAAATGGGAGCTGATGCTATTTATTGTTCACACTCTATTAGCTTTATTGAAGCTATGGCAAAAGAGGGAATACCTATAACTGCTCACGTTGGATTAGTACCAAATATTGCAACATGGACAAATTATAGAGCTGTAGGAAAAACATCAAAAGAAGCTTTTAAAGTATATCAAAAAGTAAAAGATCTCGAAAATGCTGGAGTAGCTTGTGTAGAAGTTGAGGTAGTACCAGTTGAGCTAGCGGAATTTATAACAAAAAATACTAAAATGATAACTATGGGTATGGGTTGTGGTGATGTATGTGATACACAATATTTATTTTGTAATGATATACTTGGCACAAACGCTGGTCATTATCCTCGACATGCAAAAAAATATGTGGATTTAGAAATTAAAGAGAGAGAATTACAAGAATTAAGAATAAAAGGTTTTAAGATGTTTGTTGACGAATTTAATAGTGGTACATACCCTGAAGATAAACATCTTATTAAAATGGAGGAAAAAGAGCTTAATGAATTTCTAGATAAAGTTAAATAGCATCTAAATATAAATCAATATCTAATTCTGATATAGTACTAGCAAATTTATGATACTCCATTTCCTTAATGGCTATAAATGCCTTATGTAATTCTGGGCCCAAAGTTTGTTTTAAAAAAGAAGATTTCTTAGATAATTTAATTGATGAATTCCAGTCAGAAGGAATTTTGTATTTTTGATTATTTTTCTTTAAATAAGCATTTCCTGTTGTTTGTTTGTCTGGAGAAATTTTATTTTTAATTCCTAATTCAATTGCTGAAATTACAGTTAAGGCTACTAAATATGGGTTTGCATCAACTCCTGAGACCCTATGTTCAATCCTTCTATTATTTTTAGTACTACTAGGTATTCGAAAAGCAACTGATCTGTTATCTATTCCCCAATTAGGTTTTGTTGGTGCATAAGACCCTAAAACAAACCTTCTCCAACTATTAGCATTTGGTGCGAATATCAACATGCTCTCACCCATGGTTTTTGAGAGACCTCCAAGTGCATAATTAAGAATTTTATTAACTTTTTCATCATTACTTTCGGCGAAAATATTTTTTTCTTTTTGATTATAAAGTGAAATATGAAAATGCATTCCTGAACCTGAAATATTTTCCATAGGTTTTGCCATAAAGCATGCAGTGACTCCATGTTTTCTTGCTTGTGCTCTTATAATTCTTTTTAGCCTTAAAATGTCATCAGCAGCTTTAAGTATCGATTTTTGATGTTTTAATGTTAATTCGTATTGACCAGGAGCGTACTCTGAAATAATAGTTTCAGCATCTATTTTTGCAAGTTTTGTAGCTTCATAAATATCATCAATTAATGGTAACATTCCGTGGAGATGATCTACTGAATAGACATCTGTCTTTTTAGTCGATGCTCTTTTTCCAATTATAGATTTTGCTGGTTTAAGTTTTCCATACTCATCCAATTCATTTGAAACAAGAAAAAATTCTAGTTCAAATGCTGCATAAAAACTAATTCCTTTTTTTTTAAATTCTTGAATTTTATTTTCCAAAACATTTCTTGGGTCTGTTAATAGTTTTTTTCCGTCCATATTATACATGTTCATAAATAACTCACCTCTTGGTGGTTCGCTGTTATGCAATAACTTAAGTGTTGATGGTATAGGCCAAGCTTTTATATCACCATCTCCCTGCTCTAAAATCAATCCTGTTTCAGGTGTGTCCTCTCCAGTAATATCCATTCCCATTAATGAAAGAGGAAATTGCCTACCAGACTTATACAAATTTAATAACTCATTTCTTCTAATGATTTTCCCCCTACCTACACCATTACAATCATGCATCACAATATCGAATGATTTTATTTGTGTATTTTTCTTAAGAAAATTTTGTGCTTCAGATAAATAATTTTTAATTTTCATGACAAATATTTATAATATAAAAATATTAATATAAACTTTATGTCTAAACTACAGTTAATCTATTTTAATCTGAGAGCGTTGTGTGAGGCTCCAAGGATGATGCTACATACTGCGGGCATCGAATATTCTTATGAAATGGCATGGGATTATTTTAAAAAACCATGGGGTGATGTCAAAAATGAGGTAATTTTTCATAAATTACCTTTGCTTGTTATAGATGAGAAAATTGAAATATGGCAAAGTAATACCATCTCAAGATATATAGCAAAACTTACAGACAATATTCCAGATAATGAGGAAATGGTGGCTTATGCTGACTCTATATTTGAGTCAGCCCATGATTTATTTTTTCCCTTAAATCCAACAATAAATGTTTGGGTTGGTGAAATGCACTTAAAGAATAAAAAAAATCTTTTAGATGAAATTTTGCCCAAAGCTTTTACAAATTTTGAAAAATTAATTAGTAAATATGAAGGTGATTTTTTTTTAGGAAAAAAAGCATACTATTGTGATTTTAATGTTTATCATCATGTTTCACTAGCATTGCTGTTAGATGGTAAAATTTTAGATAATTTTCCAAATCTAAAAAAATTTATGAATGATTTTGAAAAGATTCAGGGTATTTTAGATTATCTGGAGTCAAGACCCAAACTTATTGGAATTGGGACTTGGCCAAAGGTAGTGATTAATGGTATAGAATTCACATCTGGTACTAATCCTGATTACAAATATCAGTAAAATATCAAATGAACCTAATCAAATTCAGGGTGGGCGTCAGAATTAATTTCAATTTTAGGTCTTACAACTATTCCATCAATGTCTATTAGACTTTCACATGAGTATCCAAGTTGATAAATTATGTTGCTAAATTTATTATCAGAACATTTTTTTGCTCGGGCAATATTGCTATACCAAGCAACAGCTTTGCCATTAAAATTTTCTGGTACATTATTAACATAAACACCATAACGGAAACTTGGACCTGCCAATTTATTTTGCCTTTTTGGTACTCTAAATTCATTACTTATGAAACCTTCCGCCGAGTACTGTAAATCACCATTTATAAACATTTTTAAAAATCCATCTTCGCCCCATTTTGCGTGAACGATAAAATCTAACCATTGGTCCAAAAGATTATCTTTGTTTACTAAAATATGTTTTTTACCAGAATGTTCATACAAATAATCTTGTTTACATATATCTCTACTCATACCAAGACCATCAGTTCCAGCTTTATATTGCATAATAAATACAACCTCTCCCGAATACTCACAATGGGGCCATTTTTTTGCAAGTACGTCTATTGAGCTAGACAATTTAAACTGCGCAAATTGAATCATGTGTTTGTCTGTTAAATCATTTATGTCAGACCCATCAATATAGACTGACCATACATACCAATTTTCCCCCTCTTCACCTAAATAGTTATTATTTTTAGGATTATTTAAGTATGCTTCCACTCTACCAAATGAACCTTCGTATTCTCCTCTAGGACAGTCATCTTCATTACACTCATTTGCTCTGAGTTCAAATTTATGAGAAAAATCTCCAAGTCTAGAGAAGTTTTCATCTATCATTTGACTCCATTCATTTTTGACAGATGAGCCATGATTTTCAGTCTTACCCCAATTTATCCATTCAATTGTAAGTTCATCTATTTGTTTACCATCACTAAAAGTTAATCCCGAACACAAACTAGGGATTAATAAAAGTAGAGCTAAGAAGGTTTTCATCATAAAATTAATGTTAGCTAACTTTGTTGATGATCTCAATATAGATCTTCGCTTGGTTTTTTATGAATCGACAAAGATTTATTACATACTGTGATATAATTGTGATAAATTGTAAAACATAGAAACTTTAATTTAAAAACCTGCTATGAACAACAGTAAGGCCCGCTGGCAGATTGGTTATGCAGAGGACTGCAAATCCTTGTAGCTCGGTTCGATTCCGGGGTGGGCCTCCAACAAATCTTCACAAAGGAACATACTTATCGAAGATATCTTCGATTGGACTATTGTAAGCAGTTAAATGTTTGGTTTCTCTAATCAATGGTTTAGATGAATTTAATCCTCTAGCTTTCCAATGTTTAACCCACTTATCTTCCATAATTTCCACTAGTTCTCTTTTATGTCTATTTTCAATTATAAAACCATCATTTACAGAAAGAATTAATATCTCTTTATTTACAAAGTGCATGATTATTTCATTAGCTATATTTGATTCATGATTTATTAATTTTTGTCCATTATCATTGCCCTTAAAGAAATAAGTATTATATATTTCACCATGAGCTTTAGAAATCAAATTGGCAAGTTTGTATACTCTTTTCTCATTCTTTTTATTCCATTTGAGTCCTAATTCTTGAACTGTCTGCTCACATGCGTCTCTTAATTTAATTGTATTAGGTGCTATAATACAAAAGGCCTTTACCCATGACCTATCTTCATCAACCATTGCATATAAATCTTTGCCAGTATTTTGAACAATGTTAAGTGTCGAATACATTATATGCAGTAAACATGCTGAATAATCTATTTGCCTAGTTGGTCTTCCATTCATGTTAAGAAACTGTCTAGCTAAGGCTGGTATTTCTAATACCCAATGACCATAAAATCTACCACCACAACTAAAATTATTTTTAGTAAAGACACGATAATAAAATCTTTTACCATAATTCTGAAACTGAAAGTCCTTACCTTCTTGATCAATCAAATTTCCGCTAATATTCATATGATTTCTTCGTAATAGGTCATTATATTTCTCTAAATCTTTTCTCATCTTTTTAGTTTCATCTGTATCTTTATAATTTTTAAAAGTTTCTATTATTGATGATTTAATTTTAGGGCCTTTGAGCATAACAAAATCACTTACTCGATATAAATCTTTGTATCCTATTTCATACTCAATAAATTTTGTAAATATTTCCCATTTAAATCTGTATCTTAAGGAGTGTTTTTTTATCTTATTATTATATTTCTTTTTCAAAAACTTATCAGAGTAATATTCAATCAGTCCAACCTTAGTTAATTTGTCTAGGACATCTAAAGTGCTTTTTTTGGTCATCAAAGGGTTATATCTATTTTTATTATATTCATCATTACCACTTTTTATTCTGACAAAACCAGAGCCACCAAATTTATGATAAGATAAAAGTGCATTTGCCAATATTCCCTTTAAGGCGTCACTAATATTTACTTTTAAAGATTTAGAGAGTTTTTGATTTAAATAGAGAAGTTTAATTAAATTATCTATGCATAAATCAACATGTGAGCCACTTAAAGTATAATCAATATGGAATACATCTGACTCTAAAAAAAATAATGCATCATTATGTCTAATTTCTTTTGTATAAACTTGATCAAGACAGTGTTGCTCATTTATTAGTCTAATATCTATCTCTCGCCAAAATTTATCTAAATTTTTTGGAATAGAAATCCAATTACCTCTATTTGCTATTCTCATATTGCAATTATAAATGTAGTTAGATACTTAACACAAATAAAAAGTATTTTGTGAACATAGGCATATCTTCGCATCATTCGACTCTATCCAGAGGTAAATCTTAGTTATTTCAATTCAATAATTATTTTTTTTAATGTCCTTGATGTAAGATCTAGAATTTTCTTTCCTTTATCTGCAGAGGAGTTTGTAGGATTACCTATTATGCCTGTTTCCGACAAATCTTTTGTGTTCCAAGCTCTTTTTATTGTTTTTTCATAAGAAATAATTTTTTTTGAATTAATATCAGATGAGAGTTTATTTTTTTTCATTTTATTAATTTTTATCAATTCTGGATGAAGATGAAGCATAATTGAGGTTTCAAATTCACCTCCATGATAACCATAAAGTAATTCTTTTTTAGAAATAATTTTCTCAAAACCTCTAAATAAAAAATAATGAGCCTTAACGATATCCACATTCTTGAATGTGCTTTTAATTTCTTTTGCAGCTATATCTAAATGACTGATTTGACCTCCATGACTATTTAAGAAGACAAACTTTTTATATTTACGAATACATAACTCCTCTACTACACTAATAATGTAATCAATATAATTTGTAGAGCTTGTTGAGATAGTGCCTTCAAAGCTATTATGCTCACTAGCTGATCCTATTGAAATATTTGGTAAAACTAAAAAGTTATTTAATCTTGGATTGTTTTTAATAAAAGTATTTAAAATACCGTCTAATATCAATTTATCAGTACCTGACGGTAGATGGTCGCCATGTTGCTCGACAGATGAAAAAGGCATAATAAGTACTTTATTTTTACCTAATTTTTTTATTTCATCTGAAGTTAAATCAATCCAAAACTTTGATAGCATAACTGATATTTAACATTTATATAATTATTATGGAAACTTATTCTTTATGGCTTGAAAATAAAAACAAACCAACTATCAAGAAAAAATTTTTAAATTTTAAAAATAATTCTAAAACTGTTCTAATCAAGACTCTCTATTCTGGTATCAGTAAAGGAACAGAGAAATTAGTTGCATCAGGTAAAATTGGCAAAGATCAATTTGAAATCATGAAATCTCCTTTTCAAGAAGGAACATTTTCGTATCCGATTAAATATGGATATATAAATGTGGGTGAAATTATCAAAGGTCCAAAAAAATATTTAAATAAAAAAACTTTTTGTCTCTTTCCCCATCAGTCCTTGTTTGAGATAGACATAAATAATGTGCATATATTGAATAGTAATAATGATTTAAGAAAGTATTTGCTTGCAGCAAACATGGAAACAGCAATTAATATCTTTTGGGATGCTCAAGCTCATAAGGATGACAAAATAGTGATTTTAGGAATGGGCTCAGTAGGCATATTAACCGCTTACTATTACAAATTACAAAAATTTAAGAATGTATATATTAATGATAATAACATCAAAAAGAAGAAGTTTTCAAAGATATTAGGATTAAAATTTATTAATTTTAAAAAAATTAAAAATGCTGATGTTATAATTAACACTACATCTGATTATGAAGTATTAAATCAATCTTTTGATAAATTAACATTAGAGGGAAAATTTATTGAAGCAAGTTGGTATGGAGATAAAAAAGGGCAGATCAAATTAGGAGGAAATTTTCACTCTAAAAGACTTAAAATAATTGGCTCTCAAGTTTCAAAAATACCTAGATACATGTCAAAAAGATTTAATTATAAAAGTAGAATGAACATGGCAATCAATGCATTGTCTAACAATAAACTTCTCAAACTTGTAAATACTGAGAGTAACTTTAACTATTTAGATAAGGATTATATTTCAATAATAAATAATCCAGACAGCATAATGCATGCTATAAAGTATTGATATGTATTCAATAACAGTTCGAAACAATATTTTGATTGCTCATTCTCTTCCTGGAGAAGTCTTTGGCCCCGCCCAGAATATGCATGGTGCTACTTACATAGTTGATGCAGAGTTTTATTCAAAAGAAGTAAATAAATATAATATTATTATGGATTTAGGAGTAGTAACAGAGATACTATCTGATGTACTTAAATTTTATAGTTACAAAAATTTAGATGAAATTGAGGAATTTAAAAACTCAATAACATCTACTGAATTCCTCGCTAAAGATATATTTGATAAGATAAGTTCTAAATTACAAAAAGATTACACAGAAGATTATAACAAGTTACATAAAATTAAAATTATTCTAACCGAGTCAAATGTAGCTTGGGCTTCTTATGAACAAAAAATCAACAAAACTAAATAAAACTTATTATTTTCTGTATCCTGGTAACATTAATACTAAAACAGGTGGGTATATATATGCAAAAAATATATTACAAAGAGCTAAAGCAATAAATTTTAATTTAAAAGCTATTAAATTAAGCGAAAATTATCCATTCCAAAAAAATAATGATATCAAAACTTTAAAAAACATATTAGATAAATTATCTGATGACTCAGTTTTAGTTTTCGATGGACTAATTTATGAAACTATTGATAAGATTATAGGGGATCTTAAAAGATTCAAAATAATAGCACTAATTCATCACCCACTTTATTTAGAATTTAAAAATAAATTAAGTAAATATTTTTTTAAACAAGCAATGCAATTATATCCAAAGGCTAACAAAATTATCGTTACATCAAATGAGACAAAAAACTTAATAACTCAAAAATTTAAAATAAATAAACAAAAAATTCAAATAGTAGAGCCTGGAATAGAAAAATTAAAAAAAATTAAATTCAAAAAAGATAAAAACATTAATTTGCTATCAGTTGGTAGTATAATTGAGAGAAAAAATTACCAATATCTTATTAAGGAATTAAGATTTATTGATAACGTAAAATTAAAAATTGTTGGAGATACAACCAGAGAGAACAAATATTATAACAAATTACAAAACATAATTAGTAATTATGGGCTAGAAGAAAAAATAAGTTTTTATAGCAATATCTCAACTAAACTTTTATCAGAGCTATATTCACAGTGTGATTTTTATATATCCGTTAGTAGATATGAAGGATTTGGGATGTCACTTGCAAATGCCCTACAACAAAATAAAAAAATAATTACATTTAAAACTTTAACTTTAATGAACACACTTAAAAAAGATGGAATAATATATCTAAATAATTTTAAAGAAAAAAGTTTGTCAAAATTAATATTAAGAAATTTTAATAATGTTAAAATTCAAAATAAAATTAGAAAAAATCAAAGAAAATTTCTGACACCTGTACAGTCAGGAAACTTATTCATAAAGGAAATTAAAAATGCATAAATTTAATAATGATTGGTTATTTTATAGAGAGAAGATTGATGCAATTTCAAGAAATAAAAAAATAATAAAAAAAATCAACAAGTATTTTAAAGATTATAAAATATTGTCTATTGCGGATTTAGGATGTGGTACAGGGTCAAACTATAGATATATGTATCCTAAGATAAAAGTTAAACAAAAATGGGATATGATTGATATATCTTTTGAATCAATCAAGGAATTCAAAAAAATAACAACTAATAAAAAAAAAATTATTAATATTAATTATAAAAAATATGATTTAATTAAAGATATAAAAAAGTTTAAATTTGAAGATTATGATCTTATCACAGGATCAGCATATTTAGATATAATGCCTAAAGAGTGGTTTTATGAATTTAAAAAACAGAACTTAAATACAAAAGTAATATATTTTTCAATCAATTATGATGGATATTTTAAATTTTATCCAAAACACAAAGATGATGAATATGTTCTAAAACTATTTAATAAAGATCAGGAGTCTGACAAAGGAATTGGAAAAAAAGCTGTTGGCAAAAATTGTAGTCAAATTATAAATAAAGTTTTCACAAAAACTCATAAAACTTTTGTACTTAATTCGAATTGGGAAGTGTCCAAAAATAATATCTTTCAAGACATGTTTATAAACTTTTGCGAAAATGTTATTAAAAAAAATAAAATTTCTCTGGAACTATGGATAAAATTTAGAAGGGAAAATATCAGACTTAATAAATCTAAATTATTATTAAGGAATAAGGATTTTTTAGCTTTAAAACTCTAAACTTACAATAATCTCTTTACCAAACTTAAAAATATTGTTTTTGGTCCTTATAACATTTTTTAAATTAGTTATAGGCTCAATATTTATAGAATTAATTCCAGAGCCAATAATAGTTGGTGCTATAATAAATTGCATAATATTTAATAATCCATTTTCTAGAAACTTAGATATAGTTTTGGAACCACCTTCAACTAATACTAATTTATATCCTAATGTATTAATATTTTGGTAAATAAGATTGGTAAAATTTCTTTCTGGTAATTTGTATATTCGAGTGTTGTTAAATTTTTTATTTTTTTTAGAATGGGTAAAAATAATATTAGGCATACCATCTTTAAATACTTGATATTTATTTGTTAATTTTAAAGATGGATCAATAATTATTCGTTGAGGGTTTGGTCCCTTAATTGCTCTTGTAGTCAATAAAGGGTCATCTTTTCTAATAGTGTTAACCCCTACCACCACAGCATCACATATCGAACGAAGACTATGAAGATAAGAAATACTATTTTTGTCGTTTATATAATGAGAATTACCATTTAAAAGAGCAATTTTACCATCTAAGCTTTGGCCTATTTGTCCAATATAAAATTTTTTTTTTAACATCAAGATAGGCAATAATATTTGGCCTATTTCTTCTATCTTTTTTTCAATTTTACAATTAAATACAACTTTATATTTGGATATTGAAATATCAGCTATTTTAGAATGTTGACTAAGGACAAACGATTTGTTAATTAAATCAATTCTTAAATTATTTGATTTTTTTTGATTTTTTACAAACTCAAATAAAGAGGAGATATTATGCTTTGTTATCATCAATCATCTGTATCAACAGTCATTAAGTATATATATAGTCTATGAGTTTAAAATCAAATTATGGCACTTTTATTGATAGATCTATTAATGAGTTAAGAACGGGAAGACCAATAGTCATAAATGAAAATAAAAACTATTGGATTTTTTTTAATATTGAGCACTCTGAGAATAAGATTCTTAATAAATTTAATAAATACTTACTAAGGGAAAAATATCTTTTAATTACAAAACAAAAAGCACAATCTATTTTCAATAATAAAATAAAATCAAATATATTCTTAAAAATTGATGAAAAAATATCCAATAAATCAATTTTAAATTTATTTATTAACCCCTTATCTAATCAAAATAAATTATTATTTAAAGATGTAGTTCACAATAAAAGTAAAGACTTTCATAATGTCTGCTTAGATATAGCAAAAAATGCTAAAGTCATTCCCTCACTTATTTTTAAAAAAATTAATTCTAAATATTATAAGAATATTGATAATCTAATTTTACAACTTGGTTTGTTAAAATTTAATCATAAAGAACTTAAAAATCAGAATAAATTTATTACAAATAGTATAAAATTGGTTTCTAGTGCTAATGTTCCACTCCCTAATGTGGCTTCAACATCTTTTAATATTTTTAAATCTTATATTGGTGCTAGAAGACATATTGCAATTATGATTAAACCAGAAAATTTAAAACAGCCTACAAATCTTAGAATACACTCTGCATGTTTTACGGGGGATATATTTCACTCTAGAAAATGTGATTGTGGAGAGCAATTAAATAGTTCCATCAACTATATGATTAAAAATAAAGGTGGAATCATATTATATCTAGATCAAGAAGGCAGAGGGATCGGTCTAGCTAATAAAATGCGTGCTTATTCTCTTCAATCGAAAGGTTTGGATACAATTGATGCTGATCACAATATAGGTTTTTTAGATGATGAAAGAGATTTTAATATTGCAGCTAAAATATTGAAGTTACTAAAAGTAAATAAAGTCAATATAATTACAAATAACTTTACTAAAGTATCCTCATTAAAAAAAGCTGGTATTCAAATAGTTAAACAAATAAATACAAAACCTACCATAAATAAATTTAATAAGAATTATTTTAAAACAAGAATAAAAAAAACTGGTTACGGTTTTAAGAATTTAGATTAAAGATTAATCAAAATCTCCACGCTCTAGCCTATCCTCATATTCATTAGAAGACTCAGACACTGTATTAAGTTGTTTTTTTGTCATTACTTCAATAGTTTTTTTTATTGCAAGCTGGTAAGTATGTAGTTTTTCAACTATGTTTCTCTCACTGGTATTTCTCATCATTTGGCTTAAAGCTCTATTTAATTCTGTAAGTCTTCCTAGCAACGTGTTGTCATCATTATTATCGTCATCGTAATACATATATTTATACTACAATAAATTTGATGTTCATAAATAAAATAATTAAATAATATTCCGTAAGAAGTTTATTTTTTTTTTCTATAGAATAATAATCCAATAATAATTATTCCCACACCAATTATCATTAGCAATTCCCCTGCATTCCAAAACCAAGTTAAAAAATCCATTAATTTATTTTTCTATATCTTCATTGAAAATATCATCAACTGGTACCTGTATACTATTTACCAATTGATTTGTTTTTGCTGCCAACGCTATGACACTTAAAAATTCAGAGTGCTCTTCTGATGTCATACCTAGTTTTTTAGCTGCAGCTGTGTGTGAGTGCGTACAGTAACTACAATTGTTAGTAATAGAAACAGCCATATAAATCATTTCTTTTGTCTTATTGGGAATTAATGACTCTTTAACCATTATATTTTTTATATCAGTCCAAACATTTTTGAGTAAATTAGGATCAAAAGCTAAATATTTCCAAAAATTACCTATATAGCTTGTATTCCTTGTTTGTTTAATGTCTTTATAGATGTCCTCTATAATTGGATGACTTTCATCATTTGTCTTTTTAATTGTGCTCACTAGCCAGTCCTTTCACTTATAATAATTGATATATAGTCATTTAATCATAATATCCCTCTTGTTTTGATTAATTTTATATATAAAAATTCAAATTTATTAATATTTGGCTTTTTAATTGCATTCGCATCAGGATTTGGACAAACATTTTTTATTTCTCTTTTTAGTGAAGATTTCAGAGAAACATTTAACCTAAGTAATACGCAATTTGGCAGTCTATATTCAATAGCTACAATTTTAAGTGCGTTAACAATTATATGGGCTGGCAAACTTATAGATACAGTTTCTCTCAAAAAATATACATTAACAATTGTATTAGGTCTTTCGGTAACGTGTTTTTTTGCAAGTGTTGTATTTAATGTAGTTCTTCTTTTTTTTGTAATTTATTTTTTAAGACTTTTCGGACAAGGGCTTATGGGGCACACTTCAAGAACAACTATGGCAAGATATTTTAAAGCTAATAGAGGAAAAGCATTAGCTATATCTGGATTTGGATTCTCTTTTGGTGAGATGATTTATCCATTTGTAGTAGTAATTTTAATTTTAACTTTTGGCTGGAGAATTACTTGGTTTAGTTCATCTATATTTATAATAATATTTTTTGGAGTATTTTTATACTACCTATTAAATAAAAATAATTTTCAAAGTGAAACTGGGTTTGAGAATGAAGATATACAAAATTCATTTTCTTGGAGAAGAAGAGATGTTTTAAAAGATCTTAAATTTTATCTTTATTTACCTCTTACATTATTTATGTCATTTACAGTAACTGGTTTTTTATTTCATCAAGTTTTTATTGGGCAATTAAATAATTGGACAATGTTAGATATTGCTCAAAGTTTTGTTTTTTATGCAATCTGTGGAATTGGTGGTTCATTAGTTTCTGGTTTATTAGTCGATAAATTTTCTGGTAGGAGAGTAATCACATTTCACTTAATTCCCATGGCTTTAATATTTATTGTGATGTTATTTTCAAATCATATATTCGTTTTATATATTTACATGGCAGGTCTTGGATTATCAAATGGCTTTACTGAAAATATGTCTAATTCTTTATGGGCAGAAATGTATGGAATCAAAAACTTAGGTGCAATAAGGGCACTTTTAACATTTTTTGGTGTTTTGGCCTCAGCAGCCTCCCCTTTCTTATACGGTTTGATATTGGATGAGACAAATTCGATAAACACCTTGATCTATATGAGTCTTATCTTAATAATTATTTTTTCTTCTATGAGCTTTATCGGTAATAAAATTAAATAAAATATCCTTTTTTAAAGGCCTCAATAGCTATCAAAGCGCATCCTTTAGCATCTGATAATGCATCGTGATGATTTAAAGGAATTCTTAAATTTTTACATACTGTATTTAGTTTATTGTTTTCAAATTCCCAATATTTTCTTGCGATTGCAACAGTATCTTTAAATTCCTGTTTAGGTATGTCAATATTATAAAAATAACAACAGGAATGCAGGACAGATCGATCAAAAGGAGCATTATGCGCAAAAAAGTAATCAACAGCTGATAATTCACTCTTAATTTGGCGCCACACTTTATCAAATGTTTTAGCTTTCTTTAACATATCCCATGTCAAACCATGAATATCTGTAAAATGAACTTCAGGTTTAGGTGGTCTTATTAAATGGGAAACTTTTTTTATAATTTTAGTTTTATTAAATATTACATATCCAATAGCGCATGCTGATGTTCGCTCACTAGTGGCAGTTTCAAAATCTATAGCTGCAAATAATTGCATTAAAATAATTGATCAATTTGATTTTGATATTTTTTTTGTACTTCATGTCTTCTAACTTTCATTGTTGGAGTCATTAGGTTATTTTCAATACTAAAATGCTCATCAATAAAGATAAACTTTTTTATTTTTTCTGGTTGAGTTAAGTTTTTATTTACTTCATCAATGTATCTTTGAATATCTTCATCACTAGATTTACTCTCTGAGCTTAATACTAATAATGCTGCGATATAATTCTTTTGTTCACCAAAGACACAGGCTTGTTCTATCTCAGGAGATAAAGTTAATAGATTTTCAATCTTAGATGGTGCAATATTATCACCTCCTAGAGAAACAATTATATCCTTTTTACGATCTGTTATTTTAAGATAATTTTCCTCATCAAATTCACCAATATCCCCCGTATGGAGCCAACCATCTTTTATTGTTTGCTCAGTAGCTTCTTTATTATTCCAGTAGCCCAGCATAAGGTTTTCACCTTTAACTAATATTTCACCATCTTCTGCTAATTTAACTTCAACTCCAGGAAAAATAGGACCAACTGTATCAACTTTTACCTTATTTAATAAATTACAGCTTACAACTGGTGAGGTTTCTGTTAAGCCATAACCTTGTAAAGTCTTTAAACCAAGGGCATTAAGCGCTTCCCCTACTTGTCTATCAAGAGGTCCTCCACCTGATATAAAAGCCTCTAATCTGCCACCAAAATTATTTATTACTTTTTTTCTGACTAATTTATCTAATATTAGGTTAATTATATTTTCACTAAAACTTAATTTAATATTTTTAAATTTTTTTGTTCCTAACTGGATAGTCTTATTAAATAAATTTTGTTTAAGATTAGACTGATTTTTAAGATTGATCTTCATTTTTGCATGGAGATTGTTATAAAATCTTGGAACAGCAGTCATTATATGAGGTTGTGCTATTTTTATTGTAGGTAGAAGTGTTTCAATACTTTTATTATAAAATACTTTTGCTTCTAAAATAATCTGAACAAATTGAACTGCATGTTCATATGAATGAGATAAAGGTAACCAAGTAAGAAAGGTTAGATCTGGACTCTTTATAGTTTTAAGAAGTTCATATGCTCCTTCACAATTACTTAATATGCCCCCATGACTTAAAATAACACCTTTCGGTAATCCTTGGGTACCTGAAGTGTAAATAATGCAAGCTGGATCTGTGCGCTTAATTTTTTTAATTTTTTCTCTGTTATTATCATTATTGTCATCTGTTAGATCATTTAAAAATACTAAATTTGAAATTGAATTATTTTCAAAATAATCAAAACATAAGATAAATTTGAAATTATATTTAACTTTTTCGCTGGCAGTTAAAATTGTCTGAAGTAAATTTTTATTTGAAACTATTAAACCAACAGGCTGAGAGTCATTTAAAATATGTTCAAAATCTCTTGAAGTATAAGTTGTGTAATTAGGAACACAGATAAGTTTATTGGACATAATAGCGATATCAGAGGCCATCCATTCAGGTCTATTTTCTGAAACCAATAAAACTCGTTCTAATTCACCTAGATATTTATTTGCTAAAAAGTTATGTATTTTCTTTGTTAGATTTTTTGTTTCTAA
>CACLVL010000018.1 GCA_902610415.1 uncultured Alphaproteobacteria bacterium
GAGGTGTTTGTTTATATACCAAATAGATTGAATGAGGGATATGGATTAAGTACCCCAGCCTGCAATAAATTACTAGAATTCAGCTCTAATGTTTTAGTTTTAGATTGTGGGAGTAATAATATTGATGAACAAAAATATATTCATAAACAAGGAGCTAATCTTCTCATTATAGACCATCATGAATGCGAGAGTTACTTCAATGAAACTATTGTTATAAATCCTAAAACTCCAGAAGATAAGTCTAATCTTGATGAATTATGTGCCACAGCATTATCATTCTTAGTTCTGGTTTTTCTAAATAACGAAGATATTTTTCAAAAAAAAGATATATTACAATACCTTGATCTTGTTTCACTAGCTACAATTTGTGATTTAGTTCCTCTAAATAATATAAATCGATCATTTGTAAAGCAAGGATTGAGGATAATTAATTCAGAAAATAAAAATAAAGGTATTCAAACTCTAATAAATCTAACAAAGATTAAACAGAAAATATCAGAGTATCATCTTGGATATATTATTGGGCCTAGGATTAATGCAGGGGGAAGAATGGGGGAGTCTTTACTGGCCTATAACCTCTTATCATCTGAAAACATACACCAAGCTATTCAAGTTGCACAAATTATTGAGTCTCATAATCAAAATAGGCAAAAAATTCAAACTAAAATCGTAAAAGAGATAGATTTAGATAATAACAATAACGTTAATATAAATTTTTTTTATGATGAAAAATGGCACATCGGTGTACTAGGGATAATTGCCGGAAGGCTTATGCGTATAAATAACCGACCGTCATTTGTAATGACGCAGTCTAATGATTTAGTAGTTGGTTCTGGTAGATCTCAGGGTGAAAAAAATATTGGACTATTAATGATGCAAGCAACACAAAAAGGTATTCTAGTAAAAGGAGGCGGACATCACAAAGCCTGTGGTTTTACATTAAAAAAAGAAAATGTTGATACTTTTAAAAGTTTTTTAATTGATCAGACAAAGGATATAGAAATTTTAAACGAAAAGTCTTATGACTCATTAATTGATGTGAATGTGATCAATGATAACCTTTTAAAAGACCTAGAAAATTTAAGCCCCTTTGGTCAACAAAATGCAGAACCAATTTTCAAAATTGAAAAAGCTAAAATTGATATTTTAAAAATCTTTAAAGACAAGCACGCAAAAATAAAGGTATCTGATAACCTTGGCTTTTCATGTGAAGGAATGTTTTTTGATGTTTCATTAACAGATCTAAAAAATTATTTAGCAAATCGATCTGAGTTTAATTGCTATTTTAAGGTTAAAAAAGATCCTTATAGTGATAAAACTATAATTCATCTTGAAGATATTCATTGATTGATTTTTTATTAAATCTAGCTATTTTGTTTGTCTTAAAGATCGATGTCTCCTTCGTCTAGCGGTTAGGACATCACCCTTTCACGGTGAAGACACGGGTTCGATTCCCGTAGGAGATGCCAAAATATTGACTTTAATTTCACTTAGTGAAATTGCTAAAATAATATTTTAAAGCAATCCATAAAGTCATTATTTGAATAGAAAGGATACAGACTAAATTATGCCAGGTAAAATTTCACTTTTCGTTCCGGGGCCTACTAATATGCCTGATAGAGTAAGACAGGCAATGGATATTTCTAATGAGGACCACCGTGCACCAGGAATGGATAAATTTTGGCATCCACTAATAAACGATTTAAAAAAAGTTTTTGAAACAACATCAGGTCAACCAATTATATTTCCAGGTACAGGCTCCAGTGGATGGGAAGCAGCACTTACTAATTTATTAAGTAAGGGAGATAAAGTTTTATCTGGAAGATTTGGACATTTTTCTCACCTTTGGATTGAAATGTGTAAAAAACTTCACATTGATGTTGAAGAAGTAGATTGTGAATGGGGCTCAGGAACACCTCACGAAGAATTTGAAAAGATTTTATCAGCTGACAGAGATCATAAAATAAAAGCTGTCCTTGTTACCCAAAACGAAACATCTACTGGAGTAACAAATGATGTTAAAGCCACAAGAGATCTTTTAAACAATCTTAACCATCCAGCTTTATTATTCGTCGATGGGGTAAGCTCTATAGGTTCAATAAAATTTGAAATGGATGCATGGGGTGTTGATGTTGCAGTCTCTGGATCTCAAAAAGGTTTTATGTTACCCGCAGGTCTTGCTATTTCATGTGTTAGTCAGAAGGCACTTGAAATTGCTAAAACTGCAAATTTACCCAGAGCCTATTACGATTATCAAGATATGTTAAAAATTAATGAAACAGGTTACTGGCCTTATACTAACCCAATGCCATTATTGAGAGGTCTTCGAGAGGCTCTTGATATGATGATGGAAGAGGGACTTGATAACATCTATTCACGTCATAAGTTTCTAGCTGAAGCAGTTCAAAAAGCTTCAAGTGCTTGGGGACTTAAACTTTGTGCAAAAGATCCATCTTTATATTCTAATACTGTTACAGCTATCATGGTTCCAGAGGGTATTGACTCCACAGATGTTGTTAAAACAGCTTACAATAAATACAATACTTCCTTTGGGGGTGGTTTGAATAAAGTCGCTGGAAAGCTATTTAGAATAGGTCATCTTGGTGATTTAAATAGCACTATGATACTTGGAGCAATTTCAACAGCCGAATTAGCAATGTATGACGTAGGAATTAAGTTTGAGCTTGGAAGTGGCGTTGCCGCAGCAATCAAACATTTAAAAGTCTAAATGAAAATTTGTATTTACGGTGCTGGTGCAATAGGCGGTTACCTTGGAGCAAAACTAACTGAAATTGGCGCTGATGTAACTTTGATTGCAAGGGGCCCTCACTATGAAGCTATTAGACAAGATGGATTGAGATTAAGAAAAGATGGTAAAGAACTTGTGGTTTATCCCAAGTGTGTTGACACAGCAGAGAAAGCAGGAAAGCAAGATTATATTTTTGTGACTCTAAAAGCACATTCTGTTCCAGGTTGTCTTGATGCTTTTGAAGTACTTATGAAAGAAGATACTTCATTTGTTTGGGGAGTAAATGGTATTCCATGGTGGTACTTCTATAATCACAGTAATCCTGACTTCAAAGATAAAAAAGTTACTTCAGTTGATCCAGATGGAAGTCAATGGTCTCGAATTGGTCCTGAAAAAATTATTGGTTGTATTGTCAATCCAGCCTCAGAGGTTATTAAACCAGGTGTTATTCAACATCTAGAAGGTGATAAGTTTCAATTAGGAGAAATTAATGGAGAGGAAACAGATAGAATTAAAAATCTTTCTGAAACATTAGAAAAAGCTGGCTTTCAAGCACCAGTTAGACCAAATATTAAAGGAGATATATGGCTAAAGCTTTTTGGCAACTTGTCTCTTAATCCTATCAGTGCACTTACTACATCTACTCTTGTCAAAATTTGTAGTAACCATGAAGTTAGGGATGTTGTCAAAAATATGATGAATGAAGCACATACCATTTCTCAAAGGTTAGGAATTGACAAACCTTTTGATGTGGAAAGAAGAATAGATGCTGCTAAAGCAGTAGGTGAACACAAAACATCAATGCTTCAAGATTTAGAACGTGATAGACCAATGGAAATTGATGCTTTAATTTCCTCAGTTCAAGAACTTGGAAGAATTACAAATATTCCAACACCAACAATTGATACAGTGCTTGCTTTAACAAAACTTAGAGCAAAAGAAGCTAAATTATATTAACTTAGTGCCTCTTTAATTGTTTCGCCTAATTTTGCTGGTGACTTGGAGATATGAACTCCAGCCTCCTCTAAAGCACTAAACTTTGACTCAGCAGTGCCTTTTCCTCCAGATATAATGGCTCCAGCATGACCCATTCTTTTTCCAGCAGGAGCGCTTGCACCAGCTATAAAAGATGCAACTGGTTTTTTAATTTCAGATTTTTTTATAAACTCTGCGGCCTCTTCTTCAGCAGTGCCACCAATCTCTCCTATCATAATAATACCCTCAGTTTCAGGATCTTTTAAAAATAAATCAAGACAGCCTATAAAGTTTGTTCCGTTAATTGGATCTCCACCAATACCGATACAAGTTGATTGTCCTAGACCTACTGCAGATGTTTGAGCGACTGCTTCATAAGTAAGAGTCCCTGATCTACTAACAATACCTATTTTTCCTTTTTGATGAATATGCCCAGGCATGATACCTATTTTACATTCATCTGGTGTAATTATTCCTGGACAGTTTGGACCAATTAAACGTGATTTCGATTTTTCTAATTTTCTTTTTACTTGCATCATATCGAGTACTGGGACACCCTCAGTTATACAAACAATTAACTCCATATCAGCATCAATAGCTTCAATAATTGCCCCTGCAGCAAAGGGAGGTGGAACATAAATTACAGTTGCATTTGCTTCAGTACTGTCCTTAGCTTCCATGACACTGTTAAAAACTGGAAGGCCCAAGTGTTCTTGACCACCTTTCTTTGGGGTCACGCCACCGACCATCAGTGTTCCGTATTTAATTGCTTGTTCTGAGTGGAAAGTTCCTTGCGAGCCTGTAAATCCTTGGCAAATTACTTTGGTATTTTTATCTATTAATACTGACATGATCTCTCCTTTAATTTAAAGCTCTGACTGCTTTTTGAGCTGCATCATCTAAATTATCAGCAGATATGATTGAGAGCCCAGATTTATTTAAAATTTCTTTTCCTAGGTCAACATTGGTTCCTTCTAATCTTACTACCAAGGGAACCTCTATAGAAAGCTCTTTAGCTGCAGCTACAACACCTTCAGCAATGATGTCACATTTCATGATACCACCAAAAATATTTACCAAAATTGCTTTAACATTTGGATCCTGCAAAATAATAGAGAATGCTTTTGCTACTCTTTCTTTTGTAGCTCCACCTCCAACATCTAAAAAATTTGCAGGACTGCCACCATGTAACTTAATAATGTCCATTGTGCCCATTGCTAACCCTGCTCCATTAACCATACAACCAATTTGACCATCTAATTTTACATAGTTAAGTTCGTGTTTTGATGCTTCGATTTCAGCTGGATCTTCTTCAGTTTCATCTCTCATAGACACAACATCTTTATGTTTATAAAGTGCATTATCGTCTATTGATACTTTGGCATCTAAAGCTAAAAAATTACCTTCGCCAGTTAAAACAAAGGGATTAACCTCAACTAGAGAAGCATCTGTTGATAAGAAGCTACTATATATTTTTTGAATTTGATCACAGAAGTCTGTTGATAGATTTTGATCTATTTTTAAGCCTTTAATCAATTTATCTAAACTATTTTGATCAATCACACTATCCCCTGGTATATTAACTGTAATGATTTTTTCAGGCTCCTTCTCAGCTACTTCTTCAATTTCCATGCCACCTTCGGTAGAAGCTATTATAGAAATTGAAGAAGTAGCTCGATCTACCAGCATACTTAAGTAATACTCTTTTTTAATATCACAACCCTCCTCAATATAAAGGCGATTTACTTGCTTTCCACTAGGACCGGTTTGTTTTGTTACCAGAGTTTTACCAAACATTTTTTTAGCATTATCTTTTGCCTCATCCTTGGAAAAACAAACTCTAACTCCACCTTTTTCATCACCACTATCTTTAAACTTACCCGCACCTCGTCCTCCGGCATGAATTTGAGATTTCACCACTATTACCGGTGTTTGGATAGAGTCTACAGCAGTATCTATATCGCTATCATCCAAAACTGGATATCCATTTAAAACCCTTACATTATTATTTTTTAATAAAACTTTCGCTTGGTACTCGTGCAGATTCATGCCTGTTCTCCTTTTATATCTAATACTATTTTTCCGATGTGATCGGAATTTTCCATAACTTCGTGTGCTTTATTTACTTCATGCATTTTAAATGTTTCATAAATTGTAGGTTTATATTTACCATCCTCTATTAAAGGCCATATTTCTTTTTGCACTTGATCGACAATACTTCCTTTTTCTAAAGGAGTTCTAGACCTCAATGTTGAACCAGAAATTTTTAGTTGTTTGTTCATAATATGCAGGAGATTAGCTTCACCTTTAATCCCACCTAAGGCGGCTATGTATGTGAGTCTTCCTTTAAAATTTAAAATTTTTAAATTTTTCTTTAGATATTCACCTCCAACCATGTCTAATATAACATCAACTTTTATTTTTTTCTCATTAAAAAATTCCTCAAAATCTAAATCTTTATAATTAATAGCTTCTGTGGCTCCTAATTCTATACAGCTCTCACACTTTTGATTTGTCCCTGCAGTAACATAAAGATTTTTTGTATAGTTTTTAAGAATAGAAATAGCAGTAGTGCCAATACCACTGCTTCCCCCATGTATCAGGATAGTTTCATCTTTTTGGAAGTTTGATACATTAAAAATATTTTCATAAACAGTGAGTGTAGTTTCAGGCAAACCTCCCGCCTCAAGGGAATTTAAATTGCTTGGTAAGGGCATAACTTGTTTTTCATCAACATTTACAAATTCTGCATAACCACCACCTGCAAGAATTGCACAAACTTGATCTCCCAAGCTAAATTTTTTTACTAACTTGCCTAGTTTTGAAACTTTGCCAGAGCACTCGAGACCAATTATTTCACTTTCACCTTTTGGTGGAGGGTAGTGACCTTTTTTTTGAAGAATATCGGCTCTGTTGATACCAGCGTAATCAATTTCAATCTGTATTTGACTATCGAGAGGATCATTCAAAACTTTTTCATCTATAAAGAGATCACCTTCATTATTATTGATAAATTTCAAAATTATTTCCTCTGGCATTTTGTATACATTATACAATTCTTAAAAACAATCTCTGTTATAAGGCTTATTAAAAGATTACGTATACCAACAATATTCAGCAAAAATTTCAAACTATGGAACATTGAAAATTATTATTTTTCAATCCACTATAAATAGTCTATTCTACGCCCTAACCTATAGGAGGAAACAATATGTCAATAATTAAGAAATTAGCATTAGTAGTTGTTTCACTTTCACTTGTCGCTGTTAGCTCAGTGTCTTCTGCGAAGCCTTTTAGTCCGAAGAAGCCTGTTGAGCTTATCATTCCAGCTGGTCAAGGTGGTGGAGCTGACGAAATTGCTAGATTAGTTCAAGGTGTTATCGAAAAGAACGATTACGCATCTAAGCCTGTGATTCCAATTAACAAATCTGGTGGATCAGGTGGTGAAGCTATGACTTATGTTAAGAAAAAAGCTGGTGATGAGCATACACTTATCATTACTCTTAACAACGTTCTTACTACACCTGTAAACCAACCAGAATTAGGCATTGATTTCTTTAATGACTTTACACCTTTAGCAAGACTTATCACTGATACTTTCCTAGTATGGATTGCAACAGAAGGTAAGAACACCGCTGGTGTAGAAACATTTGATGATTTCATTGACCTAGCAAAAGGTAACGGTCTTGTAATGGGTGGTACAGGAAGTATGTCTGAAGACGAATTACTTCTTGGTATGATGAGAGGTCAATTTGGATTTGACGCTAAGTATGTTCCATACAGCGGCGGTGGTGCTGTTGCTAAGGGACTAGTTGGTGGCGAGTCTGATTTCACATTAAACAACCCTTCAGAGCAAATGGGTTTCTACCAATCAGGTGACTCAAAAGCATTGGTCATGATGACTCCTGAAAGAAATCCTGCATTCCCTGAAGTACCATCTTCATATGAATTAGGTTATCCTGATCTTGAATACTACATGATGAGAGCATTTATGGCTCCAGCTGGTATTGATGCAGAAGTAGAGAAGTACTACACAGGTCTTCTTCACACTGTTTATCATGATGACGAATTCCAAACTTTCAATATTGATGACGGAAAGTTAATGAGTTGGTTAGAAGGTTTTGGTCTTAAAGACTTCTTAGCAATTGAGTACGCTAAGCACGGTGAGATCATTAAAAACTTTAACTAATATTTAAGTTACGAGCGATATGAGCATAACAAACAAAATAACTGTCAAAAGAGCAGAAATTGCTGTTGCTGTTATTTTAGCGTTATGCTCAATCGCTCTAATGATTAAAAGTGCAGAGAATAGGATCACATGGAATGCAGAAGAAAATATGGGCGCTGGATTTCTCCCTTTTTACCTATCTCTTGGCATGTTCATATGCACTATTCTTACTATAATAAAATTTGTTTTAAAAAGATCACCACAATCTAAAGATGACAGTCCTTTTATTGATGCAGTGGCTTTTAAATTTATAGCTGTGACTATTATTTCATTAGTCGTCTTAGTTCTAGCTATTGGCTATCTTGGAATTTACTTTTCGCTTATTTTCTTTTTGGCATTCTACCTAAGATATTTTAGTGAAAAAAGCATCTCATTCATTACAATATTTGCAATTACAACACCCATATTAACCTTTTTATTTTTTGAGTGGATGTTGAAAATACCTTTGCCTCAGGGAGTATCTGAGCCATTATTTTATCCAGTCTACGACTTTATGTATGGTGGATTTTCATTTGCTGTGAAAATGATTTTTATTATTTTAACAGTTTTATTACCAACAGCTCTAGTTTTTTTAACATCTAGATTTATTAAATAATTGTTTAGAGTGAATAATTAAATCATATGGAAACAGTTGGATTTCTTTTAGACGGCATTTTTACATCACTTCAGTGGTTTAATTTAGCACTACTAATATTTGGATGCTTAATAGGTTTGTTTGTTGGAGCAATGCCCGGTCTTGGTTCAGTTAATGGTGTTGCAATTCTTATTCCTATTACTTTTATTATTCCACCTACTGCAGCAATAATTTTTCTTGCTGCTGTATACTATGGTGCAATGTATGGAGGAGCCATTAGCTCTGTTATGCTTGGAATTCCGGGAGCCTCTACTGCAGTTGCCACAGTTTTTGATGGCAGACCACTTGCGGTCAAAGGAGAAGCTATGACTGCATTAACTGCCGCTGCAGTTGGTTCATTTGTTGGTGGTACTGTCTCTGTTATTCTATTTACTTTATTTGCCCCACCTCTTGCTGAAGTTGCACTCAGGTTTAATGCTCCAGAAACATTTGCGTTAATGGTTATGGCCTTCGCAACGTTTGTAGGTTTAGGTGGAGACGATGTACCTAAAACTATTTTTTCAATTTTAATCGGACTTGCACTATCAACTATTGGTTTGGATTTAATTACTGGAAAACCAAGATTAATTTTCTTTAATATACCTGGTTTCCTTCATGGAATAAATTTCCTAGTTTTAGCTATAGGTATATACGGAATAGGCGAAATGCTTTGGACCCTTGAGGAGACAAAAGGCAAAGTTCAAATGTCAAAACTATCTGTAAACATGAAAGAAGTTGGAAGAGCATTTGGTGCACTTAAAAAAACTATTATGGCAATGAACATAGGCTCTTTTTTAGGCTTCTTTGTTGGAATTTTACCTGCAGCAGGTGCAACACCTGCTTCACTCATGTCATACGGTATTACAAAACAATTATCAAAAAACTCCAAAGAATTTGGAGATGGTGTTCCAGCAGGTGTTGTAGCACCAGAGTGTGCAAACAACTCAGCAAGCACAGGAAGTATGCTTCCTATGTTAACACTTGGAATACCTGGATCTCCTACTACAGCTATTTTACTCGGAGGTATGATCCTATGGGGACTTACTCCTGGCCCTCTATTGTTTACTCAAGAACCCGAGTTTGTATGGGGTTTGATCGGAAGTCTTTATATAGCAAATTTCTTTACCCTTGTTCTAAATATTGCATTAATACCTGCCTTTTTGATGGTCTTAAGAATACCTTTTGCAATCTTAGCTCCAGTTATTTTTGTGCTTTGCGTAACAGGAGGTTATGCGCCCACTCAAAGTTTGCACGATGTATGGCTGATGTTACTATTTGGATTTGCCGGATATATCTTAAGAAAATTAGATTATCCAGTTGCACCTGCAGTCTTGTCAATTGTTCTTGGTCCTTTGGCTGAAAAAGCTTTAAGACAATCTTTGATTTTATCTGACGGTAGTATGGGGATATTTTTTGATGTTTCGGAAAAACCTATTGCAGCTGTGATAATGTATATAGCTATTGTCCTTTTAATAATGCCCGCATTTGGTCCTCTTTATAGAAGATTCTTTAAAAAAAAACAAACAGCTTAAATGATTCAAAAAATAGGAGCTGTAAACCTTAAAGGTAAAGTATATGAGTCTTTAAAAAAATATATTTTATCTTTGAATATATATTTAAAAGAAAGTGATTTTCATTTAGATGAAAGACAATTGTCAGAAAAGCTAGGAGTGAGTCGAACGCCTATAAGAGAGGCTGTTGCCAAATTAGAGCAAGAAGGTATTGTAAAAACCGTTCCAAGAAGAGGTGTGTTTGTCCATAGAAAATCAAAAAAAGATTTGGTAGATATTGTAACTGTTTGGGCAGGACTAGAGGGATATGCAGCACACTTAATTATTAAAAATTCAAAAAAAGACGAAATAGAAAGTTTAAATAAATTCTGTCACTACTCTAAAGAGAACGTTTTATCTGAATTAGACAACTACTCAAATGATAACATCAAATTCCATAATCAAATCATGAAATTAACTAAGGTTAAATTAATGGGAGGAATTTTAGAGTCTCAATTAATCCATCTACAATACCTCAGGAAAAAGTTTATAATCGAGTCAAATAGGGCCGTTAAATCTATTGACGAACACAATGATATTGTTAGATCTCTTGTCGCAGGACAGGCATCAAAAGCAGAAAAACTTCTAAAAAACCACGCACTTACATTAGTGGATAAGATTCAAGAAAGCATTAATTCATAGGGCAAAATTCTTTGCAACACCTAATATTCTGGTATACATTATACCACCAGAGAAAGGTTAAATATGTCTACAGGAACGAATGAACAAATGATAACTGGCGGTGAGCTGGTAGCTAAAGCCCTTAAAGCGGAGGGAGTTGAAGTAATTTATACTTTATGTGGAGGACACATTATTGACATTTATAATGGATGCTTAAACGAAGGAATTAAAATCATTGACGTTCGTCACGAAGAAGTTGCCTCTCATGCTGCTGACGGATACGCACGAATGACTGGTAAACCAGGTTGTGCAGTTGTAACTGCTGGTCCAGGAACCACTCATGCATTAACAGGAGTTGCAAACGCTTTTAGAGCTGAAATACCGATGCTTTTAATTGGTGGTCAGAGTTCTCTTACACAACATAAAATGGGATCTTTACAAGATTTGCCTCATGTAGACATGATGCAACCAATTACAAAATTCGCTGCTACAGTAATGTCAACTGAGAGATGCGCAGACATGGTCTCAATGGCTTTCAGGGAAACTAGAAATGGATCTTTTGGTCCATCTTTCTTAGAAATTCCAAGAGACATCCTTGACTCATCTATTCCAATGAGTAAAGCTGTTTTACCTCAGGCAGGCAAATATAGTGCTTCCTCAAAAACATTAGCAGACCCTACAGATGTTCAAAAGGCTGCTGATATAATATCAAAAGCAGAAAGACCTTGCGTTCTTTTGGGTCAACAAGTTTGGACTTGTCAGTCAACTGAAGAGGCGATTGATTTTGTCAAAAATATGAACATACCTACTTATTTAAATGGTGCTGCAAGGGGTTCAATGGCACCGGGAGACCCACATCACTTTCATAGAACTAGAAGAAATGCATTTACCAAGTCAGATTGTATTATAATCGTTGGAACACCATTTGATTTCAGAATGGGTTATGGAAAAAGATTAAACCCAAATGCAACAGTGATTCAAATTGATATGGATTATAGAACTGTAGGAAAAAATAGAGATATCTCTCTTGGCTTAGTTGGTCATATTGGAACAACTCTTAAGGCTATTTCAGAGGCAGGAACAAAGAAAGATAGATCAGATTGGTTTGGTGAACTTCGATCAGGTGAAGAGGCAGCATTAGAAAAACTGATGCCTACTTTTACAACTGATAAATCTCCAATCAGCCCTTATAGAGTGGCATGGGAACTTAATCAGTTTCTAAATGATGACACCATATATATTGGCGATGGAGGAGACGTTGTTACAATTAGTGCTCAGGCTGTTCAACCAAGAATGCCAGGTGCTTGGATGGACCCGGGACCTCTTGGAACTTTAGGAGTTGGTGTACCTTACGCGCTTGCTGCAAAATTAGCCGCTCCAGAAAAAGAAATTCTTTTATACTGTGGAGATGGAGCATTTTCTATGACTGGTATGGATTTTGAGGCATTTGTTCGTCATAAAGCTCCTGTTTTAACTGTTATAGGAAACAACTCTGCTCAAAATCAGATTAGATTTGGACAAATTATGAAGTACGGAGAAGATAAAGGTAATATTGGAAATATCTTAGGCGATGTTAACTTTGATGAATTTGCAAAAATCTTTGGTGGTCATGGCGAGGCTGTTAGAGAAGCAAAAGAAATACAACCAGCCCTTAAAAGAGCAAGAGAAGCTGTAAAGTCAGGTATCCCTGCTATAGTTAATATTTGGGTTGATAAAGAAGAATTTGCACCTGGCACTAAAAACCAGACTATGTACAAATAAATCTTAGGAGGAAATCATGGAAGCTTTAAAAGGTGTCAAAATATTAGACATGACTCACGTTCAATCTGGCCCGACTTGTACACAATTATTAGCTTGGTTTGGTGCAGATGTAGTTAAAGTAGAAAGACCAGGAGTAGGAGACGCTACTAGGGGTCAATTAAGAGATGTTCCTCATGCAGACAGCTTGTATTTTACAATGCTTAACTCTAATAAAAGAAGTATTACACTAAATCCAAAGAAACCAGAGGGTTCAAAAATATTCACTAAACTTATTAAAGAATGTGATGTGATGGTCGAAAACTTTGCTCCAGGTGCTTTAGACAGAATGGGTTTTTCTTGGGAAAAAATTCAGGAGATAAATCCAAGAATGATCTATGCATCTGTTAAGGGCTTTGGTCCGGGTAAGTACGAAGATTGTAAAGTTTATGAGAATGTTGCTCAATGTGCAGGTGGATCAGCATCAACAACAGGCATGCTTGGCGAAGTCCCCCTCGTTACCGGCGCTCAAATAGGAGATAGTGGAACAGGATTACATCTAGCATTAGGTATTGTTACCGCATTGTTCCACAGAGAAAAGTCAGGAAAAGGTCAAAGAGTGTCTGCTGCTATGCAAGACGGTGTTTTAAATCTTTGCAGAGTAAAACTTCGTGATCAACAAAGGCTCTCCAGAGGCCCTTTAAAAGAATACTCACAATTTGGAGAAAATATTCCTTTTGATGACGCCACGCCTCGTGCAGGTAATGACTCTGGTGGAGGTCAACCAGGAAGAATTCTAAAATGTAAAGGTTGGGAGACTGATCCTAATGCCTATACTTATTTTATTACTCAAGCTGCAGTTTGGGAAAAAGTATGTGATGTTATTGGAAAACCTGAATGGAAAGAAGACGAGAGTTACTCAACTCCTGCGCTTAGATTACCAAAACTTAATGAAATCTTTAATACCATCGAAGCTTGGACTATGACTAAGACAAAATTTGAGGTTATGGATATATGCAACCCTCTTGATATACCAGTTGGCCCAATCCTTTCTCTAAAAGAGTTGGCTGAAGATCAAGGACTGCGAGATACCAATACAATAGTTGAGGTTGATCATCCTGAAAGAGGAAAATATTTAACAGTTGGCAATCCAATTAAATTATCAGACTCTCCAGCAAAAGTTGAAAGGTCTCCACTTCTCGGAGAACATACAGATGAGATACTTAAGGAATTTTGCCAAATGAGTGAAGATGAAATTAAAGCTGTAAGAGAAGCCGGAGCAGTATAAGATACATTCAATTTTAAGGAGACATAATGAAGATAATTTTAATGGGACAACAAGCATTTGGAAAAAGTGCTTTAGAAAAATTTCATACAGAAACAGAACACGAAGTTGTAGCAGTATATTGCGCTCCCGATAAAGAAGGTAAACCAGTTGATCCTGTAAAGGAATATGCCCAAAGTGTAAGTCTCCCAGTATTTCAACCATCGAACTTTAAAGATCAAGAGGTATTAGATCAAATAAGGTCACATGGAGCAGATTTATGTGTAATGGCATATGTTATTATTTTCGTTCCTGAAGGGGCAAGAGATATTCCTACTCATGGTTCAATATGTTTTCACCCATCATTACTTCCATTACATAGAGGCCCAAGTTCTATTAACTGGCCAATCATTGGTGGATCAACTAAAACAGGTCTCTCAATCTTTTATCCTAACGACGGATTAGATGAAGGTGAGATATTACTTCAAAAAGAAGTAGACATAGCACCCGATGATACTTTGGGTGATGTTTACTTCAAAAAAATATTTCCATTGGGTCTTGATGCTTGCGTAGAAGCAGCAAATCTTATTGAGTCCGGAAACGCACCAAAAACACCCCAAGACAACTCTAAAGCTACATATGAATCTTGGTGCAAAAAAAGTGATGCCCGAATTGATTGGAAAAAACCTGGAAATGAAATTTATAACCTCATAAGAGGCTGTAACCCTCAACCAGGTGCATGGGCTGAATTTATGGGAGATGAGTATAAATTCTACGATAGTAGATTTATTGATGAACAAAGCGCAGAGCATTTCCCTGGTCAAATAATATCAATTAGTGCTGAGAATGTAAGAATAGCTGTAAAAGGTGGATTTATTGAAGTATCAAGGTTTAAATCTGATCAAGGTAAATTATTTGTAAAAGACATGAACACTGCAGTATTTACAGAGGGTGATTTATTCTCATAATAGCTTTTAGTGGCTAAACCTAATAAAGATTCACTTAAGACCTTATCGTTTATAACTTATTTCATAATACTTTTTGTATTTTGGTTTATTTTATCAGGTTACTTAAAAACTCTTTTAATTTTCTTTGGTGTTATCAGCGTTCTTTTTGTTTTTTGGATGTCCTACAGAGCCAAAGCACTTGAGGAAGACTCTCTTCCATTAAAAATCATACTTA
>CACLVL010000019.1 GCA_902610415.1 uncultured Alphaproteobacteria bacterium
TGCAATACTAAGAAGAGATTTGCTTAATTTTTCCAAACCTCTAAGAATTATATTACTTGATTGATTGAGTTGGATCGAAAAAGAAGTATCTAAAATATCACTGGATGTAAGTCCTTTGTGAATATACCTAGATTCAGCGCCTACATACTTTGCTACATTAGTCAAAAAAGCAATTACTTCGTGCTTAGTTTTTTTTTCAATTTTTTCAATTTCTTTTACTTTGAACTTCGCTTTTTTTTTAATTCTATTTGCAGTTCCTTTAGGTATTTGGCCTAATTTTTCCATTGCCTCGCAAGCAAGTATTTCTAAATCAAGCCATATTTGAAATTTATTATTATCCTCCCAGATTTCTTTGAGAATTTTTCTAGAGTATCTCGGTATCAATTATAAAAAGCCTTATTTGGAGATTCTGTTAGAATCTCAACATTATCACCATTAATATATATCGTATGTTCGTACTGAGCGCTAAGTGTTTTATCTTTAGTTACAGCTGTCCAACCATCACTTAGTATTTTAGATTGATATTTTCCAACATTGATCATGGGTTCAATCGTAAAAATCATTCCATCTATAAATTTAATATTATCATATTCGCTATCGTAGTAATGCAAAATACTTGGATTTTCATGAAATTTCAAACCAACACCATGTCCACAAAAGTCTCTTACAACACTAAAATTATTTGATGTTGCTATATCTTCAATTTTTTTTCCAATACGACTAATAGGCTCGCCGAGTTTTATTTCATCAATACTTTCTATTAAACAATCGTGAGTAACTTTACATAGGTTGTTTGCTTTTATGGAGACATCACCTACCTTATACATTCTTGATGAGTCTCCATGCCAACCATCAATTATTGTTGTAACGTCTACATTCAAAATATCACCCTTTTGAAGATTTCGATTATAATTTGGAATTCCATGACAAATTACATGGTTTAAAGAAGTACATGTAGATTTTGGAAAACCTCTATAAAACAAAGGGGCAGGAGTGCCACCTAATTCTTGAATTCTAGTTAAACAGAATTCATCAATCTCAGAAGTTGTAATCCCCTCTTTAATTATATTATTAAGCTCGTCTAAAATAGTTGCAGTTATTTTACCTGCCTTTCTACAAGAGTCTACCTCAGTATTTGAATATGATTTAATCTTCATCAATTTTTATCTCACCTAAAATATTTATACCTTTTAAAGAAACATTACATTTAAATGCTCTAAATTTTACACCACTTTTTTTGGCAATAAGCGAGTTTTCATAATAATCATTATCTAAATCTTTAGCTATCGAAAATCTATTTACATCATCTCGTTGGATAAGATATATCAGAAAACAGTTACTACCTTTTTTTGACATATTGCTTAATTCTAATAAATGTTTTGATCCTCTTGAGGTAATAGCATCTGGAAATTCTGCTAAATTTTTTTCTCTTGATAATGTGACGGATTTAACTTCAATAAAACTATCAGCTTTTGGGTGACTAGCATAAATATCAACTCTAGAATTTTTTCCATATTTCACCTCTTTTTTTAAATCACCTTTAATTTCATGAAGAATTTTATTTTTTTTTATTGCATTAAAAACAATATCATTTGGTAGGGATGTATTTATACCAACAAATGTTTTAAGATATTTGATTGCTTCTAATCTATATTTTAATTTAGCATTAGGATTTTCTACTTTTGCAACCAAAACTTTTGAACCTTCGTTCAATAGACCCAATAGTGAACCTGTGTTTGGACAGTAAGCTGTGACAACTTTAGAACCAATCTTTATATCAACAAAAAATCGTTTATAGCGTTTTATAAAAAAACCCTCTAAAATTTCCTCTTTATAATTCATCTATGGCAACAAAAAAAAATATACAATCAGCTTGTCTTATAATCATCGGCAATGAGATATTATCAGGTAGGACACAAGATAAAAATATAAATCATATAGCCAAAGAGCTATTTTTATGTGGTATATCTTTGCAATTAGTAATAGTAATACCCGACTCAAAAAAAATAATTATCTCCCAGATCAGAAAATTAAAACCAAAGTATGACTTTATTATTACTACTGGTGGAATAGGTCCTACGCATGATGATATAACCTCTGAATCAATTAGTTTGGCAGTAAGAAAAAAATATAAATTACATAACGGTGCATACAGTGAATTAAAAAAATATTACAGAAAAATTAAATCTGAATTAACTGATGCTAGAACAAAAATGGCATACATGCCTTTGGGATCTAAATTAATTTTGAATAAAGTAAGTGGCGCTCCAGGTTTTAAAATTGAGAATATTTACGTATTTGCAGGTGTGCCTTCAATAGTACAAGCAATGATGAAAGAATTTAAAAAAATGATTAAAATTAAAAATAAATTTTATTCAACGTCTATAATTACAAAATTATTTGAAAGTAAAATAGCCCATATTCTTGTTGATGCAGAAAAAAAATATGAATTTATCTCTATAGGTAGCTATCCAATTTTTGATGGAAAACCTAGGGGTGTAGAGATTGTTATAAATTCAAAAGTTAACAAGCTA
Organism: uncultured Alphaproteobacteria bacterium; assembly: GCA_902610415.1. GTDB lineage: Bacteria > Pseudomonadota > Alphaproteobacteria > HIMB59 > HIMB59 > HIMB59. The sequence goes on from CACLVL010000019.1 coordinate 2,535, forward strand.
GGCGTAAACAATGCAAAAAAATTCATTCTAAGAGAGATAAACAAAATTATTTAAGAATAGGTTAATTTAATATAAAACAATATTTCCTTTTGGCGGAGTAGCTCAGTTGGTTAGAGCGGTGGAATCATAATCCATGTGTCGGGGGTTCAAATCCCTCCTCCGCTACCAAGAATAATCATTGTAATTATTGATATTTTAACATATCTTTCGTTTTCTGATCGCGGGGTAGAGCAGCTTGGTAGCTCGTCAGGCTCATAACCTGAAGGTCGTAGGTTCAAATCCTACCCCCGCAACCAATACCCAAATAAATTCATTCTTTTCAAGGGTTTTTTTTTATTTTTTTTATTGAAATGCATTTGACAATGCTTCGATAAAGTGTAGTTATAGTCTACTTTTTATTTGATTCATTGGGCCATTTATTGTGCAATAGTGTTTCTTGCTCTTTATTTTTAGTTAATATGAAATGAATAGACGGTGGGTTTATAACGTCAAATTTCGATCAAGCTTTCATTTGATAAAAATGTTAGCTCGTTATTTTGGCGTCCAACCTACGTCAATTTAAAACTTTGTTTTTTATGAGTAGGTAATTCAACTTAAGAGTTTGATTATGGCTCAGAACGAACGCTTGCTGCATGCTTTATACATGCAAGTCGAACGAAGGCCCTAGCTTGCTAGGTGTCCTTAGTGGCGCACGGGTGAGTAACACGTGGGAACATACCTTATAGTACGGAATAACTGCGGGAAACTGTAGCTAATACCGTATATTCCAGTAATGGGAAAGATTTATCGCTATAAGATTGGCCCGCGCAAGATTAGCTTGTTGGTGAGGTAAAAGCTCACCAAGGCTTCGATCTTTAGCTGGTTTGAGAGGATGATCAGCCACACTGGGACTGAGACACGGCCCAGACTCCTACGGGAGGCAGCAGTAGGGAATATTGGACAATGGGGGCAACCCTGATCCAGCAATGCAGCGTGAGTGACGAAGGCCTTAGGGTTGTAAAACTCTTTCATCGGTGAGGATAATGACAGTAGCCGAAGAAGAAGGACCGGCTAATTCCGTGCCAGCAGCCGCGGTAATACGGAAGGTCCTAGCGTTGTTCGGAATTACTGGGCGTAAAGCGCATGTAGGCGGAACAGAAAGTTAGAAGTGAAATCCCTGGGCTCAACCTAGGAATTGCTTTTAAAACTTCTGTTCTGGAATTCAGGAGAGGAAAATGGAATTTCCAGTGTAGAGGTGAAATTCGTAGATATTGGAAGGAACACCAGTGGCGAAGGCGATTTTCTGGACTGATATTGACGCTGAGATGCGAAGGCATGGGTAGCAAACGGGATTAGATACCCCGGTAGTCCATGCAGTAAACGATGGGTGCTAGTCGTCGGACTTTTGTTCGGTGTCGTAGCTAACGCGTTAAGCACCCCGCCTGGGGAGTACGGTCGCAAGATTAAAACTCAAATAAATTGACGGGGACCCGCACAAGCAGTGGAGCATGTGGTTTAATTCGACGCAACGCGAAGAACCTTACCAGCGTTTGACATGGAAAGTACCGGTTACAGAATGGTAACCTTCAGTTCGGCTGGCTTTCGCACAGGTGCTGCATGGCTGTCGTCAGCTCGTGTCGTGAGATGTTGGGTTAAGTCCCGCAACGAGCGCAACCCTTATCGTTAGTTACTAACAGTTCGGCTGAGGACTCTAGCGAAACTGCCGGTGATAAGCCGGAGGAAGGTGGGGATGACGTCAAGTCCTCATGGCCCTTACACGCTGGGCTACACACGTGCTACAATGGTAACTACAACGGGACGCAATACCGCGAGGTGGAGCAAATCCCCAAAAGTTATCTCAGTTCGGATTGCACTCTGCAACTCGAGTGCATGAAGTTGGAATTGCTAGTAATCGCGGATCAGCATGCCGCGGTGAATACGTTCCCGGGTCTTGTACACACCGCCCGTCACACCATGAGAGTTGGTTTTATCTTAAGTCAGTGCGCTAACCTTCGGGAGGCAGCTGCCCACGGTACGGCCAGCGATTGGGGTGAAGTCGTAACAAGGTAGCCGTAGGGGAACCTGCGGCTGGATCACCTCCTTTCTAAAGGAAAAAAAACTTTGAACTAAGTGTACGTTTAAAGTAACCACCGTCTATTTGTTTTGCTTTTTTCAACTAACGTTGATAAAGGGCATTGATTGGGCGTGTAGCTCAGTTGGTTAGAGCGCGCGCTTGATAAGCGTGAGGTCGGAGGTTCAAGTCCTCCCTCGCCCACCAACACTGTTGGGGGATTAGCTCAGCTGGGAGAGCGCCTGATTTGCATTCAGGAGGTCAGCGGTTCGATCCCGCTATCCTCCACCAACTTTTTAAAATCGTAAATATGTAAGCTGATAACACAGACGAATAACTTGCACGAGTTGTTCGTCAATTAAACAACTAATATAACAACAAATAACTACAAAAAGTTATTAACAACAAACTTTTCACTGTGTGTTAATAATTCAAGCGCGTAAGAGCATTTGGTGGATGCCTTGGCATAAAGAGGCGACGAAGGACGTGACAGACTGCGATAAGCTCGGACTTGCTGTCAATAAGCTTAATCCGAGATCTCCGAATGGGGAAACCCAATAACTTATAAGTGAATACATAGCTTATAAGGGCGAACCTAGGGAACTGAAACATCTAAGTACCTAGAGGAAAAGATATTCCGTTAGTAGTGGCGAGCGAAAGCGGATCAGGCCAGTGCTACTTTTTACTAAACCAGAACTGTATGGAAAGGCAGGCCATAGTGAGTGATAGCCTCGTATGGGTAGATAGTAAAAAATAGACATGAGTAGGGCGGGACACGTGAAATCCTGTCTGAATATAGGAAGACCACTTCCTAAGCCTAAATACTACTTTATGACCGATAGTGAACCAGTACCGTGAGGGAAAGGCGAAAAGAACCCCTAGCAGGGGAGTGAAATAGACCCTGAAACCGGATGCTTACAAGCAGTTGGAGCCTCTTTATGAGGTGACAGCGTACCTTTTGTATAATGGGTCAGCGACTTAATCTCATTAGCAAGCTTAAGCCATATAGGTGTAGGCGAAGCGAAAGCGAGTCTGAATAGGGCGATTTAGTTAATGGGATTAGACTCGAAACCGAGTGATCTAGTCATGAGCAGGTTGAAAGTGAAGTAAAATTCACCGGAGGACCGAACCCACTAGCGTTGAAAAGCTACGGGATGACTTGTGATTAGGGGTGAAAGGCCAACCAAACTCGGAAATAGCTAGTTCTCCGCGAAAACTATTTAGGTAGTGCGTCGTGTGAATCTTATTGGGGGTAGAGCACTGAATGGGCTAGGGGGAAGCAATTCCTACCAAACCTAATCAAACTCCGAATACCAGTAAGTCTGCACGGCAGACAGTCCATGGGTGCTAAGGTCCTTGGACGAGAGGGAAACAGCCCAGATCAACAGCTAAGGTCCCCAAATAATGATTAAGTGTGAAAGGGAGTGGGAACTCCAAGACAGCCAGGAGGTTGGCTTAGAAGCAGCCATCCTTTAAAGAAAGCGTAACAGCTCACTGGTCTAATTAAGAGATCCTGCACCGAAAATGTAACGGGGCTCAAATCATTTACCGAAGCTTTGACAATTACTTTTAGTAATTGGGTAGCGGAGCGTTCTGTAAGCCTGTAAAGGTGATGCGTAAGCATTGCTGGAGGTATCAGAAGTGCGAATGCTGACATGAGTAACGATAAGAAATGTGAAAGACATTTCCGCCGAAATCCTAAGGTTTCCTGCGTAAAGCTAATCTGCGCAGGGTTAGTCGGCCCCTAAGGCGAGGGCGAAAGCCGTAGTCGATGGGAAGCAGGTTAATATTCCTGCACCAGCTGGTAGTGACGGATGAAGTAAATTGTAAGTTCTTACTGGATTGAATTTGCAGTGAATTTGTCCCTGGAAATAGCTCCAGCATTAGACCGTACCAAAACCGACACAGGTAGGAGGGTAGAGAATACCAAGGCGCTTGAGAGAACTATGTTGAAGGAACTCGGCAAATTACACTTGTAACTTCGGGATAAAAGTGACCTGCTATTGGGCAACCAGTAGGAGGTGGCACAGAAGAGGGGGTAGCGACTGTTTACTAAAAACATAGCACTATGCAAAGTCGAAAGACGACGTATATGGTGTGACGCCTGCCCGGTGCCGGAAGGTTAATAGGAGGGGTGCAAGCCCTGAATTGAAGCCCCGGTGAACGGCGGCCGTAACTATAACGGTCCTAAGGTAGCGAAATTCCTTGTCGGGTAAGTTCCGACCTGCACGAATGGCGTAACGATTTCCCCACTGTCTCCAACATAGACTCAGTGAAATTGAATTCTCGGTTAAGATGCCGAGTAACCGTGGTTAGACGGAAAGACCCCGTGCACCTTTACTGCAGCTTTGTATTGGTATTAGGGAACAGATGTGTAGCATAGGTGGGAGACTTTGAAGGAGTGGCGCTAGCCATTCTGGAGTCACCAGTGAAATACCACTCTTCTGTTCCTTGATGCCTAACCATACACCGTCATCCGGTGTTGGGACCATGCATGGTGGGCAGTTTGACTGGGGCGGTCGCCTCCCAAAGAGTAACGGAGGCGCGCGATGGTAGGCTCAGAACGCTTGGAAACCGTTCGTCGAGTGCAATGGCATAAGCCTGCCTGACTGCGAGACCCACAAGTCGAGCAGAGACGAAAGTCGGTCATAGTGATCCGGTGGCACTTCGTGGAAGGGCCATCGCTCAACGGATAAAAGGTACGCCGGGGATAACAGGCTGATCTCTCCCAAGAGTCCATATCGACGGGGAGGTTTGGCACCTCGATGTCGGCTCATCGCATCCTGGGGCTGAAGCAGGTCCCAAGGGTTTGGCTGTTCGCCAATTAAAGCGGTACGCGAGCTGGGTTTAGAACGTCGTGAGACAGTTCGGTCCCTATCTGCCATGGTTGTGGAAGCTTGAGAGGATCTGCCCTTAGTACGAGAGGACCGGGGTGGACGTACCTCTGGTGTACCTATTGTAGCGCCAGCTGCATCGTAGGGTAGCTATGTACGGAATGGATAACCGCTGAAAGCATCTAAGCGGGAAGCCAACCTCAAAACTAGGCTTCGTTATAGGATCGTGGAAGACTACCACGTTGATAGGCTAGGTGTGGAAGTGTGGTAACACATGAAGCTAACTAGTACTAATAATCCAATGCTTGAATTATAATACACAGCGAAAAGTTTTAACTAAATGTTATAAAAAGTTTGTGGCGGTCATAGCGGAGTGAAAAAACCCGATCCCATTTCGAACTCGGTCGTGAAGGCCTCCAGCGCCGATGGTACTTAGTCTTAAGGCTTGGGAGAGTAGGACGCCGCCTATTTAAAATACTCAGCTTTATATTTACAATAATTAATCTTTAATAATTCTCTTAGATTCGTTATCTACTACAACAAAGTTTTCATAGAATTTTAATGTAGGTTTGGAGTATCTATTTGTGATCCATTCAATTCTTTCTTCATCAAACCACTTTTTTGCGTTTAACATATTATCAAAACAATATACACCACCTGCAATATTATTTTTAAGATCTGAAATATAGTTTTTTCTTATCAACCCAGGTGTTTCTTTATAAATCGGAGCTGTCTCTAAAAACTTTTCTCTTAATTTTTTCTCTGTTAAAGAAGGATCTATTTTAAAAGTTACTTCTACTATTATCATTTAATAAAAAAAATGGTAGCCTCGGGCGGACTCGAACCGCCACGGGAGTAAATCCCACTGGATTTTAAGTCCAGACTGTCTACCATTCCAGCACGAGGCCATGTTAAAATAGTTAATCGAATTTAGACGATTACTTAAGTTTTTCAATACTTTTATCTATTTAAATAGTCTGGATTGTCCAAAATATCATCTAATTGATTTTGACCAAAAATAACTCCAGAAAATAAATCATATTTTTTGAACTCTGATGAATAATCGGGTTTGAATATATTTTTATTTTTATTTTCTAAAATTTGTACGTAATTATCAGGTAATTCATCTTCGATTTTTTTTACCTCATGTATTGATAAAGGGCTTAACTGAATATTAAAATCTTTAAAAGCTTTTAACCTTACTTTTTCATCAATTAAATAGCATAAAAAACCTGAACTTTGAAAATTATTTAAATAGGCGCTGAAACCATAAAAAGAAAAAGGGATTGTTTCTAAATTCTGCTGAAATTTTCCATGTTCATCGCTCCAAATATATTCACTTTTTGGAAAAAGTTGAAAACTTTCAAAACCAGTATTTTTATTAAGTAAAATACCATCACTAAATAATGTATGAACATTTTCAGAATTTTCAAAAGAATTATAAACCTCTAAAAAGTCATTATTTAAAATATTTTTATTTAGATTTTCGTAAGTTTTCACAAATAAATCTGCAATTAATTCAAAGGAGACACTATTTAGATTAATAGAGGGTTGTTCTAAGTGATAAATTAATAAATTAATTATGTCTTCTTTGGTTTGGAAACTCATACCTAAAGTATACTTTATGGGATTATATAATTCTGAAAATTCTTCGAAAGTTAATTTTTGATTATTGTCTTTGCTTAATATAATAAATGTATCTAAATCTAGAGGGAATAAATTTCCTAGAATTTCAATTTCATTATCGTTATAAAAATTTAAAACTTTATCAGGTATCTGTGTTTGATTAAAACTTAACTTTTCTAAATCTCTATATTCACCAAATATAATGTCAAATTCATTCGCATTTTGATGAACTTCACTGATTGTAAATTCTATATCGTTTAATAGTGAGTAATCGCCAAGTGCGTAATATAAATAATATTTATAATCAATATAACTATTTTCTATAAACCCTATATTCAGTCCTTTTTTTGTTAAGCATTCGTTGGAATTAGATTCATTAGAGATAATTATCAATAAACAAAAAATTAAGAATCCTTTGAAATTTATTATTGATTTCACTTAAATTAGCTAGATTTAAACATTTCTTTGTAGACACGTTCTTCAATCTTATGATCATTATCAAATAATAATGGTATTTCCATACCTTCGGACATTTCTATTTCAACAGATATAACATCTTTAGCTTCAATATGATCTGCATGAACTACTATTGGTCGTTTAGATGGGTTATTATTTATAATTTTAATTTTGGCATTGTCTTTTAGCAAGCCTCCCCGCCAGTGTCTAGGACTGTAGGCACTTACAGCAGTTAGAGCTACTACATTACTACCAAGAGGAATGATAGGCCCAGAGGCAGAATAATTATATCCAGTACTTCCTGCTGCCGTTGACAATATCACTCCATCACAAACGAGTTCTTCAATTCTCACTTCGTTATCTATTAGAATTTGAATTTTTGCTGCTTGGTACTTTTCTCTACGTATACTTATTTCATTAATAGCAATTGCTTTAATTTCTTGACCAGTAGGATTTAGAGTTTTCATAACTAATGGTCTCAATTTTGTTAACTGAGCACTATTTAAACGCTCTTCTAGTCCTTCAAGTCTGTAATCATTCATTAGAAATCCAACAGATCCAAAATTCATACCATAAATAGGTTTGTTAAGTTTCATATAATTATGGAGTGATTTTAATATAAAACCATCTCCACCAAGGGCGACAATAAAATCTGCCTCTTCAGGTTCAAAATTTCCATATTTTTTAATAAGTTTTTCTTGTGCCTCAATATTTTTTTCAAGAGGGAAAGAAACAAAACAGATTTTCATGAATTAACCACCAGTCTCATTCATATAACGATTAACATAACCTCCAAAATTATCTTTTTGAATTTCGAAGTTATGTGCTTTTGGTTTAATTGACATTGCATACTCTATCTGAGCAATAATATCATTTTTTGTTTGATTTCTTAAAGCAAACTTTAAATCTACAAAATCATTTTGACCTAAACACATATATAGCTTTCCAGTGCAAGTGAGCCTTACCCTATTACAAGTGTCACAAAAATTATGAGAAATAGCAGATATAATACCAATTTTTGAGTTATGATTTGAGTACTCATAGTATCTGGATGGACCGTTAGTTCTATGCTTAGAAGGATTTAAATTTAACTTATTTACTAAATCTTCTTCAAATTTTTTCATAGATAAAAATTGATCAAATCGCTTCTCTCCAATGTCTCCAATGGGCATTATTTCTATTAACGAAATATCAAACTGATTTTTTTTACACCAATCTAAAATACCAAAAATCTCTTTATCGTTAAAATTGTGAGTCAAAACAGTATTTATCTTTATTTTGATACCTTCTTGTTTAGCAACCTCTATTCCATTCAAAACTTTATTTAGATCTCCCCATTTAGTTATTCTTTTAAAACTTTCTGGGTCTAAGCTATCAAGGGAAACATTTATTCTTTCAACACCATTTTTTTTTAAAATAGATGCATATTTAGATAAATTTGTACCATTCGTAGTTAAAGTATGTTCAGAAATTTTACCCTGAATTTTTAGATTATGTAAATGCTCTATGATTGAAACAACATTTTTTCTGACTAGGGGCTCACCCCCTGTTAATCGAAATTTTTTAACACCTAACTCATTAAAAATGTCTGTAAGTTTAATGATCTCTTCGATTGATAAGACTTCCTGTCTTGGGAGAAAAGTAACATCTTCAGCCATACAATATGTACATCTTAGGTCACACCTGTCAGTCACAGATATTCTCAAGTAATCAATTTTTCTTTTAAAATTATCAGTCAGCATTTTCGAATATTTTCAAATCTATAATATTTAAATCTATAACTTTTTTTCCAACGTTCTCAAAGTTAATAGTGATTTTACTATTTATACAAGATTGAACTTGTCCCAGACCCCAATCGGGCTGAGATGGGCACTCCACAATTGTGCCTGGTATAAAATCGCTATAATTAAAGTTATTTTCCATTATTACTCTTGTTTAGTACAAACAAATATTTACTATTTATAATAGAATCAAATGGATAAAAAAGAAAATTTAAACAAACTTAAATCAGTTATTAGTAATATTGAAAAATCATATGGTAAAGGTTCCATAATGATGCTTGGTAAAAAAGATATCGATACAAATATTGATGTTTATTCAACTGGTTCGCTTGGACTAGATATCGCGTTAGGAATAGGTGGGTTACCAAAAGGAAGAGTCGTAGAAGTGTACGGTCCTGAAAGTTCGGGTAAAACAACTCTTACTCTTCACATCATTGCAGAGGCTCAAAAAATGGGTGGAACTTGCGCATTTATTGATGCCGAACATGCTTTAGATCCTGGATATGCAAAAAAACTAGGTGTAAACATAGACGAATTATTGATATCTCAACCTGACACGGGGGAACAGGCTTTGGAAATTTCTGATACCCTTGTTAAGTCAGAGGGTATTGATTTATTGGTCATAGACTCAGTAGCAGCATTAGTACCAAGAGCTGAACTCGAAGGTGAAATGGGAGACTCTTTACCTGGACTTCAAGCAAGGCTCATGAGTCAGGCACTCAGAAAACTAACTAGCTCTATTTCCAAGACAAATACGATGGTTGTATTTATAAACCAACTGAGAATGAAAATTGGTGTTATGTTTGGAAGTCCTGAAGTTACCACAGGTGGTAATGCTTTAAAGTTTTACTCCTCTGTAAGATTAGATATTCGAAGAATTGGTGCAATAAAAGATAAAGATAATATTATTGGTAACCAAACAAGAGTCAAAGTTGTCAAAAATAAAATGGCCCCTCCATTTAAAATGGTCGAGTTTGATATTATGTATGGTGAGGGTATTTCTAAAATTGGAGAAATTATTGATTTAGGCGTCCAAGCTGACATTATTGATAAGTCTGGTGCATGGTATTCATATAAGGATGAGAAAATAGGCCAGGGTAGAGAAAACACAAAGCAGTTTTTAAAAGATAATCCTGAATTGCTAAATGAGATTGAGAGTAAAATTAGATCTAATTCAGACACGGTGGAAGAGTTAATGATCGATCCACCTCCTCCTATGACAGAGGAAATAGTCGAAAAAAGCTCAAAAGAATAATATTAAAATTCAGTTAAATTAATCTATATTCCTTGAATATGAACTCTAATCATGTCCGTAATGCATTCATTGATTATTTTAAGAACAATGATCATAAACACTTAAAATCTGGATCATTAGTCCCAGAAAATGACCCTTCATTAATGTTTGCAAACTCTGGAATGGTTCAATTTAAAAATGTTTTCACTGGTATGGAGGAAAAAGATTTCAAAAGAGTTACTACTTCACAAAAATGTGTTAGAGCAGGTGGTAAACATAACGATCTTGAAAACGTTGGATTTACAACAAGGCACCACACTTTTTTTGAGATGTTGGGAAATTTCTCTTTTGGCGACTATTTTAAAGAAGAAGCTATTTTATATGCATGGAATTTAATTACGAAAGAATTCAAAATTAATGAAAATAAATTATTGGTTACTATATATCATGATGATGAAGTCGCTGAAAAATTTTGGAAAAAGATTGGTAATTTACCTGACAATAGAATAATCAAAATTTCAAGTACTGATAATTTTTGGTCAATGGGAGATACGGGACCTTGCGGACCATGCTCAGAAATATTTTATGATCATGGCGATAAGTATTTTGGTGGCCCTCCAGGTTCAGTAGATGAGGATGGAGATCGTTTTATTGAAATATGGAATTTAGTTTTTATGCAATATGAGCAGGTTGACAAAAAAACTAGATTAGATTTACCTAAACCATGTGTGGACACTGGAATGGGATTAGAGAGAATAACTGCTTTATTGAATGGTAGTAATGATAATTATACGTCAGATCTATTTACAAATATAATTGATATTACACAGGAATGTATTCAAAAAAATATAACTGAAGAGAACAAATCTAGTTTTAGAGTTATAGCAGATCATTTAAGGGCATCATCTTTCTTAATAGCTGATGGGGTTTTACCTTCAAACGAAGGCAGAGGTTATGTTTTAAGAAGAATATTAAGAAGAGGCATAAGACATGCTTACTCATTAGGTTCTAAGGATGCATTATTTCATGAAATTTTTGAAGAATTGAAAAATTTAATGGGAGATTTTTACCAAGAACTCAATACAGGTGCTGATGCTATAAAGGAAACTTTGTACTCTGAGGAAATAAAATTTAGAGAAACTTTAAGTAAGGGTTTGGAGATACTTGGACAAGAATTACCTAAGATTAAAAATAATAAACTAGATGGCAAAATAGCATTTAAATTATACGATACCTTTGGATTTCCTCTAGATTTAACACAAGATTATTTAAGATCAAAAAATATTAGCGTAGATGTTGAGTCATTTGATGCTGCAATGAAGCTTCAAAAAGAGGAAGCTAGATCCTCATGGAAGGGTAGTGGAGATGGAGATACCCAAAAACTATGGTTTGATTTAGCTAAAAAAATAAAACCAACAACTTTCAATGGCTATAAAGAGTCATCTACTTTAGCAAATATATCAGCGTTAGTTTTAGACTCTGAGGAAGTTCAAAATTTAAGTGATAATCTTGAACAATCTGCAATTATAACTGATAAATCATGTTTTTATGCTGAGTCTGGTGGACAAGTTGGAGACAAAGGCACTATTACTTCAGATACTGCTGAATTCAAAGTAACAGACACAAGAAAAACTCCTCAAGGTATATTTATTCATTTTGGTAATGTGACTTCAGGAAGTTTTAAAATAGGTCAAGAGGTCAAACTTAAAATTGATACTAGTTTAAGAGATCTCATAAAAAAAAATCACTCAGCCACACATTTGCTTCACGCTGCATTAAGAAATAATTTGGGAACACATGTAGCACAGCGTGGATCTTTAGTTAATGAGGATAAATTACGTTTTGACTTTAGTCATAATAAACAAATATCAATAGAACAATTAGAAATTATTCAAAAAGAAGTAATGAGCATAATTTCTAACTCTTGTGAAACACAAATTGATATTAAATCTCAAGATGAGGCCATTAAACAAGGTGCTATGGCTTTATTTGGTGAAAAATATGGTGATGAAGTCAGAGTTGTTACTCTTGGAGAAAATAATAATAAACCCTATTCAATTGAATTGTGTGGGGGAACACATGTAACAAATGTTCAAAATATAAAAAAGTTTCATATTATTAGTGAAGAGTCCGTCTCTTCAGGAGTGAGAAGAATAGAAGCTTGTACTGGTGATAGGGTTGAAGAATTTATTAACAATA
>CACLVL010000020.1 GCA_902610415.1 uncultured Alphaproteobacteria bacterium
ATCATTGGAACAGGTAAGACAAGATCGAAAGGCTATAATGGAGAAGAGATAGAAAATTTTGATGATTTTATCGATTGTATAAAAAATTCTGTAGTGCAAGCTGAAAAACAAGCTAATTATATTATTAAGGATGCTTTTATTCTTGTTACAAATCAAAGTGTTCAAATTAAGAAAACACAAAAAGATCTTAATCTCAATGGTGCAATTGTTGAAAAAAATGATTTAAGAAAAATTTCTAAAATCAAAATTCCTAAAGATGATAATTATCTTTATAATATGTATACTTCACACTATAAGATTGATGATAAATTAATTACAGATAATCCTGTTGGATTAAATTGCAATAAACTATCTATAATTTCATTAGTTTCAATGATTGATATTAAGCAAATTAATCTTTTAGGTAATATATTTCAAAAACTACAAATTAAAATTCTAAACTATTTAGACTCTACGACTTCATATTATTTTTATTTAAAAAATAAACCCAAAACTAAAACTAATGTTGTGCTCATAGATTATGGTTTTAACAACATTAATATTATTGTAATTAAAAATAAAGTTTTACATTTTATAAAAAAAATACCACAAGGTTGTAAAAAAATTTCTGATGATTTAGTTAATATTCATAATATTAGTTTTGATTTTGCCGAAAAACTTAAAATTTCTACAATTGATTTATCTGATACTAGAAATTCAATTGTTGAAATTCCAATCTGGGAAGAATTTGGTGATAATAAGAAAAAAAATGTTGGACATGATAATTTAAAAGAGATTACTTTAGATCGTTTAGATGAGACTTTTGAATTAGTTTTAAAATCTTTGCCAAAAGATAAGAGTTTTTATTCATTTGTATTTACAGGAGGAGGTTCAAAGATTAAAAATTTTTACAATTACTTTAGAACAAAGCATGGTTTTGACATTCAGTTTTTAGAGCCGCCAAAGTCTTGCGGTATCCCTAAGGTTTTAAATGATGCTAGTATAATGTCTCTCTATTCAAGTTATTGGCTTTTAACAAATAAAAGCTCAATAAGTAATGATTTTATTCAAAAAATAGATTCTTTTTCAGGCAAAATATGGTACAAAAGATTCGTAGACCTACTATAGGTTGATTTGCGGGGAAAAAAATGACACTAGATATAGAACCAGTAGTTGATCAAAAAAACTTAAAACCATCTTTAACAGTCATGGGGATTGGCGGCGCAGGAAGCAATGCTGTAAATAACATGATTCAATCAAATTTAAATAATGTTGACTTCATTGTTGCAAACACTGACGCCCAAGCACTTGAAAATTCTCTTTGTTATAATCGTATCCAACTGGGATTAGAAAAAACCAAAGGTTTAGGCGCAGGTGCAGATCCAATTATTGGAAAAGATGCAGCTGAAGAAAGTATTGATTTAATTTCAGAAGAATTAAGAGATACTAATATGTTATTTTTAACTGCTGGTTTAGGTGGAGGAACAGGAACAGGTGCTCTACCGGTTATCGCAAGTATTGCAAAAAAATTAGGTATTGTAACTGTCGCAATAGTTTCAACCCCATTTAACTTTGAAGGTACAAAAAGAATGAACCTTGCATTACAAGGACTTGAAGAGGTTAAAAGTAATGTAGATACATTACTGATAATACCAAATCAAAATTTATTTAAAGTATCTAATGAACAAACTTCTTTCGCAGAAGCTTTTAAAAAAGCAGATAATGTACTTTTTGATGGAGTAAAAGGATTAACTGATTTAATTACACAGCCAGGTCTTATTAATTTAGATTTTGCTGATGTAAGAACTGTTATAAAAGAAATGGGATTTGCAATGATGGGAACAGCTGTTGCAGAGGGTGATAATAAAGCAGTAGAAGCATCAAACTTAGCTTTAACCAATCCATTAATTGAGAATATTGACATGAACACTGCTAAAGGAGTAATTGTCAATATTTCTGGAGGAAGCGATATGACTTTACTAGAAGTAGACCATGCTGCTAATATTATTAGACAGAGTGTTAATCCAGAGGCAAATATTATTTTTGGTTCTTTGATTGATGAAACTCTACAAGGCAAATTAAAAATAAGTATTTTTGCTACTGGCATAGAGGCATCAGGAAAAAAAATTCTATACTACCCTGAGTCTGAAAATAATTCTGGTTTTAGTTCTATTCAAAATAAAATAGATGAAAATTTGTCTTACGATGGTTCAGACATTAAAACTAATGAAGACATTTCTAGTGTAGTTGAAGAAAAACCAGTTACTTCTGAAAATGAAGAATTTAATTTGACTAATGAGATAGATCAAAATATTGAAAATAGAGAAGAAATAATCGAAAAAACCAATGAAAATAGTGTCAATTACGAAAATCTTGAAGAAAAAAAGAAGACAGGTTTTTTCAGTATGCTTTCTAATTTGATGACCTCTGATAAAAAAACAATTGAAGTTAAAGATGAAAATCGTAAAAAAAAGCAAAAAAAAACAAAAACAGATCCAAATCTATTTTTATTTAGTGATGTTGTCGATGAGGAGGTTAATCAAGCTAAACAAAGTTCAGAAAATAATGAAATTTCTGAGATTTCAGATATTTCTGAATTTAGTGAAGAAAATGAGGATATAAATGAGGATATAGATATCCCATCATATCTTCGAAAAGGTTCTAATCAATAAATTTAATAAATACATAGTTTTACAATTATAAAGTAATACTTTTTGGGTATTTTCTTAATATTATCTTAATGAAGAGTTTCACCCTCAAAGAACCTATCACATTAGATGGAATTGGCTTACATACTGGAGTTAAAACAAATATAACCCTTAATCCAGCTCCACTAAATTCTGGTATTTTTTTCAATAGAACAGATAAATCTATTATTATCCCTGCAAAATGGAATAGCGTAATATCTACAAAATTTTCAACCAACATTGCTTCAAATGGAATTGAAGTTAAGACAGTCGAGCACTTACTGAGTGCACTTGCTGGTCTTCATATCAACAATTGTGAGGTTTTAATCGACAACATTGAGGTGCCTATTCTTGATGGTAGTTCTAAAGTCTATGTTGAAAAAATTTTAAAAACAGGATTAAAAGAGCAGGACTCTGAACAAAATATTTTGGAAATAATTAAGCCTATAAAATTCCTATGTGATTATGGATATGCTGAATTAGCACCAAACTCATCAAAAGACCAAGGATTAAATATAAATTTAGAGTCTAGTTTTGATGGAAAGTATGATGATCAAGACATTAAGATTAAAAATTTAAATGGTAATTATGTCGAGTCCATTTCAAAAGCTAGGACTTTTGGTTTTTTTCAAGAAATAGAATATCTTAAGTCACAAAATCTAATTAAAGGTGGCTCACTTGATAATGCTATAGTTATTAAAGACAAAAAACCACTCAATAAAGATGGGTTAAGATACGAGAATGAATTAATGCGCCATAAAGTTTTAGATGTAGTGGGAGATCTCTACTTGTCAGGCTATCCTATTATTGGAACTTACAAAGGTTTTAAAACAGGTCACTTTATTACAAATAACTTACTTAAAGAGTTATTTAAATCAGAAGAAAATTATAAGATACATAAAATCAACTAAACCATTTTCTTTGGATTAGTATATTTTTTAAAATCTTTTTCAGATAAATCAGTTAATTCTAAACAAGATTGCATTAGTGAAATATTTTTATTGTAAGCGTTTAGTGCAACTTTAGATGCAAGATCATAACCAATTACTTTTGTTAAAGGTGTTACTAACATTAAAGAACGATTTAATAGCTCATTTATTCTTTTTTTATTTATTTTTAATCCTTTTAAACAATTTGCTCTAAACGAGGCCATTGCTTCACTGATTAAACGAATAGCATCAAGAGTATTATGAATAATTAATGGATTATATACATTCAATTGGAAATGACCTTGGGTACAGGCGAATGTTACAGAATTTCGTAGACCAATTACATGTGCGCATACCATTGATAAGGCTTCACACTGAGTTGGATTAATTTTTCCAGGCATAATAGATGAGCCGGGTTCATTAGCTGGTAGGATTATTTCAGAAATACCACTTCTTGGCCCAGAAGCTAATACTCTGATATCATTTGCCATTTTAAATAATGCACTAGTTAAAATTTCAACACCTGACATAACTTCAATAAATACATCATGAGATGCAAGAGACTCATACTTATTTGGAGCAGATTTGAATGGAAGCTTTGTTTCTTGTTTTAAATATTTAATAAATTTTTTAGAAAAACTATAAGGCGCGTTTATACCCGAGCCCACAGCTGTACCTCCTTGAGCTAGTTCATAAAGCTTATTTAAACTTTTCCTGATAACACTTTCAGCATAAGAAATTTGATCATAGAAAGCTAAAAATTCATTTGAAATTTTTATTGGTGTTGCATCCTGGGTATGTGTTCTACCAATTTTAATAATTCCTTTGAATTCAGAAATTTTCTTTTTTAAAGATTTTTTAAAAGATACTATTTCTGGAAATAAATATCTGTGTATTGATAATACTGTAGCAATATGCATTGCAGTAGGAATACTATCATTTGAAGATTGAGATTTATTTATATCATCATTTGGGTGAAGAGGATGGTTAGTTGGAAGTTTTTTTCCTAATAATTGATTGCCTTTATTAGCAATAACTTCATTCAGGTTCATATTAATTTGGGTTCCTGATCCAGTTTGCCATACAACAAGAGGAAAATGATCATTTAATTTTCCTGAAATAATTAAATCACAAACTTTTCCAACAATTTTTGTATGATTTTTTGATAATAATTTAAATTCTGAATTTGCTAAAGCACACGATTTTTTTTGTAAAGCTAGAGCTTCTATAAAAATATTTTGAAAATGAAATTTACCAATACCTATTTGAAAGTTCTCTATTGACCTCTGTGTTTGTGCCCCCCATAGTTTTGAGCTATCAACTTTGATTTCCCCTAAGCTATCTTTTTCAATACGAAATTTGACCATGTATGATTAATAATATATATCAAATTAAATGAAAAATATTTTATTAATTCGACATGGGCAAAGTGAGTGGAATAAATTAAATCTTTTTACTGGCTTTAAAAATATTGAATTATCTGAACAAGGTATAGACGAAGCAAACAAAGCTGGACAAAATTTCAAAAATTTAAATATTAAATTCGATATTGTATTCACTAGTGAGTTAAAAAGAGCACAAGATACAGCTAAAATAATTCTCAAAAATCTTGATCAATGGGATCATTTATACGGAGAGGGAAAAATAATATCAGATATTAAGTTAAATGAGAGAGATTATGGTGATCTAACCGGTCTAAACAAAAAAGAAACGGCTGACAAATTTGGAGAAGAGCAAGTTCACAAATGGAGAAGAGGTTATTCAGATCAACCTCCCAATGGAGAAAGTTTGGAGGACGTAGTCAGAAGAGTAGAAATATATTTTGAAGAATCAATCAACCCTGCAATTCAGAGCGCTGATAACAATAATATATTGATAGCAGCACATGGAAATTCTTTAAGGGCCTTACTAATTGTAATGAGTATTTATGACTCTAGTAATATTAATTCTGTTGAGCTTTCAACAGGAGTGCCAATACATGTTATTTTAGAAAATAACAAATTTATAATAAAAAATTAACTTTTTGATCGACGTAGCATTAATCATTGCAATTGTATCTTACTACACAGTTATGTTTATAACCCCTGGGCCGAACAACGCCATGCTTACAATTTCAGGTCTAAAATTTGGCTTTAAAAGATCTTTACCACACATATCCGGTATATCTCTCGGTCATGCATTGCAAGTTTCTTTAATTTGTACAGGATTAGGTTTTATTTTAATTCAAAATCCCCAGTTTCAAATTGTTTTAAAATGGATGTGTTTTTTTTACCTCATTTATTTAGCTTATAAAATGATTGGTTCAATTAAAGATTATAAAAAAGAAAAAGGAAGACCGTTAAAAATATATGAAGCAGCTTTATTTCAGTGGATTAATCCAAAAGCATGGACGATAGCTATAACTGTCGCATCTGGCTTTATGCCACTAGAGGAAGAATTATGGGTAGCAGTTATATTTACAGGTTTAATGTCTTCGTTAGTAAGTTTTCCGTGTATCAGTTTATGGGCTTTATTTGGGAGCTTAATTAAAAATCTTATATCAAATACTTTGTTAAAAAAAATATTTGAATACTTTTTTGCTATATTACTTATTTCAACTGGTATTTATTTAATTTTAAATTAGGTAGTCAATTAAATTTAAATAACGATAATTTAAAAAACCTTTTTTAGATATAAAGTAACTCTCTACACTATCGTTATTTATCGAATTTAAAATTTTTGGTAATTGTTTTTTTAACTTATTACTAAAATAAGTAGATGACTCTAAAGGTAAAGCACTAGGTAGGTTGTCTACTGCCATAACATCCACTCCCTTGTATTTATAATAAGGAGATTTCAAAGAGGTTGTTTTTATTGTCGTTGGAATAGATCCATTAATATCACATGTTATATCTCCTATGATTTTGAAAAAACCATTGTCAATGTTTTTACTAGTGAATAGTTTTGGAAATTTCTCATCCCAATAATGGCAAGAAATCAAAATATCGTATTTTCCAATATACTGCTTAAAATTCGACCTATAAGAACCTTTACGAAGAATAAGATCTCTATCAGAAAATTTTCTATCAATTCTTTGATAGAAATCTTTTGGTTCTAAGACATTAAAATAGGATTTATTAATTTTTTTATTTTTTTTTATTCCAATTCTATTAAGGAAAAATTGAGCCCCTTTTGATACTAATCCATTACCTGTGATAAGAATTCTAGTATTACCAAAATCTTTATTTTTAAAAGACCTAATTATTTCTTTTATCGTAAAGATTATATTTTTGTTTTTTTTTATTTTCAAAAATTTACTAAGGGTTAGATAGGCACCCATAATTCCAGCATGCCAACCAAAGCCTATACTTCTTAAACCATGAGTATTTCTTAAAAGCTCATAGTCTATTAGTGAGCAATTATTTTTGAGTATTTTCTTTAGCAACGGCATATTATGTTTTTGACCTTTGATTGTGTGAGAAAACATCATGTAATTTTGATTTTTTTTTATTGTAGATAAATTAATCTTTTTGATTGATAAAAATAAATCAATCTTTTGTGAATTATATTTTTTACAACCAACAGAAAAATATTGTCTATCTTTTATTACCCTTTGATTAGAGGGTTCTATAAAGAATTTTAATTTAGAATTATTCTTAATGAGTTCCTCAATATCTTTAGGTACTAAGGGTACTCTAAATTCATTCTTCCTCGACTCTTTAAGTATACAAATATTCATATTTCTTTTATTTTAATACCAAAGTTATTTAATTTATCTAAAATAAAATCAACCCTGTGAATTTCATTAAATATTCTACTTATACCTGGTTTTGTATTATTTTTTATTAAACACTCTATTACAGACACTATTGTCAAAGAGACACATTGAGACATAGCAGAGTTTTCTATATTTCTCGACTCATCAATATAAAGTGTTTTATCATATACAATTTTATTTTGATATTTTGCAAAAAATCTAACAAATAGAAGAATTCTATCTTTTTCATTAGTTTGATATTTATTTTTGTCCCACAGCGCTGAGGATATTTTTTCTAAATTAGAGTTTTCATCTAACTTCAAAAAAATTTGACTCCATTCCTTAGACCATCCTTTTAATCTAATAGTACCTCTTTGAAAGTTTTTAACTTTATCAATATACTCTTTTGATAAATACTCTTTTAAATACGGGGTTGAGTCCCTATTTGGGTAAATTTCGAATTCCTCTCCATTAAAATTCATTTTAGATATTTTTCTAAATGCTTTATCTAATGTCTCTTCTTTATAGTTTTTTATAAATTTACAAGGTGTATTCAATGCTCTTAAAACTCCTAGTGGGGACCAACTAAACTTATACTTAAATTTATTAGGAATATGAGGGAACCCACCACACATACTTAATATTGATAATTCATCTACTAATGAAGGTGAGATATTTTTTTTAAATTGATGAAATAGTTTATGTGATAAAAGATGATCTATCCCTGGGTCTAATCCAGTTTCGTTTAAAAAAAGACAATTATTTTTTATGAATTGAGTCTCTAATTCTGCGTACTTTTTATCAAAGTAACTAGATGTGATTAAATGACATTTCTTATAAATAGCAAGTTTAGCGATATCATAGTGCATGATAGCTGGTAACATTGAAACTATAATGTCGTTAGCTTTCAAATTTTTTTTTAAATGATCAAAGTTAAGATGATTAATTGTTAATCTATTATTTAAAAGTCTACTGGCTTTATCAACAGATCGATTCCATACTTCTAGATCATGTCCTTTTTCATGAAGATATAATACCCCTGGTGGAGAAGATAAGCCTATACCAAGCCAATGAATTTTATTAAAGATCATTTTTAAGAATTTAGAATAATTCTGGTTAAATTTGTATAAAATTACAAGATGAAATTAATTCCTGAGTGGCAGGACCATGAGAAGTGCCTTATAGCTTGGCCATGTAATAAAAATTTATACGGGTCCGTAATTGAAGATGCTAGGTTAGAAATAGCAAATTTTGCTAATCAAATTTCAGATGATGAACAAGTTGAAATTTATTGTAATTCCTCTGACTTCAAGGAATGCCTACAACTTTTATCTAATTCAAAAATTAATATCACTCAAACCAATTTAGATGACTCTTGGATGAGAGATATTGCACCAATTTTTTTTAAAAATAATGGAAGATTAGAGAGTTATTCATTTAATTTTAATGGTTATGGCAAGTACCCTAATTATGAAAATGATAATAAGTTATCAGAATTTATTTCAAGTCAATTAAAGCTCCCAATTAAAAAAATTGATTTAACATTAGAAGGTGGTGCAATAACTTATGATGAAAATGGTTATTTATTTACAACTGAAAGCGTACTTTTGAATCCAAATAGGTCTAACCCTAAAAAAAATATTATTGAGGAAAAACTTACAACATTATTTGATTTGAACTCGATAATTTGGCTTCCAACGGGGTTGGAAGGTGATGACACTGATGGCCATATAGATAACATTTTTTGTCCAATAGGTGACCAGAGATATCTTATTGCGAAAAGTAATGACCAAACGACATTTGATTATAAATCTCTATCTGAAGCTTATTTGATTTTAAATAATAAGTTATCATTGACAGTAAATAATTTAAAAATTATTGAGATACCACTACCTTCAAAAAAAATTATAAATAATAAAAAACTAGTAGCATCATATATAAATTTCTATTCTACAAAAAATTCAATATTCATTCCAAAATTTAATGTAAAAGAGGATGAGGAGGTTTATGATATCTTTAAATCATTATTTAATAACAAAAAAATTGAAATGATAGAGTCGGCAAATATTAATTACGGTGGTGGTAATTTACACTGCATTACCATGAATGTTCCAAAATTATGAATGTAAACGTTGCAGTATCCCAATTTCAGTCAATAAAAGAAGACAAAGAAGCTAATATCAATAAAGCACTTTATTTGGCTGGTGAGGCATCAAAACAAAAAGTTAATATTCTTCTCTTACAGGAGTTATTTCAAAGTGAGTATTTTTGTTCAACAAAAGACGAAAAGTTTTTTGAATATGCTATTGAATTTCCAAATAATAAATTATTTGAAACATTTTCAAATTTTTGCAAAAGCCACAATATGGTAATACCAGTAAGTTTTTTTGAGAAGAAAGATAAAAGTTTTTTTAATTCTTTGGTCGTAATTAACTCCGATGGAAAATTAAGTGAGCTTTACCGTAAGTCTCATATACCAGAAGGACCTGGATACAATGAAAAATTTTACTTTGAACCAGGAGATACAGGTTTTAAGGTTTTTAAAACTAAGTTTGGAAATATTGGCTGTGGAATATGTTGGGATCAATGGTTTCCAGAGTGTGCTAGGTCAATGACTTTATCTGGCGCAGATATTTTATTATTTCCCACTGCAATTGGTTCTGAACCTCAGGACCCTTTATTAGACTCAAAAGATCATTGGCAAAATGTTATGAGGGGACATGCAGCTGCAAATCAAATTCCTGTTATTGCATCTAATAGAATTGGCACAGAGGTAGAGGGTTCAATTTCCGTTACCTTTTATGGCAGTTCTTTTATCGCTAATCACTTGGGTAATATTGAAATTGAAATGAGTAAAGGAGAGGAAGGTTTTGTATTTAAAAATTTTGATTTTTCTGAGATAACTAAATATCGCCAATCTTGGGGTAATTTTAGAGACCGAAGACCAGACCTATATAAAAATATTTGTGATTTTTAACTAAAACTATCATATTATTTTATTACTACTTAAATGAAGAGGAGAGGTAATATGAATAAATTTCTAACAACTCTTTTAGTCTTAATGCTCCCTATGAGTTTAAGCTCTAAAGAAGAGTTATTTATATATAATTGGTCAGATTATATAGCAGAAGATACCATAGCAAACTTTGAGGAAGAAACTGGTATTGATGTAACTTACGATGTTTTTGACTCTAATGAAGTTTTAGAAGCTAAGCTTTTAGCTGGAGGAAGTGGTTATGACTTGGTCGTTCCCTCAGGATCTTTTATGGAAAATCAGATTAAAGCTGGAGTTTTTCAAAAATTAGATAAAAGTATGATCCCAAATCTTAAAAATTTAGATC
Organism: uncultured Alphaproteobacteria bacterium; assembly: GCA_902610415.1. GTDB lineage: Bacteria > Pseudomonadota > Alphaproteobacteria > HIMB59 > HIMB59 > HIMB59. Next base: position 10,673 of record CACLVL010000020.1, read on the forward strand.
CAAGTGTTTTAGAAAAAACAGATGCTCACGACCCGGGTGGTGATTACTCTGTAAATTATATGTATGGAACAACTGGTATTGGTTATAACGTTGCAGCTGTTGAAGAAAGAGGTGGAGATGTTGAGTCCTGGGATATCATTTTTGATGTAAATGAAATTTCTAAATATGAGGACTGCGGTGTTGCTTTTTTAGATGCACCAAGTGAGATTGTAGAAATTGCACTCAATTATCTAGGTCATGATCCAAATACAGAAAATACCAAAGCTAATCAAGAAGCTTTAGACTTATTAAATCAAATTAGACCATATATTAAGTATTTTGACTCATCTCAATACATAGATGATTTAGCAAACGGTGAAATATGTTTAGCAATTGGTTGGTCAGGTGATGTTTTCATTGCAGCATACGAAGAAATTGAAGAAGTTTGGTATTCAATTCCTAACGAGGGGACTGTTATTTGGTTTGATATGATGGGAATACCAGCAGATGCTAAAAATGTAGAAAATGCTCATAAATTTATTGACTATATTTTAAGACCAGAAGTTGTTGCTGATATTACTAATTATGTTTGGTACTCCAATCCTAATTTAGTAGCCAACACTACCGAAGGACTGATAGACCCTGAAATTCTCTCAGATCCAGCAATTTATCCCACGGAGGAAACTTTAACTAAACTATTTGCAGATACTGCAGACTCACCTCAAAAGTCTAGAATATCTTCAAGAGTATTTAATAGCTTTAAAGCTACTCAATAAATTAATTACTAGGCGCAACTTGGTGTCAAGTTGCGCCTTAAACTAACTCTTCATGTCAAATTCTTTCTTAGAAATAATAGATGTAACTAAAAGATTTGGTGATATCTTGGCATTAGATAGAGTTAATCTCAAAATAGAAAAATCTGAAATATTTAGTCTACTTGGTTCATCAGGTTGTGGAAAATCCACTCTTTTAAGAATTATAGCTGGTTTTGAAAAACCCGATCAGGGAAAAATATTACTTGAAGGAAATGATATAACTAATCTTCCTCCATATATAAGACCACTAAATATAATGTTTCAAAATTATGCTTTATTCCCTCATCTTAATGTGACTAATAACATCAAATTTGGACTAAAAGAGGAAAGTATCTCAAAGCAAGAAATCAATAATCGTGTCAATGAAATTTTAAATTTATTAGAGTTAAATGGCCTAGAGGAAAGAAAAGTAAATGAAATATCTGGTGGCCAACAACAACGTGTTGCATTAGCAAGGTGTTTAGTTAAAAAACCAAAATTACTTTTATTAGATGAACCACTTGCTGCGCTAGACAAACAACTTAGAATACAAACGCAATTTGAGTTAGTTAACTTGCAGAATAAATTAGGTATTACATTTATTATTGTTACCCATGACCAGGAAGAGGCAATTTCATTATCTGACAGAATGGCTATTATGCAAAATGGCAAAATTCTCCAAGTTGGAAACCCTGTTGAAATTTATGAAAAACCTAAGAATAAATATATTGCAAATTTTATAGGTACGGCAAATATATTTCATATTCTAAACAATGATAATCAAATAATAATTAAAGAGTTAAATTACGAAATTAAAAATATTAATAATAATAAAAAATTTAATACATGTTTAATAAGGCCTGAAAAAATTAATATAAAAAAAATTGAAAATCAATCTATTAACTCAAATATTGGTATTGTTAAAGAGATAGCTTATTTAGGTAGTTACACTAAATACCTGATTGAAGTAAATGGAATTCAATTTTACTCATTTATGCAAAATAGTTTAGTTTCAGATAATCTACAAATTAAGTGCGATGACAAAGTTGAATTCAAATTTAATGACTCATCAATATTTTTGTTTAATGATTAGATACTTAAAAAAACAAAATTTTTGGTTCGTTTTTACCCCTTATTTTTGGCTTGTTTTATTCTTCTTTATCCCCTTAGCTTTAATTTTTAAAATTTCAATATCTGTATCTGAGTGGGGCATGCCACCTTATAGAGATCTTTTTTCCTTATCTGAAGAGGGATTTAAATTTGACTCAACACTTAGTAATTACCTTTTTATTTTTTCAGATCCTTTTTATATCAGATCTTACTTAAATTCATTGTCCTTAGCTTTTACATCAACAATATTATGTTTAGTAATTGGCTATCCGATTGCTTTTTATGTCGCTAAATCTAGAGCAAATATAAGGATCGTGCTTCTAGTTTTGCTTATTATTCCATTTTGGACTTCATTTCTTTTAAGAGTATATGCTTGGAAAGTTTTGCTTCAAGGTTCTGGTATTATTAATTCCATTCTCATACATTTAGGTTTTATAACTGAGCCCATATCAATGCTTCATAACCACTATGCAGTAATTTTAGGAGTAGTTTACACGTATCTGCCATTCATGATTTTGCCACTATATGGATATTTAGTTAAGTTTGATTTAAACTTGATTGATGCTGCTAATGATTTAGGAGCAAAACCTGTAAATACATTTTTAAAAGTTATCCTACCTTTATCATTACCAGGTATCATTGCAGGCAGTATGTTAGTTTTTATACCAGTGGTTGGAGAATTTGTAATTCCAGAGATGCTAGGGGGCAGTGATAAACTTTATTTTGGAAAAATAATTTGGGATGAATTTTTTGTTAATAGAGATTGGCCTGTTGCTAGCGCACTTGCAATGTCAGGAATTGTAATTCTAGTTTTTCCAATAGTTATTTTTCAATTAATGTATGCAAAATA
>CACLVL010000021.1 GCA_902610415.1 uncultured Alphaproteobacteria bacterium
AGTCTTCTTTTAAAAAAGTGGAATAATCTTTTTTTTCAAACCAAGTTGATTGCCAATATTTATTAATTCCTACTCTTAATGAAGTTGGGTTAACTTTTTGTCCCATTATACTCTCTCCTCTAACACTAATGTTAACCTAGAAAAAGGCTTAATAATTTGAAACGCTCTTCCCTTACTCATTGGTCTGAATCTTTTCATTCTAAGACTTTTACCTACATAAGCCTCTTTGACAAAAAGTTTATCAATATCTAAATTATTGTTGTTCTCTGCATTTGCGACTGCAGAATTTAATGTTTTTAAAACTTCTTTACTGACTCTTTTATTTGAAAACTTCAAAATATTTAAAGCTGCGTTGATATCTTTTTTTCTAATATCTTTAACAATTAAGTTTAGTTTTTGAGAACTAGTTCTTATCATTTTATTAATAGCTTTTACTTCTTTAGACATTTTTATTTTTTACCTTGAACTGCTTTCTTATCTCCTGAGTGGCCTTTAAAAACTCTTGTTGGAGAAAACTCACCAAGCTTATGTCCAACCATATCTTCAGTCACATATACTGGTATGAAAGATTTTCCATTATATACTGAAATGGTGACTCCAACAAAATCTGGAATAATTGTAGATCTTCTTGACCATGTTTTAATTGGAGATTTTGAACTTTCTTCTTTTGATTTTTTAACTTTTTTGAAAAGAGTTACATCAAAGTAAGGTCCTTTCCATACAGATCTTGCCATTACTTTTTAGCCCTTCTTGAAATAATCATTTTTGATGTAAATTTAATTTTTCTAGTCTTCTTACCTTTTGTCTTCATACCCCAAGGTGTGGATGGGTGTCTACCACCAGATGTTCTTCCTTCTCCACCACCGTGTGGGTGGTCGACAGGGTTCATAACAACGCCTCTTACAGTAGGCCTAATACCCAAGTGTCTTTTAATTCCAGCTTTACCAATTTTTTTATTTTTATTATCTTGATTAGAAACAACTCCTATAGTTGCCATACATTCTCCATGAACTAATCTAGTTTCTCGAGACGAAAGCTTAACCATTACATATTTTTCTTGTTCTCCTAGTACTTGAGCAAAAGATCCAGCAGATCTACATATTTTGCCACCCGCTCCTGGCTTTAGTTCAATATTATGAATAGAGGTACCAGTAGGAATATTTTTAATCTTCATTGCATTTCCAGATGATATTTCAGTTTTAGCTGAGGAAATAACCTTATCACCAATTTTTAAATCAGACGGTGCTATAATATATTCTTTTAAATCTTGATAGTTGATAAGTGCTATGAAAGCACTTCTATTAGGATCATATTCAATTCTTTCAACTGTACCTATTTTATCAAATGTATTCCTTTTAAAATTAACAAGTCTATATTTTTTCTTATGACCACCTGATCTATGTCTAATTGTTATTTTACCTGTATTATTTCTACCTGAATTTGGTTGTAAGTCTTGAAGCAATGATTTTTCAGGACGGCCTTTAAAAAGCTGAGATTTATCAATTTTTACAGTTTTTCTGAAAGAAGGTGTCGTTGGTTTGTAAGTGATTAAGCCCATTTTATACCTTACCACCCATATCTATAGTATTACCCTCTTTAAGAGTGACTATTATTCTTTTAAGTTCTGACCTAGTACCTCTTTGCCCTTTGAATACTTTTGGCTTACTCTTTACATTTAAACTATTAAGTTTTTGAACTTTAACTTTATAAATTTCTTCAATTGTTTTTTTAATATTTATTTTATTTGCGTCATTTCGAACTTCAAAAATGTATTTATTGAATTGGGCATTAGCTGTTGATTTTTCTGTAATAACAGGTTTTTTAATTAAGTTGAGTTCCATTTTTAGTTACTACCTATGTATGAATTGTAAATAGAAGATTTTTTTGAGAATAAAATCATGTCTGATTTTAATGCTGTATGAACCGAATAACTTTTATCAGAGATAAAATATAATTTTTTGTAATTTTGAAATTTAATTACTAATTTATTATCTAATAAGTTGGTAAGAACAAAAATGATCATTTTATTTTGATTTTTTTTTAATAAATCTGAAATATTTTTTTCGTCTAGTTTTTCTTCATCAAAAACGAAAAGGGCTTTATTGTTGCTTTTACTAACTATAGAAGAAATTAAAGCTATTTTTTTTACTTTTTTATTAACTTTAAAAGAAACATCATGGAATTTTGGTCCAAAAGCTTTTCCACCACCTCTTCTTTGAGTTGTCTTTTTATTACCAGCTCTTGCGTTTCCAGTTCCCTTTTGCTTAAATAATTTTTTTCCAGATCCTGCTACTTCAGATCTATCAAGGCTGTGGTTATTACCTTGTTTATGTGTATAAATTTTTTGTAATGATAAATGTAATGCTTTTTCAGAAATATTTTTATCTTTTAATGTTACTTGTTCAAACATTTATTTAAAAACCTTTACTATGGATTTATTCTTACCTGGCACAGAACCTTTGATAAATATTAATTTTTTGTCTTGATCTATTAGAAGAACCTCTAAATTTTTAGTAGTTGTTAATTGATCACCTAAATGACCAGCCATTTTCTTTCCCTTAAATACTTTACCTGGATTTTGATTTTGACCTGTTGAACCATGAGCTCTATGTGAGATAGAAACACCATGAGTTGCTCTCATACCACTAAAGTTATGTCTTTTCATAGCTCCGGCAAAACCCTTACCTGTTGATTTAGACTGTACTGAAACTTTATCGCCAACTTTAAATTTAGGGTCTATTAATGAACCAATTTCTAATAAGTCTTCATCAGTGGTTATTCTTTGTTCTTTTATAATTTTTTTTGGTTCTAAATTTAGTCTATTAAATTGTTTTAATTGAGGTTTATTAAGTTTTTTTGGTTTGAGAAAGCCTATGATATTAGCAAGATAGCCATCTCTATCAATAGTTCTATTACCAACTACAGAGCAGTTATTGTAATCAAGAACCGTGGCAGAGACCCTTGTACCATTTTCGTTGACAAATGAAGTTTGGCCAATTTTGGTACTAATGATCATGATAATTATTTTTTTATTTTAATATCTACATTGACACCAGAAGCTAAATCGAGCTTCATAAGTGCATCAACAGTCTGAGGTGTGGGCTCAATAATGTCCATCATCCTAATATGCGTTCGTAATTCAAACTGTTCTCTACTTTTTTTATCAACGTGAGGAGATTTATTTACAGTAACTCTTTCAATCTTAGAGGGCATAGGAATAGGGCCAATCACTTTCGCACCAGTTCTTTTAGCTGTTTGAAGGATATCAATTGAGCTTCTGTCTAGAATATTATGATCAAAGGATTTAAGTCTAATTCTAATATTTTGATTTATCATGATTATGCCAGTTTTGATTTAATTTCTTCTTCAACATTTGAAGGTACTACATCATAATGTGAAAATAACATTGTATAACTTGCTCTTCCTTGGCTCATAGAGCGTAGATTATTAACATAACCAAACATATTAGCAAGAGGAACTACTGACGATACAACTTTAGCGTTGCCTCGGTCCTCCATTTTTTCAATTTGGCCTCTTCTTGAATTTAAATCACCAATAATATCACCCATATAGTCCTCAGGTGTTACTACTTCAACTTTCATCATTGGCTCAAGTAGTTTAGGACCAGCTTTTCCAACCGCTTCTCTAAATGCAGCTCTTGAAGCTATTTCAAATGCTAATACAGATGAGTCTACGTCATGATAGGCTCCGTCATGAACTTCAGCTTCGAAATCAATAACATTGTATCCAGCAATGACACCATTTTGTGCAGCAAAGTTAATACCTTTTTCGACACCCGGGATGTATTCTTTTGGAATATTTCCTCCAACAACAGTATTTAAAAATTTTATACCAGAGTTTCTTTCTAATGGTTTAAACTTCATTTTTACTCTAGCAAATTGACCTGCACCACCAGATTGTTTTTTATGTGTGTAGTCAACTTCAACATCTTTAGTAATTGTTTCTCTATAGGCCACTTGAGGTGCTCCTACATCTGCTTCAACCTTGAATTCTCTTTTCATTCTATCAACTAAAATTTCTAAATGGAGTTCTCCCATTCCTTTAATTATTGTTTGACCAGACTCTTCATCTGAAGTAACTCGAAAACTTGGATCTTCTTGGGCCAGTCTACCTAAAGCTTGTCCCATTTTTTCATAGTCAGCTTTAGTCTTGGGTTCAACAGCAACTTCAATAACAGGGTCTGGAAATTCCATTTTTTCTAAAATTACATTATTTGAAGGTTCACATAGTGTGTCACCTGTTGTAACGTTCTTTAATCCGACTAGAGCTACGATGTCACCAGCTTTAGCTTCTTTAATTTCTTCGCGGGTATTTGAGTGCATTAAAAGCATTCTCCCAATACGTTCTTTTTGATTTTTTGATGAATTTAATATTGTAGATCCAGAACTTAGGTTTCCACAGTAGAGTCTACAAAACGTTATTTGACCAACAAAAGGATCTGCAGCAACTTTAAAAGCTAATGCTGCAAAAGGTTCTTCTTGTGTGTTTGGAATTTGTAACTTCTCATCAGATCCCTCTTTAATACCTTCAACAAAACCAATATCTTTAGGAGATGGAAGATAATCAACTACAGCATCTAGTAACGGTTGAACACCTTTATTTTTAAAAGCAGTTCCACATAAAACAGGAACAAATTTAAAATCTATAGTACCTTTTCTTATACAAGCTTTTAATATATCAACGGTTATTTCTTTTCCCTCTAAATAATCTTCTAACGCCTGATCATCTGCTTCGACAGCGTTTTCAATAAGCTCCTCTCTTTTTTTCTTAGCTTCTTCTAATAAATCTTCACTAATTTCTGTTATATCATATTCAGCACCTAGACTGTCGTCTTTCCAAATAATTGACTTAAAGTTTACAAGGTCAACAACACCTTTGAATTCTGCCTCTTTACCAATAGCCATTTGCAAAACAAGTGGATTAGCCCCTAATCTATCTTTAATAGATTGAACATTCATTTCAAAATCGGCACCAAGTCGATCCATTTTATTGCAAAAACAAATTCTTGGTACTTTGTATCTATCAGCTTGTCTCCAAACTGTCTCCGATTGTGGCTCAACTCCAGCGACACCGTCAAAGCAAGCAACAGCTCCGTCTAAAACTCTTAAAGATCTCTCAACTTCAATTGTAAAATCAACGTGCCCAGGTGTATCAATGATATTAATTCTATGATCATTCCAAAAACAAGTTGTAGCAGCTGAGGTAATTGTTATTCCTCTTTCTTGCTCTTGTTCCATCCAGTCCATAGTTGCAGCACCATCATGTACTTCTCCTATTTTATGGGACTTTCCAGTGTAATATAAAATTCTTTCAGTGGTAGTAGTTTTACCTGCATCAATGTGGGCCATAATTCCAATATTTCTATATTTACCTAGATCCATTTTTTACCACCTATAGTGAGCGAATGCCCTGTTGGCTTCTGCCATTTTATGAACTTCGTCTTTTTTCTTAACAGAATTACCTTTATTTTCAAAAGCATCAATTAATTCGTTAGCAAGTCTTTCTCTTTGGGTTTTTTCATTTCGCTTTTTGGAATTCGTTAATATCCATTTAAATGCTAGTGCTTGAGCTCTTGTACTTCTTACTTCCATTGGTACTTGATATGTAGCTCCACCAACTCTTCTTGATTTTACTTCAACTGATGGTTTAACGTTGTTAATGGATTTTTGAAAATACTCAAGCGGATCATCGCTTTGATTATTAGTTTTAATAATATCGAGAGCACCGTATACAATTTTTTGTGCAACTGTTTTTTTTCCACCCACCATAACTTCATTGATAAATTTATTTAGTACAACACTATTATAAATAGGGTCGGGCAATACTTGTCTTTTCTCTGCTGCTCTTCTTCTTGACATTTTTTAAATTTTAATTCTTTGGCCTTTTAGCACCGTATTTAGATCTTCGTTGTCTTCTTTTTTCAAGCCCTTGGGTGTCCAAAGTACCTCTTATTATATGATATCTTACACCAGGTAAATCTTTTACTCTTCCACCACGAATTAACACTACAGAGTGTTCCTGTAAATTGTGACCTTCACCAGGTATGTAAGCCGTAACCTCTTGACCGTTTGTAAGCTTCACTCTCGCCACTTTTCTTAGAGCAGAATTGGGCTTTTTTGGAGTAGTTGTATAAACTCTAAGACATACGCCTCTTTTTTGAGGACAAGATTTAAGTGCAGGAACCTTGTTTCTCTTTGAGACTTTCTCTCTAGATTTTCTAACTAATTGATTAATGGTCGGCATAGTTCGCAGAATATATTTATAGTATCAAGTATAGTCAACATCTATTTAGGGGTTTCTAGCTGTTTTAATAAAGAATTATCGCGGATTTTAGCCTCTTTTCGAAGTGCTCTGATAACATTACCCGTTCCAGCTGGAATTAATTTACCAACGATGACATTTTCTTTGAGTCCAGTTAGTTTATCAACTTTACCATTGATTGCTGCCTCTGTAAGAACTCTTGTAGTCTCTTGGAAAGAAGCGGCTGAAATGAATGAATTAGTTTGAAGACTTGCTTTAGTAATACCAAGGATCATCATTTTAAAATCAACCTCTTTTTTGCCTTCTTTCTTTAATTCATTATTTTTTTCTACAACAGCTATTTTATCTTTTACATCACCAACTAAATAATCACTGTCTCCAGCTTCAATTACTTCAACTTTTTGTAACATTTGACGAGTAATACATTCAATATGTTTGTCATCAATCAAAACACCTTGTAGACGATAAACTTTTTGAACTTCTCTAACCATATATTCAGCTAAAGCTTCAATACCAAGAATATTTAAAATATCTGTTGGAGCGGGAGTTCCATCGACAATCATGTCACCTTTGTTTACTTTATCTCCCTCATTGAAGTAAATATAAGTTCCTTTAGGGATTAAAAATTCAATTGGCTCTCCTTCTTCAGGATTGATGATAATTCTTCTCTTACTTTTAATATCTTTTCCGAATTCAATCGTTCCAGAAATTTCAGCTAATACAGCTGGATTTTTTGGTTTTCTTGACTCAAAAATATCTGCAACTCTTGGAAGTCCACCTGTTATATCTTTTGTTTTAGAAGAAGCTCTAGGAATTCTTGCAATAACATCACCGGCGCTAACATCTTTACCTTTTTCAATATTTAAAACAATACCAACGCTCAAATCATAAGTAGATGAATTTTTAGATTTAATTGGGCTACCATCTTTATCGGTAATTAACAACTGAGGCTTAAGATCTTGTTTTCCTTGGAAACTCTTCCAGTCAATTATAACTTTAGAGGAAATACCAGTAGTCTCGTCAAACTTTTCTATAAAAGATACACCCTCAACTAAATCACTAAAATCTAGTTTTCCTGTTTCTTCAGCAACTATAGGAACTGTATAAGGATCCCACTCAAGTAATAAGCTATTAAGCTTAACATCAGCGCCATTTTTTACTAATAATGTTGATCCATATGGTGCTCTGAATGATGAAACTAAAGTTTTGTTATTATCAAATATTTCAAGTTCAGTAGTTCTATTAATAATTATTTCACTGCCTGATCCGTTTATAACTGATCTAAGATTTTTAATTTTTACTTTTCCATCACTTGGAGACTCAAAATTAGATTTCTCAGCTGAAGAACTCGCAACACCTCCTACGTGGAAAGTTCTCATTGTTAACTGAGTACCTGGTTCACCAATAGACTGGGCTGCTATAATTCCAACGGCTTCACCAGTGTTTACTGGCACTCCTTTGGCTAAGTCTCTACCGTAAGATTTTGCGCAAATACCTTGAGTTGAACCACAGGTTATAGGTGATTTAATTCTCACAGACGTAATATTTTCTTTTTCTAGTAATTCAATCTCTTCATGAGATATATAATCACCATTTTTTAAAAGAATATCTCCTTTTTTATTTTTAACATCATCAGCAAGGTATCTACCGAAAACTCTTTCTGTTAAAGGTATAGAAACTTCACCTGATTCATAAATAGTATCAACTGTTAAACCGCCACAACAATTACAATCTTTAGAGGTAATTGTTAAATCTTGTGCCACATCAACTAATCTTCTTGTTAAATAACCTGAACTTGCTGTTTTAAGAGCAGTATCTGCTAAGCCTTTTCTTGCACCATGTGTAGAATTAAAATACTCAAGAACTGTTAAACCATCTTTAAAGTTAGATGTGATAGGGTTTTCAATAATTTCACCAGATGGTCTTGCCATTAAACCTCTCATACCAGCCAGCTGTTTTAGCTGAGCTTCAGAACCACGAGCACCAGAGTCAGCCATAATGTAAACAGAATTGATTTGGCTATCTTTGCTTGATGAAACAGTTTTCATCATTGCTTTTGCAACTTTATCTGTACAAGTAGACCATAGACCAACAACTTTATTATATTTTTCTCTTTCAGTTATAAGTCCTTCTTGATATTGGTTTTCAAGGCTATTCACTAATTTTTGAGTATCTTGAATTAAAATATTCTTTTCTTCAGGTATGACTAAATCATCTTTACCAAATGAGATACCTGCTTTTGCAGCATACTTAAAGCCAACTGTCATCATTTGATCAACAAATATGCAAGTTGCCTTTTGACCTGTAAATCTGTAAACGTTATCTAGTAAATTGCTAATATCTTTTTTTGTAAGAACCTTATTAATTACATCAAAGGGTAAGTTTTTGCTTTCAGGGACTGTTTTAAAAAGGATAACTCTACCTGCAGAAGTGGTATATTTTTTATATTCAAAGCTATCTTTTTCTGAGTTATATACTTTAGTTCTATAAAGAATGGGTGTGTGAAGTTCAATAGTTTTGTTTTCTAAAGCAAACTCTACCTCACCGACATGTGAATAATATTTCTTAGGTTCTTCTTTTTCATTTATCAATGATAAATAATATATACCCAGCACAATATCTTGACTTGGTACGATAATTGGCTTTCCACTTGAAGGAGAGAGAATATTATTTGTACTCATCATTAAAACCCTCGCTTCTAATTGTGCTTCAAGACTCAAAGGTATGTGAACTGCCATTTGGTCACCATCAAAGTCTGCATTGAACGCAGTACAAACTAATGGATGAAGTTGGATAGCTTTACCTTCAATTAAAATTGGTTCAAATGCTTGAATACCTAATCTATGAAGTGTTGGTGCACGATTTAAAAGAATTGGATGCTCTCTAATTACTTCATCTAAAATATCCCAAACTTCTGGTCTCTCAGACTCTACCATTTTTCTTGCAGATTTTAGTGTTGAGGCAAAACCATAGGACTCCAATTTATTGTATATAAAGGGTTTAAAAAGCTCTAAAGCCATTTTCTTAGGTAAACCGCATTGATGAAGTTTTAATTCAGGCCCAACAACAATTACTGAACGACCAGAATAATCAACTCTTTTACCTAATAAGTTTTGTCTAAATCTTCCTTGTTTTCCTTTTAACATTTCAGATAGAGATTTTAGAGGTCTCTTGTTGGTACTTGTGATTACTCTTCCTCTTCTTCCATTATCAAATAATGCGTCTACAGACTCTTGAAGCATTCTTTTTTCGTTTCTAACAATAATGTCAGGAGCTCTAAGATCTAACAGTCTTTTTAATCTATTGTTTCTATTGATTACTCTTCGATATAAATCGTTTAAGTCGGAAGTAGCAAAACGGCCACCTTCTAAAGGAACTAGGGGTCTTAATTCAGGCGGTATAACTGGAAGCACCTTCAAAACCATCCATTCAGGCTTAATATTAGAGTTTTTAAAACCCTCCATAACCTTCATTCTTTTTAGTATTTTTTTCTTTTTAGTTTCAGATGATGTAGCTTCACTCTCTTCAACAAGTTTTTCTATTTCTGCTTCTAAATTAATCTTAGATAATATTTCTTGAACAGCTTCCGCACCAATTCCATGTTTGAAAGAGTCTTCACCAAATTGATCAATAGCTTCTTCTAATTCTTCATCATTTAAAAGCTGATTTGGGCTTAAACCAGACATCAAAGGGTCTATAACGATATGACTTTCGAAATATAAAACCTTCTCAAGATTTTTTAGAGTTATGTCAAGTGCGAGGCCTATTCTACTAGGTAGTGATTTTAAAAACCAAATATGCGCTACAGGTGCTGCTAATTCAATATGAGCCATTCTTTCTCTTCTTACTTTAGAAAGTGTAACTTCGACACCACACTTTTCACATGTAATGCCTTTAAACTTCATTCTTTTATATTTTCCACACAGACACTCGTAATCTTTTGTAGGTCCAAAAATCCTAGCACAAAACAATCCTTCTCTTTCAGGTTTGAAAGTTCTGTAGTTTATAGTCTCAGGTTTTTTTATTTCGCCAAAAGACCAAGATCTTATTTGCTCAGGGCTTGAAACTGAAATTTTAATCTGATCAAAATTTAATGTTTGAGTATTAGTTTTAAATAAATTAGTTAAATCTTTCATTATACGTTCTCCCTATTAACAGTTGGATCTGTTTCAATTAATTCTACATTCAATCCAAGAGATTTTAATTCTTTGACTAAGACGTGGAATGACTCAGGTATTCCACTTTCAAAGTTATAGTCACCTCTTATTAAGGCTTCATAAACTTTTGTTCTTCCAGCTACGTCATCAGATTTAATAGTTAATATTTCCTGAAGAGTATTTGATGCACCATATGCTTCTAATGCCCATACTTCCATCTCTCCAAATCTTTGACCACCAAATTGAGCTTTACCACCTAAAGGTTGTTGTGTTACAAGACTATAAGGTCCAATGGATCTAGCATGAATTTTATCGTCAATTAAGTGATGAAGTTTTAAAATATATTTATATCCAACGGTAACTTTTCTTTCAAATCGTTCGCCAGATCTACCATCAAATAAATGAACTTGACCACTATTATCAAAACCAGCTTTATCTAAAAGATTTGTAATTTCTTGGGTATTAGTTCCGTCAAAAACAGGGGTTGCAAACGTAACACCTTTTTCTAAGTTACCAGCCAATTCAATCAATTGATCATCATTCATATTAGTAATTTCACTATTAGAGTCTTTGTTCTGTTCATAAAAACTTGATAGAGAATCTTTTAATTGAATTATATTTCCCTCTTTTCTTGCCATATCTAAACTTTGAGAGATTTGTTTACCTATACCGTAAGCAGCCCAGCCTAAGTGAGTTTCTAATATTTGACCGATATTCATTCTACTTGGAACACCTAGAGGGTTGAGAAGTACATCTACTGGTGTTCCATCTTCTAAGAACGGCATATCTTCAATCGGAACGATTTTTGAAATAACACCTTTATTACCATGCCTTCCTGCCATCTTATCACCTGCTTGAAGTTTTCGTTTAACAGCGACAAATACTTTAACAACTTTTAAAACACCAGGTAACAGGTCATCACCACTTTGTATTTTTTCAATTTTATTTTGAAACTTTTTATCTAATAAAATGACAGCATCACTAAAGATTTTCTTTTGTGAAGTAAAGGTCTCCATCGATGAAGCATCATCAACTTGAATTTGTTCTAAAATTTCAATAGGTTTTGATTTTAGTGCTTCTTCATCAATATTATTACCTTTGACAAAAATATCTATATTTGAACTCGCATTTTTATTTTTAAAAATACTAACAAGGTTTTGTTTGTAGTTATTTTCTAAAATATTTTTCTCGTCATCTCTATCTTTTGCTAATCTATCTATTTCAACTCTTTCAATAGCAATTGTTCTTTCATCCTTTTCGACACCTCTTCGAACTAATACCTGAACATCAACTACGACACCAGAGTAACCAGTGGGTAGTCTTAAAGATGTATCTTTTACATCAGCTGCTTTTTCAGAGAAGATTGCTCTTAATAACTTTTCTTCAGGGGTAATTGGTGAGTCTCCTTTAGGAGATACCTTTCCAACTAAAATATCACCTGGTTTAACTTCAGAACCTATATAAACAATTCCTGCTTCATCGAGGTTTGTTATACTTTCGTCTCCTACATTAGGCATATCTCTTGTAATTTCCTCTGGGCCTAACTTGGTATCTCTACATAGAACTTCAAACTCTTCAATATGTATTGAAGTGTATCTATCTTCATGAACAACTCTTTCGGACATTATAATAGAGTCTTCAAAATTGTATCCATTCCAAGGCATAAAACCTACAAGAAGGTTTCTCCCTAAAGCTAATTCTCCTAAATCTGTTGATGGTCCATCAGCAATGATATCGCCTCTTTCAACATAATCTCCAATTTTAACAATTGGTTTTTGATTAATAGCAGTGCTTTGATTAGATCTTTGAAACTTTTTCAAATTATAAATATCGACACCACTTTTATCCTTACTAATATTTTTAGAGTCAGATCTTATAACTATTCTTGATGAGTCTACTTGATGAACATATCCACTATTTTTTGCAATAACAACAGCGCCACTGTCTCTTGCCACTTTCGATTCAAATCCAGTTCCGACAAGAGGAGCTTCGCTTTTAACAAGAGGAACGGCCTGTCTCATCATGTTTGATCCCATTAATGCTCTATTGGCATCATCATTTTCCAAGAATGGAATTAAAGAGGCGGCCACAGAAACTAATTGTTGAGGATTGACATCCATAAAGTCTATTTCAGATGGATCACAGAAAATAAAGTCACCTCTTCTTCTACAGCTTACTTGTTCTTCTGCAAATTTTCCATTTTCATTTATTGGGCTATTTGCTTGAGCTATAGTATAGTTCTCTTCTTCGTCAGCATTTAGATATAAGACTTCATTAGTTACAGAGC
>CACLVL010000022.1 GCA_902610415.1 uncultured Alphaproteobacteria bacterium
CTGATTTATATAATTTTATTAAAGACTCTAATCTTTTTAAAGATTTGATTATTCATCAAAGTGTATCTGCACTTATAAAAGATGTTCAAAATGTTCATGATAGTGAATATGTAATGAATGTTAAAAAGGGTAGTCTATTGAGAAATCAAGAGAGAAGAATAAACCTACCTTGGAGTGAGAGATTAGCTCTGAGATCTTTTTTAGCAATACAAGGAACACTACAAACATCTTATTTAGCTTTAGAGAATGGTGTAGCATGTCATTTGGCAGGAGGAACACATCATGCTTTCAAAGATTGTGGATCTGGTTTTTGTGTATTTAATGATTTAGCCTTTGCTTCAATAAACTTACTAAATCAAAAAAAAGTTAATAAAATATTAATCTTAGATTTAGATGTCCATCAAGGTGATGGTACAGCTTCAATTTGTCAAAATATTAATGATATTTTTACATGTTCTATACATTGTAAAAACAATTTTCCTTTTGATAAAAAAACAAGCGATTTAGATATACCTATCGATGACGGTATAGGAGATGATGAATATTTAAATATCCTTAAAAACACTCTTGATCAAATAGATGCAAAGTTTGAACCTGATATTGTATTTTATGATGCAGGAGTTGATGTTCACTATAATGATGATCTAGGTAACTTAAACCTTACTGATGAGGGTATAAAAAAAAGAGATGAAATTGTATGCAATTATTTTAAGGACAAAAAAATACCCTTATGTACGGTAATTGGTGGTGGTTACAGTAAAAGCAGAAAAGAATTAGCCTCGAGGCACTTCTCAATATTTAATACTGTATTTGAAGTTTATTTATGACTTTTTGAGTTAACTCTTTGAATCAACCCAAAAATTATTGCTATGGCTAATATAATCTTTAGAAATTCACTATACAAAAAGGGCATTAGACCAAAAGTAACTGCTTGTTCAAAACCTACAAAGAAAGATAGGTGACTTACACCACATAAAAATATTATAAGAGCTCCTATAAAAATTGTCAGAGATAATTTAATTAAATTAGCGCTTACTTCCTTATTGAAAACGATAGAGATGAAGAAGGCTGCAACTACCATACCGTATAAAAACCCGAAAGTAGGAGAGAATATATAGCCAATTCCTCCACCATTTGCAAAAATAGGTAAACCAAGTGTTCCTAAAACTACATAGATAAAAGTTGAGTAAAATCCAACCATTCCCATTGAAGCTGCAATGAAATAAACCACGAGTGTTTGTAATGTCATTGGTACAGGGTAAAAAGGAATTGAAATTTTTGATGATACGGTAAGTAAAATCACCCCTAATATAGTTAAATAGTATTTAGAGAAGAAATGGGTACCAAAAATATTTTCTGAAATTGTTCTACTCATTTAACTTTATCTTACTTTATCTTCGTCCTTATAAAATCTTGGATCAAATTCATCTAATTTAATACCTCTGAATGTCTTATAAAATGAACCAAATTTATAACTACCAAGCTGTTCTAAAGGTGTGCTTGTAAATTTAGCTTTGGCTTCTTCTTCTGATTCAGCCTCAATAGTGACTTGAAAGTCGTATGACATAGTCATATCAATAACAAATTTTCTCATAAGTAACCTCCTATTTTTAATTACCTTAAATATCATTAAAAAAGCTCATTTGAACTAAAAAAATATAAAAATATTGATAAATAATACGTATTGGGATTGTTAAAATCTTTGATATAAATTTGGTAATTATGGATAAAAAAATTGCAATAATAAATGGACCAAATCTTGAAATGTTAGGTAAGCGCAAAGAAAGTGTTTATGGAAATTTCACCTTAAAAGACTTAGAAAACGAGTTACTTAATGAGTCAGAGTCACTTGGCTGCAGCCTTGATTTCTACCAAAGCAATATTGAAGGTGAAATCATAAATAAAATAAATGGTCTTGATGAGTCATATGTTGGAATTATTATAAATCCAGGTGGTCTTACTCATACCTCAGTTTCATTACACGACTCATTAGAAATTAAATCAATTTTGAAAATCGAAGTCCATTTATCTAATATATACTCAAGAGAGGACTTCAGGAGAAAGTCTTTAATAGCTCCAGCGTGTGATTGTTCAGTTATTGGAATGGGTAAAGACGGATTTATCTATGCGCTAAGATATTTAACAAAAAAGCTCTAATCAAATAACTTTTTCATAAATATTTGATATTTTTTCCCTAAGTTATACACAACCAATCTGTTCCTGATTTAAAATATTATATTATAATATGAAATTAAGAACGTTCCTATAGGAGGATATAATGAAAAAACTAATTAGTATTTTTGTACTTTTAGTTTCTTTTGCATTCACATCAAACAGTTACAGTAAAACCGAAATTCATTGGTGGTATGGTAATAGTGGTTTTTTAGGTGATGTAATCATAGAAATAGCTAATCGATTCAACGACTCACAAGATGAATACATGGTTATTCCTACTGGTAAAGGAAGCTATGAGGACAACATGGCAGCTACAATTGCTGCTTTTAGAGCAGGGGACCAACCTCACTACTCACAAGTCTATGACGCAGGTGCAGCTATCATGGTAGCACAAGTTAAAAATGGAGTTGTAATCGGCTTTGAAGAGATGGCTGAAAAATATGGTATTAGCGTTGATGCTGATAATTACATCCCAGGTATAAAAAACTTTTATGCTGATGGTGATGGAAAAATGATCGGTGTCCCTTTTAATAGCTCTACTTGTTTAATGTATGCAAATATGGATATTTTAAATGAAGTTGGTATTGAAGAAGTTCCAAAAACATATGAAGAGTTCGAAGGTATGGCACAAAAGATACTTGATGCAGGTTATATTCCACTTCTTCAAAGTCACAGCCCTTGGATTTGGACCGAAAACTTTTTTTCAAGACATAACTTATTAATGACTGATGGAAATAATGGTTACGACGATGTACCTACAACAACTCTTTTTGCAGATACAGAAGCGTTTGTTTACCATTGGACTAAAGTTAAGGAGTGGTATGAAAAAGGTTACTACGGTTATAAAGGAAGAGCATGGGGAGACAATCAAGCGCCTTTCACTAATGGTGAAGCTGCATTTTGGTTTGGATCTGCTGCCTCTTTTGGAGGCATGAAAGGTGTACTTCCAAACTTTACAACTAATCCAATTCCATATTGGGACTCTGTAACTGGTGGTAAAGAATATCCAACATTCATTGGTGGTGCTGCTAATTGGATCTTAAATGGTCATACCGAAGAGGAGTACAAAGGACTTGCTAAATTTATTGAATTTATGGGTTCACCAGAAATGGATCTTTACTATCACAACATGACAGGTTACGCAGCAGTAACAAAAGGTGGAATTGAGCTAGCAGAAACAATTAATTTCTACAGAGCCTCACCTTATCACAAAGCTGTTGGTGATCAATTAGGTCTAGAGGGGTCTACTATTCCAGGTGGTTATAGAGCAGGAAACTGGCCTCAAATTCGTGAAGTAATTTATGAAAATGTTGAGCCAATGCTTAATGGAGATATTTCTGTCGAAAAAGCTCTAGGTAACATGGATAAGGGTGCAGCAAAGCTTTTAAAACAGTTTGCAAAAACTCTATAAATTATAATCTTTAGTTAAGGAGGGTATTTATATATCCTCCTTAAGCATCCATGAAAAAAGTTCAATTTAAATCATATTATTCTCAATATTTTTTTTTAGCTCCACAGTTATTAATTCTACTAATTTTTTTATATTGGCCAATCATTCAAACATTTAAAGATGCTTTCACAATGCAAGATGCTTTTGGCTTTGGCTCTCAGTTTGCTGGTTTTGATAATTTTTTATTTGTTTTTTCTGATCCGTCATATTTTACAGCTTTCAAATTTACTATAATTTATAGTTTTGTTATAACCCTTATTACTGGTTCAATCGGTTTATTACTCGCAGTGCAAGCAAACAAAGTACTGCATGGTAAAAATGTTTATAAAACACTTTTAATTTGGCCTTATGCAATTGCTCCTGCAGTTGTTGGTGTTATGGCAAATTATTTCTTTAGTGAAAGGTATGGCCTTTTACATCATTTGTTTAATAATCTGTGGGGATTTAACTGGTATGAGGATGTCTTCGATGCTTATATTTATGTAATTATCGCAGGTTCTTGGAAACAAATAAGTGCAAACTTTATTTTCTTTCTTGCAGGTCTTCAAGCCATTCAAAAAACAGTTATAGAAGCTTCTATTATAGACTGTAAAAGCAATATTAGACGATTTTGGACAATTACATTTCCTTTACTAATGCCCACAACTTTTTTTTTGATAATAATTAATATTACCTATGCTTTTTTTGATACATTTGGAATTATAGACACTACAACAATAGGTGCCCCAGGTAGTGAAACAAAAACATTAGTTTATAAAGCTTATATTGATGGTTTTAAAGGATTAGACCTCGGTAGTGCAGGTGCCCAGTCAATTATGATGATGATAATTGTTTTATTTATTACGATTTTCCAATTTAGATACATAGAAGGAAAAATTCATTACAATTAATGACAAGGTATATCTCATCAACTATCAATCATTGTATTCTTTTAATCGGACTTCTGATTATGATTGTTCCAGTATGGATTATTTTTGCAAGTTCAACACATTCAAGCTTATTTATTAACACAAATGGTTTACAATTTTTTTTAGGAGATAATTTTATTGAAAATTATTCAAGAGTTTTATTTAAAAAATCAGGTTTTTTTAATGAAATAACAGCTCTTAAAATGTTTTTTAACAGTTTTGTTATGGCAACAGGCATTGCAACTCTCTCAGTAATTACATCTTTAATGGCTGCTTATGGTTTAGTTTATTTTAAAATTAAGTTTGCAACTTTAATATTTTGGTTAATTTTTATTACTTTATTAGTTCCTTTGGAGCTAAGAATTATGCCTTCATACATTGTTATGTCTAAATTAAATCTTGTAAATACATTTGCAGGTTTAATTCTTCCTATCTCAGCTTCAGCAATTGCCACATTCTTTTTTCGTCAATTTTATAAATCAATTCCAGATGAGTTATTAGAAGCAGCTAAATTAGATGGAACGAGTAGTTGGAGATTTTTTATCGATTTCTTAGTTCCTTTATCTAAGACAATGATAGCTGCTGTTTTTATTTTTATGTTTGTTTTTGGTTATAATCAATATTTATGGCCGCTAATCATGACAACTAGTGAACAGTATTGGACTGTTGTAATGGGCCTTAAGACAATGTACGGATCTATATCCGATCGCTTTGCATTTGTAATAATGTCGATGATACCGCCAGTAGTAATAATAGTCTTTCTTCAAAAGTTGTTTATTCAAGGGATATTTCAGAATAAATGAAAATCAAACCTATAGAAATACTTTCACATATTATTTTAATATTAGGGGTCTTATTAATGGTACTACCAATTTGGTTTTCCTTTGCAACCTCAACCCATGATAATATCTCAATAATGACTGAGGGTATGAAATTTTTTCTTGGTGAGAGTTTTTCTCAAAATTATAACGAAGTTCTCAATGAAAAAGGAGGATGGTCTGAAGAAGTTACAGCAGCTAGAATGTTTATGAATAGTTTCATCATGGCTCTTGGTATTGCTACACTGAAAGTTGTAATTTCTGCAATGTCAGCTTATGCATTGGTTTATTTCAGATTTAAACTTGCGGTACCTATTTTTTGGTTAATTTTTATTACTTTGTTGGTTCCGTTAGAAGTAAGAATTTTTCCAAGTTATAAAATAGTATCTGATCTTGGTCTTACAAATACTTATACAGGACTCATATTGCCCTTAGTTGCATCAGCTACTGCTACTTTTTTCTTTAGGCAATTTTATAAAACAATACCTGATGAATTATTAGAGTCTGCTAAGTTAGATGGTGCTAATAGCTGGAGATTTTTTATCGATTTCTTATTACCACTCTCAAAGACAATGTTAGCTGCGATGTTTATTTTTATGTTTGTCTATGGTTATAGTCAGTATTTATGGCCTTTAATTATGACTACAGATGAAAAATATTGGACTGTTGTGATGGGAATGAAAATAATTTTTACTGAAAATTATGAGGGTGTTGCTTTACCTAGAACAGGGGAGAGATTTGCATATATAATCTTATCTATGTTACCACCTGTGTTAGTTGTTGTAATTCTTCAAAGATGGTTTATCAAAGGGTTAATTCAAACAGAAAAATAAAATGAGTTTTTTAGAATTACAAAATATTACAAAAATTTATCCTAATGGAACAAAGGCAGTGAATGAAACATCTTTGAATATTAATAAAGGTGAATTTGTTGTATTTGTTGGCCCTAGTGGATGTGGTAAATCAACATTATTAAGAATGATTGCTGGTTTAGAGGATATTACAAGTGGTGAAATATCATTAGATGGTAATATAATTAATAATATTGACCCTTCAGAAAGAGACGTGGCTATGGTTTTTCAAAATTATGCTCTCTATCCACATATGTCTGTGTTTAATAATATGTCTTATGGCCTGAAAAATAGGGGGATATCTAAAGATGAAATCAATAATAAAGTTAATGATGTTGCTAAACTATTAGAAATAGACCAATTACTCACGAGAAAACCAAGTATGCTTTCTGGTGGGCAAAGACAAAGAGTAGCTATGGGTAGAGCTATTGTCAGAAATCCAAAAATATTTTTATTTGATGAACCATTATCTAATCTAGATGCAAAACTCAGAAATCAAATGAGATTAGAAATAAAAAAACTTCAGCGTCAGATGGATGTAACAAGTATTTTTGTAACACATGATCAAACTGAAGCTATGACCTTGGGAGATAGAATTGTAGTTATTAATAACGGAGTAGTGGAACAAGTTGGAACTCCTAAAGAGATTTACTCTAAACCTAACACTAAGTTTGTTGCAGAATTTATAGGTTCACCTCAGATGAACTTATTTCAATGCAAAATAGAAAATGGATTAGCTAAAATTTCAGATATGCAAATTAATTTAAATAATTCATTAAATATTCAAGATGCATGTATTGGCGTTAGACCAGATGATATTTTAGTATCAGATCAAGGAGAATATTCTAGTTCAGCTAATTTAGTTGAGTATTTAGGTTCTGACATGATCATCTATTCAAGTGTCGGAGGACAAGAGTTCAGCTGCAAATTATCATCTAAAATTAATTTGAAAGCTGGAGATAATTTTAAATTCGACATTTCTCCATCAGTGCTTCATATTTTTGACAATACCTCAGGCCAAAGAGCCTAATAATTAATTATAAAAAATTTATTTAGGTAAAATACAAACAGGTATAGGGTTCATTTTATGAACATTATTTTTTCTTATCTCTAAGTATTTATCTCTATTAGAGGAATTTTCATTAATCATTGCTTCTTCAATTTCTGCATAATTTAATCCTACCTGATCTTCATCTGATCTTCCATCAGACCATAAACCATCTGTTGGTGCAGCATCAATAATATCTTGATTGATCATTAACTCTTTACCCATATCCCATATTTCAGTTTTTAGACAGTCAGCAATTGGTGATATGTCAACACCACCATCTCCATATTTTGTGTAAAAACCAATTCCAAAATCCTCAACTTTATTTCCTGTACCAACTACAATACCGTTATTACTTGCAGCAATTTGATATAAGGTAGCCATCCTTATTCTTGCTTGAGAATTAGCGTAACCGTGTTCTGAGTTATTTTTGTTAAGAGCACTTTTAAAATTTTTAAAAACATTAGATAAATCTATTTTTAAGTCCTCGACATTTTCAAAGTTTTCTTTAAGCCAATGTATATGAGACATACCTCTATCGTTAGTTATTTTGTGATCTAATATGGGCATGTTTGCTACGATAGTTCTCAATCCGGTTTTAGCACTCAAGGTGCTCGTAACAGCAGAGTCAATACCACCAGATATTCCTATAACTAGGGACTCAAAATTGTTAAAAGTGGCGTAGGAATTAATCCAATTACTTATGAAATTTATCTTATCTTTTGTATTCATATTATAAAATTACGATACTTATCTTAACTAGTTTACAAAATATTTTCATATTTTAATTCATTTTATCAATCAATATATGATAAAATTCTATAAATTTAACTGATATAAAATTACTAACTTTTATAGCTTATGTCTTTTAGAATACTTAAATTTATCCTAAAAAAATTAATAAAATCAAGGTCAATATTAATCAAAACTGATGATACAGAATATTTAATTGACAATGGTAATGATCCCATAATCTTAAGAATTAATAATAAAAATTTTCTAAAAAAAATTTATTACGCTCCGTCGCTTGTTTTAACTGAAGGTTATATGGATAAAGATTATGAATTAGAAAATACTTCTTTTTTTGAATTTTCAGATCTACTGATTGAAAATTATAATAAATATCTTGAAAAATTATCAAATACTATTTTTTTTAGAATTTTTATTATAATCAACCCTTTATTTCAACTTAATTTTGTAAAAAGCTCTAAAAATAATGTTGCTAGTCATTACGATTTGTCGGACAAACTTTATGACTTATTTTTAGATGATACTAGACAATATTCATGTGCCTATTTTGAAAAAGATACTGATACTTTAAGCGATGCTCAAAACAATAAAATGAATAGATTAGCTGATAAACTATTACTTAATTCATCTGATAATGTTTTAGATATAGGTTGTGGTTGGGGTTCTTTGAGTAAGAATTTTGTAAAAAATTTTAATTGTAATGTTAAAGGAATATCACTATCTGAAGAACAAATTAAATACTGCAATCAACAACTTGAAAATAACGTAAATAAGGAAAAATTAAATTATTCTCTCCAAGATTATAGAGATGAAAATAACAGTTACTCAAAAATAGTATCGGTTGGTATGTTTGAACATGTTGGAAAGCCTTTTTATAAAACTTATTTTAAGAAAATAAATGAATTGTTATCAGATGAAGGAATAGCTGTAGTTCATACTATTGGCAATATAAGGACTCCTAAGTTAACTCCAACTTTTATAAGAAAATACATATTTCCTGGTGGATATATTCCATCACTATCAGAAATTATGCCTGCAATAGAAAGATCAGGATTAATAATATCAGATATTGAGGTTTTAAGATTACATTATGCTAAAACACTCTCACATTGGTTTCAAAATTTCAAAAATTCTAAAGATGAAGTTTTAAAATTATACGACGAACGCTTTATTAGAATGTGGGAGGCTTATTTAAATTTAAGTGAATTATCATTTTTAAAGGGAGATAATGTTATTTTTCAGCTTGTATTAACAAAAAAAAGAGACTCTTTTCCTTTGGTTCGAAAGAAAATAAATTAATTATTATTATTTTTTAAGACTATACTTGTATATATCTACAAAATGTCAAACGAGGAAAAAATAATAAATTATTTTATAAAAAATTATAAAAAAATTGGAGATGATTGTGCCTATTTAAGTCAAACTAAACAGTTAATTTCATCAGATACACTTGTTGAAAATATACACTTTGATTTAAAGTATTTTACACCTAAAAATATAGCTCATAGATTATTTACTGCAAATTATAGTGATATCCAATCATCAGGTGGAAAACCTAAGTACGTACTTTTAAATTTAAGTTTTCCAAATAAAAATTTTAAATTTGTAAACCAAATAATTAAAAACTTTAATAGATATTGTTTAAAATATGGAATTGAAATAATAGGAGGTGACACAACTGCCTCTGATAAAATCTTTTTATCCCTGACCATTATGAGTGATGTAGTAAAAAAAAACGAGATAATAAAAAGATCAAATGCTAAAATTAACGATAAAGTTTATACATTTTCTGGTATTGGATACTCAAAACTCGGTTATATGAATATTTACAATAATTTAAAATTACCAAAAAACATAAGTGTGTTCTCAAAAAAACAATTTTTAAGCCCTAAGATTTTTACTTATTATGACTTATTTAAAAAATTTAAATTAAATAGCTGCATGGATTTATCTGATAGTCTTTTAACTACGTTAAGATCAATATCATCTCAATCAAATAAAAAAATTGTATTAAATAACCTTTTAAATATTAATAAAAAATTACATGATTATTCTAAAAATGATCAACATTATTATTCATTAATTTTATCTAGTGGGGAAGAATTTGTTCCAGTTTTTAGTTCTCCTATGGATCTATTAAAATTTAATAATAAAGAATCTTTTAAGAAGAGAGGTATTAAATTAACTTGTATTGGTCATATAGAAAAAGGGCAGGGTGTTCATCTTAAAAATTTTAATCTAAATAAAGTTAAAATATTTGATCATTTTAAAAGTAATTATTCCGCTTTATAGCTTTTTTAATATTTAAAAGATTAATTTTATCTAAATATATTTCATTAAAAATATTATTTACACTTTCAGCTCTTGTCTTTTTGTATGCTCTATCATAGTGATATTCAATTAATGATTTCACAAAATGAAAATATTCCTTTTTTTTTAAATTTATTTCAATGAGTTTAAATTCTTCTTTTGGAATAATTTTTTTTAATACAATAAGAGCATTTTTCATTAAATCCGGTGAATCAGTAAAATATTTATAATCTTTTAAAATGAATTTTACCCTCTCCGTTAAATTACTTTTTATTTTTACATTTTTACCCAAAGGCATATTTTTCCATATTTTACTTGGAATACTTATCTTTCCCACTTTAATACTTTCCGCTTCAACCCATATATTTTTTCTTGAGTTAAAAGAGTGAAGTTTTTCATAAATTAATGTTTCAAATAATTTTTGTGATGGTTGAAGAGTATTAGGAATATTCCCTAAAATAGAGCCCTTATGTTTGGCCAAACCTTCAAAATCAATCACTTGATATTTTTTTGATAATTCTTTAATAAAAAGTGTTTTCCCTACACCAGTTACACCCATAATTTGGTTAAATCTAAATTTATCAGTTTTATTTTCAAAAAAATCTACTACATAACTTCTGTAAGTCTTATATCCACCCTCTAATAATGTTACGTCGTAACCGATTTGTTTAAGAACTAAATATAAACTAAGTGACCTAAGACCACCTCTCCAACAATAAATTAATGTTTTATTTTTCTTATCAAATTTTATTTTGTTAATAATTTTAGAAATATTTGCGTTAATAATACTAGCGCCCTCTTTTTTAGCTAAAAAAGAATTCTCTTTATATTTCAATCCTATTTCATGACGTTGTTTATTTGTTAATACAGGATAATTTACCGACCTTGGAATATGGTCTTTATCAAACTCTGATGGGGTTCTTACATCAATTATAGTATTATAATCATCTATAGTAGTACTTTTATAAGATGTTTTGTTTATGCGCATATTTTTCATAATATTTTTTATAATATATCCATATTACCTTAACTCTAAAGTAATAAATCTAAAATATGAAATTGACTGGAAATCAATTCATCTAGCAGACTTATTCTGGAAAATTAAAATTGAAGATAACTTATATGAAATTGATTTTACAATCAAAAGTTATGGTATGACTGATAAAATTTATGGGTATGAGTCTATTACCAAAGTTAGTGGAGAAGTTAAAGATAATAGCTTCAATCCAATAATTTACAAAAGTAAAACAAAAAGCTCTAGACAGGATAGATTTGAAAATATTCTTTTCAATAAGAATGGTACTATATCAAATATTGAAATTTCAAAAGATCTCTCCAGTGATCAGATTAATTTGCAAAATACTATAATTAACAATTATCGGTTTTTTACGGATCCGATATCTCAATTAGTTCAATATTTTGTTTTTCAAACAGACTCAGAAAGGATAATTATTGATGGAATAAATATTTATGAAATATCATCGAATACAAAAAATATAGAAAACTTAAAATCTAATAATCCTTCAATATATAAGGGAAACACTGAAGTCATAGATTTAGTATTTCCTTTTTTTAAAGGGCTTTATAAAGAGAATAAAAAAAATAATTTAGAAGTTATAAGAATTTATTCTTTTGAAAAGGAAAAAATAAAAATACCTGCTAAATTTAAAATTAAATCAAAAAAATTTATAGCTAATCTTCATTTAAAAGAATATGAAATTCTTCAATAATGAAAGTAACAAAAAATAGATCAATCTTAAAATCTATAAGTTATAGAATAGTAGGTTTTATAAATACTTTTCTGATAAGTTTTTTTGTTATTTCTTATGGTTCGGAAAATTTTGATGCAACTTCTCCTTTTTATGTGGCTTTAATTGTTTTCATTTTAAAAATGATTACATACTATTTTCATGAAAGAGTGTGGAATTTATACAATTATGGCAGACTTAATCAAAAAGTAATTAGACTCAGATCATTTTTTAAGGCACTCACATGGAGATTAGCCGCATCTACAATAACATTTATTTCTGCTATGTTTATTACATCAAACTTAGATTGGACAAAATCCATTGTTATTTATGAAATAATGAACGGTATTTTAATTTATTACATTCACGAGAGAGTTTGGAATAAAATTAAATGGGGTAGAACTAAATTATGAATTTCATATTTAAAATTGAAAATAACCTTATGGAGCTTTTTAAAGGTAATTTACCTTTATACAAAAGTTATTG
>CACLVL010000023.1 GCA_902610415.1 uncultured Alphaproteobacteria bacterium
TATTAGACCTAATATGTGACTCAATTTCAAAAGCAGGTTATAAACTAAATGATCACTTTAAAATTTCACTAGATTCAGCCTCTAGTGAATTTTATTCAAATGGAAAATATAACTTTGAGGGTAACTCTTATTCAACTGATGAAATGATCAGTGTTTATGAAAATATATGTGATAAATATCCAATATTTTCAATTGAAGACGCACTTAATGAAGAAGACTATGAGGGTTGGGTGAAAATAACAAGTAAACTTGGTTCTAAAATTCGTTTAGTTGGTGATGACCTTTTTGTAACAAATATACAAAAATTAAAAACAGGTATTGATGAGAAACAAGCTAATAGTATTTTAATAAAATTAAATCAAATTGGTACAGTAACTGAAACTCTAGAAGCTATTAAATTAGCAACAGAAAATAATTTTGCTTCTATAATGTCTCATAGATCAGGAGAAACAGAGGATTCTTTTATTTCAGATTTAGCCGTTGCATCACATTGTCCTTTAATAAAAACAGGTTCGTTGGCCAGATCGGATAGAGTTGCAAAATATAATCAGTTACTTAGAATATCAGAAAATGATAAAATTCAAGGTTATGCTGGTGAATTAAGTGAAGTTTTTAAAAGCTAGTAGTTTAATTAATTTCTTTTTTGTTTTTGTATTGATTTACCTTATATATCATACAGTTTATGGAAAATTTAATATTGGAAACTACTTAATTTACCAATTTGAAGAAAAAATGTATAAAAAATTGCAATCTAATCTCGATCAAAAAATGTTAGATATAAATATAGATTTACACTCTTTCTATTCTAACAAAGATGATTACATTGATGAAATTACAAAACAGAATAATCCAAATATTCAGGATGGTGAGACCATTCTAAAACTAGATTAAAACATGAATAAAAAAATTAGTAATTCTTTCTCTAATGAGCAGCTATTAAAGTTTTATGAAAAGATGTTTTTAATAAGGAAATTTGAAGAAAAGGCAGCTCAATTATATGGTGCTGGAAAAATTGGAGGTTTTTGTCATTTGTATATTGGTCAAGAAGCAGTAGTAATAGGTATTCTTTCCTCTATCAATTCAGAAGACACTGTTATCACAGCATATAGAGATCATGGCCATATATTAGCTCGTGGTGTAGATCCTAAATCAGTTATGTCAGAATTAACTGGAAGAAAAGATGGGATTTCAAAAGGTAAAGGTGGTTCTATGCACATGTTCTCTAAAGCTAACAGGTTCTATGGTGGACATGGAATTGTTGGTGCTCAAGTACCTTTAGGTGTTGGTATTGGTTTTGCTCATAAATATAGAAATGAAAAAAAAATTTCTAGGGTCTATCTTGGTGATGGAGCAATGAGTAATGGCCAAGTATTTGAAGCTTTTAATTTAGCATCACTATGGGAGCTACCTGTATTGTTCATCATTGAAAATAATAAATACGGAATGGGAACATCTATAGGTAGATCAGCAGCAGGAAATGAGCTATTTGAACGAGCTACCGTATTCGGCATTAAAGGTGAAAAGGTTGACGGTATGAACTTCTTTACAGTGAGCGATGCTGCTATAAGAGCAAGAGAATACATAAATAATAACTCCAAACCATACATCATTGAAATGGATACTTACAGATTCAGAGGCCACTCAATGTCTGATCCTGGTCTTTATAGGACAAAAGATGAAGTAAACAAAATGAAAGAAATAGACCCAGTGCTAATGATGAAAGAAAGTTTATTAAAAGAGTATAAATTTGAAGAAGACACTATAAAAGATATTGAAAGTGATATTAAAAAACAAATTAAAGATGTTGAAAAATTTTCATTAGACTCACCACTTCCAGATATAAAAGAATTATTTACCGAGGTGTATTTATGAAAATATTACTTCCAGCATTATCTCCAACTATGGAAACAGGTAATTTAGTAAAATGGTTAGTTAAAGAGGGAGATGATGTACTTTCTGGTGATATTTTAGCAGAAATTGAAACTGATAAAGCCACTATGGAACTTGAGTCTCCAGATGATGGAAAAATTGAAAAAATATTAGTTAAAGAGGGCTCTGAAAATATTAGCGTCAACACAGAAATAGCATTACTGTCTGTTGAAGGCGAGGAAATTGAAGAAAAAATAGAAAAACCTATTGAAAGTTCAACATCTGTGATACCGAATGGTGCTGATACGAACATCGAAGAAAATAATATTTCTATGGATTCTCTTTTAAAAGAGCAATCAGATAGCTTGGAAACAAAGAATTGGTCTGAAAAAGAAATTACAATGAGAGAGGCTTTGAATCAAGCTATTGAAGAAGAAATGATTTTAGATAAAGATGTTTTTCTTCTAGGTGAAGAAGTAGCTGAGTATGATGGTGCATATAAAGTAACCCAGGGCCTTTTAGATAAGTTTGGATCAAAAAGGGTACTAGACACTCCTATTTCTGAGCACGGTTTTACTGGTCTTGCAATAGGTGCAGCTATGTCTGGACTCAAACCAATTTGTGAGTTTATGACCTTTAACTTTTCAATGCAGGCAATTGATCAGATTGTAAATTCAGCCGCTAAATCTTTGTACATGTCAGGTGGAGAGATTAATGTGCCTATAGTATTTCGTGGGCCAAATGGCGCTGCTGCAAGAGTAGGTGCTCAACATAGTCAATGTTTTATTTCTTGGTTTTCTCATATACCAGGTTTATTAGTTGTTGCTCCATCAAATGCAAGGGATGCTAAAGGTTTATTAAAATCATCAATTCGAAATCCCAATCCTGTTGTTTTCTTAGAGCATGAGTTACTTTACAAAGAAAAAACTAATGTCCCTGAAGAAAATGATTTCTTAATTCCAATTGGTAAAGCAAATCTTATAAAAGAAGGTAGCGACATAACTATTATTGGTTTTTCAATGTCAGTTCAACGAATATTAAATGCTCTTCCATCAATAGAAAAATTAGGAATTAAACCTGATATTATTGACCTTAGATCTATTAAACCTTTGGATGAAGATCTTGTTTATAAATCCGTTAAGAAAACAAATAGAGTTGTTATAGTTGAGGATGGATGGGGCAATACAAGTTTTGGATCACACTTATCTTACCTTATCCAATCAAATTGCTTTGATTATCTTGACTCAGAAATAATTAAAGTTAGTGGAAAAGATGTCCCAATGCCTTACGCTGAAAACTTAGAAAAATTGGCACTACCTAATACTGATGAGATTATATCCGCTGTAAAAAAAGTTTCTTATACAAATTAATGTTATTTGAAGTTAATTTACCTTCCTTGTCTCCAACGATGGAGGATGGAAAAATTGTTAAATGGATAAAAAAGGAAAATGATCCAATATTAAGTGGAGAAGTTTTGTTTGAAGTAGAAACAGATAAAGCCACCATGGAGTATGAGTCACCAGAAGACGGATATGTTGCTAAAATAATATCTAAGGAGGGTGAAACAGCGGATGTTAATCAGTTAGTTGCTATTATTTCAGATGATTTATCTTTTACTCAAGAGGATATAAATAATTTTTTAAAAAGCAGAGATACAAATAATAAAATACAAACTCCAAAAATACCAGTACTTGAAAATGATCAAAATTTATCACCTGATAGTATTTCAATTACCCCTCTTGCTAAAAAATTAGCTTTAAAAAATAATATAGATATTACTAAAATAAAACCTAACTCAAGGAGAATACATACTGAAGATCTTGATATTACAAAAGATCAGGACAATAATATTTTAAGATTATTTATATCTCCACTTGCAAAAAAAATATCTACTGAAAAATCAATTAATTTATCAAATATAAATGGTTCAGGACCAAATAATAGAATTATTCTAAGAGATGTAATAGACGCTAATCAGTTGTCAGATAATTCAAATATAAATAAATTAAGACAGGCTATAGCAAAAGCAACGCTTCATTCTAAAAATAATATTCCCCATTTCTATTTAAATACTAAAGTAAATATGTCTAATTTATTAAAATTTAGAAAAGATCAAAAATTAAAAGGGAATAAGTATTCTCTAAATGCAATCTTAATGCAGGCTATATCTAAAGCATTCAAAGCATTCCCAGACTCTAATTGCACATACAAAGATAATGGTGAA
Organism: uncultured Alphaproteobacteria bacterium; assembly: GCA_902610415.1. Lineage (GTDB taxonomy): Bacteria > Pseudomonadota > Alphaproteobacteria > HIMB59 > HIMB59 > HIMB59. Next base: position 4,094 of record CACLVL010000023.1, read on the forward strand.
TTTTTTATTAACGATCATCATAATATAGGCATAGCAGTTGACTCTAAATTTGGTTTAAAAATGCCTGTTATAAAAAAAATTAATGACCTTTCATTAAAACAAATTAATTCCAATCTTAATGATAAGATAAATTTAACTAGGGATAACAAACTTTCTCCTTCTGATCTGTCGGATGGTGTAATAAGTATATCTAACTTAGGATCATTTAATATCCGAAGTTTTGATGCTATTATTTTGCCTGGTCAAACATATATACTTGCAGTAGGACAAATATTTGAGGATGTTTTTGTTGATAAAGGAAAGATAGAAATTGGAAGTTTTATAAATTTGACATTATCTTGCGATCATAGAGCAGTAGATGGTGTCTTAGCTTCTCAATTTTTATCAAGTATAGTACAAAATATGGAAATTATATCAGATGACAAATAAATATGATTTATCAATCGTTGGTGGTGGCCCTGGTGGATACGTCGCTGCTATAAAAGCTGCTCAACTTGGAATGAAGGTTGCTTTGTTTGAAGAAGATAAGTTAGGAGGGGTGTGCCTTAATTGGGGATGTATTCCAACAAAATCTCTTTTACATTCTGCAGAATTCATGGAAGAGGCTAATCACTTCGGACTAGATAAAAAAGACCTCACCAAAATAGCCCTGAATAAAGTCGTTGAGATGTCAAGAACCGCATCAGAAAATTTATCTAAAGGTGTTAGTTCATTAATGAAAAAAAATAAAATAGATATATATAAGCATCGCGCTTATCCAAAAAAATTAGATAATGAATTCTTTGTTAAAACATCCTCAGATGAAATCATTTCTAAAAATATGATTATTGCCACAGGCTGTAAACCTAGAACAATAGGTGAAATTAAATTTACTGACTTAATATGGAGTTCTAAAGAAGCAATGATACCTAAATTTATTCCAAAAAAACTATGTATAATAGGATCAGGTGCTATTGGTATAGAGTTTGCAAGTATCTATAATGCTTTGGGATCAGAGGTTATAGTATTTGAAGCTCAAGGTAAAATTTTACCTCAATTTGATAATGATATCTCAAATGAAGCAAAAAAAATTTTTGAGAAAAAGGGTATTAAATTTGAATTAAACGCAAAGATTGAGAATATAGTCGAAGAAAAAAAATCTATCTCTTTCAAAAATAATAATAAAAATGTAGTTTGTGATGCTCTGATACTCTCTGTAGGTGTCTTACCTAATTTAGACAAAAATTTTATAAGTACACTTAATTTGAATTTAACTGATACTGGTTATATTGACACTAACCACAATTATGAAACCAATGTAAATGGTTTATTTGCAATTGGTGATATTATTGGCGCTCCTTGGTTAGCTCATAAGGCTATGCATGATGCCATAAATTGTGTAAGTTATATTTCATCTGGAAAAGACACGCATAAACCAAAAGAAAATCATATACCTGGTTGTATTTATAGCCTACCTCAAATAGCCACAGTTGGTTTTACGGAGCAACAACTTAAAGAAAATAATACACCATACAAAACAGGTAACTTTCCTTTTTTAGCGAATGGTAAATCTCAAACAATGTCTAATTCTTACGGTTTTGTTAAAACACTATTTAATTCTGAGACAGGAGAAGTTTTGGGTGCCCATCTTATTGGCCCAGATGTAACAGAAATGATAGCTACATTTGGTCTAGCAATTTCATCTGAGTCAACAGAAGATGAATTTATTAATACTGTATTTGCCCATCCTACCTTATCAGAGTCTATTCATGAGAGTGTACTGTCTGCATTTGAAAAACCTCTTCATTTTTAATCATGATTAGACATCCAGAAAAAATCAAAAAATTTAATCCAACCACACTTAAGAAACCAAATTGGCTTAAAGTTAAAGCCCCAACTTCAAAAAAATATTTTGAAACACTAGATATAGTTAATTCTCATAATTTGGTTACCGTATGCCAAGAAGCTGCATGTCCAAATATAGGAGAATGCTGGGAAAAAAAGCATGCAACATTTATGATATTAGGCGATACCTGTACAAGAGCTTGTGCGTTTTGTAATGTAAAAACAGGTAAGCCCTCTGAGCCGCCTGACCCAATGGAACCATTAAATGTAGCCAAATCTGTTCTGAAATTAGGACTAAAGCATGTAGTGGTTACGAGTGTTGATAGAGATGATTTACCAGATGGTGGAGCTCAACATTTTATTGATACAATTAAATATATAAGAGAACTTTCAAATACTACAACTATAGAAATTTTAACACCAGATTTTTTTTCTACATATGCTAGATTACCTAAGGCAAATATTACTAAATTAAATTTATCTGAGATTTGTTTGGTTTATATTGATGAGTATAAAAGAAATTATGATCAAATAATTATTAATTATAAAATTGAAGACAATCTATATGTTCACTTTGATCATTCATACTTAGATATTATTTTTAATAATCTTTTTAAAAACTCGATTGAAGCACTAAATTCAACAAAAAACCCTGAAATTGAGATAACACTGAAATTTATTAATAGTAATTTAATCTTAACTTTTTTTGATAATGGCCCAGGTTATGATGGTAATATTGAAGACCTAAAAAAGCCATATTTTTCAACTAAAAAATCTACAGGTTTGGGATTATCGTTAATAGATAAAATAATTACTGACAACTCTCATAAGATGAATATAACAACCAACAGTTATTCCGGATTTAAAATCGAAATAGTTTTTAATGACAAAAATATTAGTAATTGATGATGAATTAGAAATTTGTAAACAAATTTCTCTTATACTATCAAAACAAGGATACGAAGTTAAATATGCTAATTCTCATAAAGAATTTGTTGAATTAGAACAAAAAAGTTTTGACTATGATGTAGTTTTAGTTGATCTATGGCTAAAAAATAGTACCAAACAAGGTATAGACATTATCGAATACTTAAAAAATAAATATAAAAATCTTGTGATTGTATCTTTTAGTGGCCATGCAAACATAGATAATGCAATTGAGTCTGTTAAAGCAGGAGCAAATGACTTTATTGAAAAACCATTTGAGACTAAAAAACTTATCCATATTATTCAGAAGAATCTTCTTGAGTTAAAACAACGTGTTACAATTAATAATTATAGAAATAAAATTTCATTTCATTCAAAAATTGATAGTATTGGATATGGACAATATATAGAGAATATTTTTAAAACAATAAATAAAATAAAAAATAATTCTTCAATTTTAATATCTGGTCCTAATGGTATTGGTAAAAATTTTCTTGCTAATACTATTCATATGCGTTTATCATCAAATAATCCTGATACTTTCATCAATCTAAATGAAAATTTATTGAATGAGACTGATCTTTTGAAATTAAGCTCTTTACATAATTATTTTACTATATATTTAAATGATTACGAAAATTTTAATCAAATTGAATTATTGAATTATTTAAATTTAGTAAAAAGTAAAAAAATAAATGCATCAATAATTTTTGATAGTAAAAAGATCGATGTCAAAGACCCTTTTGTAAATAATGTTGACTATAAAGTTTTATTAAATCCTTTAATATCAAGAAAAGATGAAATCTTCCCTCTTTTTAAACATTATTTAAATATATTTTCATTAAAGAAGTTTGAAAATAGAATTGAGATAGATGAGAATATTCAACAACTATTATTGAACCATAGCTGGCCTGGAAACATATTTGAGATCATGAATTTATCTGAAAATGTAACTAGTTTATTGACCGAAAGTAATTTATTTGTTTCTAAAGTACTAATTGAAAATTTAATGAAAAATTCAACTAACAATGCAGATTTATATGACCTTAATTTTAAAGAGGCAAAGGATAAATTTGAAAAAGATTACTTACTTCAAAAATTAAAAATAAATAATTTTAATATGACTTTAACTGCAAAAATGCTTAAACTAGATAGAGTATCTTTATATCGTAAGGTTAAATCACTCAACATTAAAATAGATTAATGAATATACTTATATTGGGATCAGGAATAGTTGGAGTAAATCTAGCTAAAAAATTATCTGAACAAGGAAAAAACGTATATCTTTTAGACGATGATGCTAATGAATTAAAAAACTTGTCTGAAAGATTTGATATAAAAACTATTTATGATGATCCTTTAAACCCATCCTTCTACAAAAATTTTGAAAATAAAATTGACTATTTTATTGCTGTAACACGAAGTGATGAAAAAAATATCATTACAAGTAAATTTGCTAAAGAATTTTTAAAAGTTGAAAAATCAATTGCTAGGGTTAGAAATCAAAATTTAATTTCAGATGAAAATAAATCATTGTTAATTGAATCAAATAGTTTTCTTGATCATATAATATCTCCTGAATGGGAAGTTTCTAATAATATTTTTGAAAAGATTCATTTACCTGGTGCTTTTTTTAGCGAGTCTCTTATTACTCAAGACTATCTATTGATTGGAATGCAATCTTCTGATTTATTTAAAAATCATACTTTTGAGGAAATTAAAGTTTTCTTTAAGACGAATAATCTTTGTTATTTAGGCCATAGTAAAGAGGATAAGATAAATTTTGATTTTAAGAACATATCTATATCAGATCAGCTTTATCTACTAATAAAGAAAAAATATTTGAATAAATTAATAAAGTTTTTTGGCTTTAAAGATTACGTTTTGGACGTTCTAATTGTTGGTGGTGGTAATATTGGTCAAAATTTATCTACTTTGATTGAACATGATGACCAAGAAATTAATCTAAAAATATTAGAATTAGATAAAGATCGATGTGATTTCTTGGCAGGACTTCTTAAAAATACAACAATTTTTCACGGTGATGCTCTAGATCAAACCCTTTATGAAGAGATTAAGTTAAATAATTCAGATCTCGTTATCACCATTACAGATAATGATCAAATTAATACTATATTATCAATCATTGCTAAAAAAAGAGGTTCTAAATCTGTTATTTCAGTTATTAATAATGAGTCTTACTCTTCTTTTGCAAATGATTTAGGCATTGATGTTATTATTAATCCTAGGGAGCTGACCACATCAAGAATTATAGAAAAAATTTCAAAAGGATCTCTTTTATCATATCATTCCATCTTGAAAGATGAATATGTAATATATGAAATTAAATATAAAAATGAAATTTATGAAAATATTAAAAAGTCAAAAGTAATTAATCATGTCTGTACATTAACAAACGAATCATTGGAATTAACAAAAGATGATCATATCCCTTTAAATAATGATATTTTAATTTTAAGTGTTTCTCAAAAAGACTCTCACATTTTAGAAAAAATTATCAATGATTATTAATAATACTTTTTTTTTGGATACCCACTCATATCTTAAGAAAGTAGCAAGTGATATAATTATCCCAAAAATAGGTAAATTAAATAAAGATGAGGTATCAACTAAGACTGATAATTCTAAAGTTACTAGTTATGATGTTATTATAGAGAACGAATTAATTAAATATTTTAAAAAAATAGGTTTCATTAATATTATATCCGAAGAGAGTAATTCGGAATTAATTAAAGATGATGAATATTTAACTATTGACCCCATAGATGGAACTAGAAATTTTATTAATGGAATTAATAAAGTAGCTATAATGTTATCTTTTATAAAAAATACTCAGTGTGAATTTGCAATTATTTATGATCCAATTGCTGATATTTTTTATCACACCTTTAACCAGTCAATATTTAAAAACCATAAGCAAATAAAACCCCAAATTTATAGTAATCAAATTGGTTTTTTGGGCGATCATGCTAAAGTTTATTTTAAAGATATTATTACTTCCTACACAGAAAAAATTAGATCAAGGTCAATAGGCTATGATGTAATTGAGGCCATAGAGGGCGAAAGATCTTTTTTGACTGTCTATGGATCTAAAATATGGGACTTATTTCCTGCAATGAGTTTTTTAAAGTTATTAAATTTTGACACCAACTTACCAGATATGGAATTTGATTATTCTAAGTTAGAAAAAAAGATTATTTTCTATGCCAACTTATAGAGTTCTATTTGTTGGTCTCGGTAAAATGGGATTCCATATGGCCGGTTTTTTATCTAAACAGAAAAATATAAACTTATATATTTATAACAGAACCAATACTATTGAGACTAAATGGAAAAAAAAATTTTCTGGTATTCAATATAATTTTAGCAATAATATTAAATTCGATTTTGTAATCAGCTGTTTAAAGGATGACAACGCTGTTAGCTCATTTTATAAGAAATTTATAAAAACGAATAATTATAAGAAAAATACTGTTATTATTGAACACTCTACAATATCTTTAAATCAAATAGAATTACTTACTAAATTATTATCCAAACCAAAATTAAAATTCGTTGATGCTCCAGTTACAGGTGGAGAGGAGGGAGCAAAAAAGGGCTCCTTATCAGTAATGGTCGGTGGTGATAAATTAAATTTTAATAAATCAAGAAAAATTATATCTGCATATTCAAATAATTTTACATATATGGGAAGACTTGGCTCAGGACAATTAGCTAAATTTACAAACCAAATTTTAATTTGTGGTATTTTATACTCAATATCAGAAGCATTTCAATTCAGTAGAAAGAATAAACTTGATCAAAATAAAATATTCAATGCTTTGAAAAATGGAGCAGCAAGTTCATGGCAATTTACAAATAGGTATCCTACAATAGTTAAAGATAAATTTGACTTTGGTTTTTCAACAGAACTAATGACTAAAGACTTAAAATATGTACTCCAACATGCAAAAAAATTAGATTTAAATCTTAAACTTACTAAAAGTGTTTATGAAAAATATAAAAAATTACAAAATACAGTATATAAAAACTATGACACCTCTAGTTTAGTCAAATCTTTAATTGATTAATGAATTACTGGAAAAAAGGTTGTAATCATTTAATAAAATGTGATCCAGTGTTTAAAAAATATTATAATCCAAAGCATCAGCTAAAAACTAATAAAAATAAATTTGATGTTTTATTCAAATCCATTTGTTCCCAACAGATATCTGTTTCTGCAGCTATGTCAATCTATAAAAACTCTAAACATATTATTGGTCCTATAAATTTTAGTAATTTTGCAAATAATAAAAATAAGATAAAAAAATTACCTTTGAGTAATAATAAAAAAAAATGTTTAATTTCTCTTTTAGAGAATTACCATTTAGTATCTAAAATTAAATTAAATGAAAATTCTTTTGATAAGGTTAATAAAGATTTAACTCAAATCTTTGGAATAGGTAGATGGACCGCTGAAATGTTTTCTATTTTTTATTTAGGTTTACCAGATATCATGCCCTTAGGTGATCTTGGTTTTATAAATGCTTATAAGAAATATTATAATGACGTAAAGTTAAAAAAATTTTCTGAAAATTCTCACAAATGGCGAAATTATTCAACAATTGTTACATGGTATCTTTGGTCCTCTTATGACTCGGAACCAATTTATCTATAAATAAATTTTATCCTAAATCAAAAAAAACAATTTAATCTTACAAAAAAAGAGTCTATTAATATCTATGCAACCGATAGTCGAATTTCAGAACATTTGTAAAGATTATCCAGGTGTTGTTGCCAACAATAATGTCTCTTTTAAGATAATAAGACAATCTATACATGCTATTTTAGGTGAAAATGGCGCTGGAAAGTCAACTTTAGTAAAAATCTTGTACGGACACGTTAAACCGGATAAAGGTCAAATTATAATCAATTCTGATTTAGCAACAATTAATTCACCGACTATGGCACAAAGCTTAGGTATAAATATGGTCTTCCAACATTTTAGTTTATTTGAGTCTTTGACAGTTGCAGAAAATCTAATACTAGGTATGAGTGAAAAAATATCCTTAAGTAAACTAAAATTAAAATCTGAAACCATATGCAACAAGTATGGTTTTAATTTAAATCTAAATTCACCTATAAGTTCACTTTCAGTGGGACAAAGACAATC
>CACLVL010000024.1 GCA_902610415.1 uncultured Alphaproteobacteria bacterium
AAAAAATACTATTAACCAATAATAATATATTGAGTGTTTGGACTTTTACACTTTTTGCTACTTTATTCAGCTTATTCTTTTTTAATGATGATTGGATTTGGCCTAATAATTTTGATTTGGTTCTTTTAATTGCATCCGGCATTTTAGGTTTTGTGGCACAACTTTGTCTCTCCAAATCTTTTCAACTAGCAGATGCTTCCGTATTAGCACCTCTAGATTTTACATCTGTAATATGGGCTTTTTTAATTGGATATATTATCTTTGGAGAATTTCTTTCAAGAGAAGTATTGTTAGGGGGCCCATTAATATTATTATCTGTGGGATATATTTTTTATCGTGAGACAGTTCTTCGTAAAAAAATTGTTTTAGGCAGTAACAAACAATTCTAATTAAAGTTTAGACAGTACATTTTTTTTTTGATACTAAAAACATATGGATTATCTACATACAATGGTTCGTGTCAGTGATATTGATCAGTCAATTGATTTTTATTGTAATAAATTAGGCTTGGTAGAATTTTCTAGAAAAGAAAGTGAGAAGGGACGTTTTACTTTAATTTTTCTTTGTGCTCCTGGCGATAAAAATACAGCAGAAAGTGAAAAAAAACCCCTTTTGGAATTAACATATAATTGGGACAAGGAAGAGTACCAAGGTGGTCGAAATTTTGGACATCTTGCTTTTAGAGTAGATAATATTTATCAAGTTTGTGAAAATCTTATTAAAAATAACGTAGTAATAAATAGACCTCCAAGGGATGGTTATATGGCGTTTATTAAATCACCAGACGGTATTTCCATTGAGTTACTACAAAAGGGTGAGAGTCTTGAAATCAAAGAACCTTGGTCAAGTATGGAAAATAATGGTTCTTGGTAAATTATATCTCAGAGAGTTTTTTTTCTATATCCTCTCTAGTTAAACTACCATTATTTTGAGATATCACCTCTAAAGCCTTACGAATGATATCTTCATCCCCTGGCTCCTCAAGATCAGATAATATTATCTCCCTGAGTAATTCTGAATTATCAGATTGTCCAATATCATCAAGAATGAATTGAGCAAAAACTTTATTTCTAGAATTTCTCTTTTCAAATTCAGTTTGCTCTTTTTGACTTTGTTCTGCTTCAAAAGCCTTTTGTCTATCTTTAAATTTATCCATGATTAATTATTTCATAGTTGGCATGTTGAGTGAAGCCCCTGCGACATCATCTGGCCATCTTGATGTTATAGTCTTTCTTTTGGTATAAAAGTTAATTCCCTCTTCTCCATGCATTCCATGACCACCAAATATTGAGCCTTTCCAGCCACCAAAAGTATAAAATGACATAGGCACTGGTATAGGAATATTGATACCAACCATCCCAATTTGGACATTCTTCGTAAAATTTCTTGCGAATGCCCCATTAGATGTATAAATGGAAGTTCCATTACCAAATTCATGCTTATTTATTAAGTTCAAAGCATCTTCAAAGTTGTTCATATTCAACAAAGATAAAACAGGTCCAAATATTTCCTCTTTGTAAATAGACATGTCTTCACTAACGTCATTAAATATTGTAGGACCAACAAAATTACCATCTTCATAACCTTGTAGACTAATTCCTCTACCATCTAGTTCTAATTTTGCACCTTCTTCAACTCCTTTTTCAATATATGAAAGAACTTTTTGTTTGTGTTCTTTTGTAATGAGTGGTCCCATTTCACTTTGTGGGTCTAAAGACTCTCCAACTTTTATTTTACTAGCTTTCTCTTTTAATAAATCCATAAATGGTTTTTGGATTTTACCAATAGGCATAGCTACTGAAGTTGCCATGCAACGTTCACCCGCAGATCCAAAAGCAGCCCCAATTAATCCATTTACTGCATCCTCTAAATTTGCATCTTCCATTATTAGCATATGGTTTTTTGCGCCACCAAGAGCTTGAACTCTTTTATTTGTTTTTGAACACTCAGTGTAAATATACTTAGCGACAGGTGTTGATCCAACAAAACTTACAGAAGAAATATCTTCGCATTGAAGAATTAGATCTACGATATTTTTATCACCATTTACTACTGTAAGAATGTTATCAGGAAGACCTGCCTCACTTATTAATTCAGCAAGTTTCAAAGAGCATTGAGGAACTTTTTCAGAGGGTTTAAGCATAAAGGCATTTCCACATGCAATTGATAATGGAAACATCCACATTGGAACCATAGCTGGGAAATTAAAAGGTGTTATTCCTGCACAGATTCCTAAAGGTTGTTTAATATCAAACAAATCTACGTTTGTACCAACGTTAATTGAGTGATTTCCTTTCAACAAATGTGGTATACCGCATGCAAAGTCAACTACTTCAAGACCTCTTTGTAAAGATCCTTTAGCATCAGAAAATACTTTACCATGTTCCTCAGAGATGATTTTTGCAATCAAATCAAAATTTTTTTCAATTAAAACTTTAAACTTAAATAAAATATCACTTTTCTTTGTAATAGGTGTATTGGCCCATACAGATTGAGCAGATTTCATTTTACCAATTATTTTTTCAAACTCATTTCTAGTAGTTTTTGGAACATGTGCATATTCCTCACCCGTACTAGGCTTATATAATTTTATAAACTCTTTTGAATTACTAGATATTCTTTTAGAGTCAAAGAAATTTTCAATTATTTTCATGTGATGTTTTTATTATTAAAATTGTTTTTAGTAAAGATAATTGATTTATTTTAACTCATTTGCTATGGTTGAGACTTTAAGGGGTGCTGAAAGGCTGAGAAAGGTAATACTTAACCCTCGAACCTGATCCAGGTAATTCTGGCGTAGGAAGTTTCCCTTAAATACTTTTAAGAATTAGTACAGATTAAATGGAAATTCTTTTTTTAATATTATTAGGTTTAATTTTTACTGCATCATTCATATTTTTAAAAAAAAATGAATTATCAGATGATAAATTTATTATTAAAAATAAATATAACATTTTTTTCTCAACTTCTTCTTTTGTGTCATCAGCATTAGGTTTTTGGATAATTTTTTCACCAGCAGCGGCAGCTACTTGGGGCGGAATGGGCAATGTCATTGGTTATGCTTTAGGAGCTGCAATGCCTTTAATTTTATTTATATTTATTGGAAGATACGTAAGAAAAGTATTTCCAAATTCGTCAGGCTTTCATGATTGTATTGAAAATAGATTTGGTAAAAGCATATCATACTTTGTCATAATAGTTTCGTTAATTTACATGACAGTATTTTTAATAGCTGAGATTACAGCAATCTCAAAGTTCTTTAATTTTTTAAATGGTACCTCATATTGGATCTCTTCAATGATAATTATATTAATAGCTTTATCATACGTTCTAATTGGTGGACTATCAGCAACAATTTTCACAGATCTAATTCAATTTATTTTCATTATAGGAATTTGTCTCTTTTTAGTTTTTAAAATTCCATTCCAAGAGTTTTCAGACAATACTTCTTTTATGATCGAAAATTCACATTTATTCGACTTTAATAATCAATTTTTATGGATAACAGGTTTAACTTTTTTAATAGCGGTTACATTTACTAATCTTTTTCACCATGGTAATTGGCAAAGAATTTATGCAGCTAAAGATGATAACACTCTTAGTGTAAGCTTAATTATATCTACTTTAATTATATTTATAGTTGTTTATTTCATTGGATATTCTGGATTGGTATCAATTTCACTATACTCCATGGACGATCCTGACTTAACTTTTGTAAAACTTTTTGGGCTACTGGAAACCTCTTTTATAAAATATATATTTGTAATACTGGCTGCTTCACTAGTATTGAGCAGTATTGATACTTTAATAAATGCAATAAATTCTCAGATTGTAACGCTCAGCAAGAGTTATTCTTTTAAATCCTCCTTAAACATATACTTTATTTTAGTTTTTTTAGTGGCAGTTTTTATACTATCTTCACAAGGTTACAATGTCTTATACGTATTTCTAATTGCTGATTTAATTTGTTGTTGTTTAGTTTTACCTTTTTTGTTGGGTTTGTTTGGTTTTAACATCTCTATCAAACAAATTTACATAATATCATTTTTGAGTTTACTACTGGGAGTATTAATATTTCCTGACCCCTCATTCAGTAAAAATATAATGAGTGATTTTCTAAATATTAATTTAACATTTATCAATAACTATAAATTATTTTCATCATTTTTAGTGCCAATTTTATTTTCGACAATATTGACACTATTTATGAAAAAGAAAGGAGTATGATGGAACATATTTATAATGATTTAAAAAACCTACGGGAAAAAGGAGCGCTCGTGCATTGTATAACTAATTACGTGGCAATGAACATTAATGCGAACACGCTCTTATCAATTGGAGCATCTCCGTTGATGTCTCATGCTAGAAGTGAACTTGGAGAAATAGCTGCCATTTCGTCTTGTTTAGTTAATAATATTGGAACGCTAGATGACAATTGGAGACCTAGCTTTTTAGAGGCTTCTAAATTTTATGTTGAACAAGAAAAACCAATCATACTAGACCCTGTTGGCTCAGGTGCGAGTAAATTAAGAACCCAAACTTGCCTTGACATAATTAATGGTTCCAAAAAATTAATTATCAGAGGGAATGCGTCTGAAATTCAATCACTAGTTGATCAAAATAAAATTTCTTCAAAGGGCGTAGACTCATCAATTGAAAGCCACGCTGCTATTGAGTCAGGTAAAATTTTATCCAAAGAGAATGATTGTGTAGTATTTATAAGTGGTGGAGATGATTTTATTATTTACCATGATAAAATTACAAAAATATCTAACGGATCAAGTATAATGACAAAAGTTACAGCTATTGGCTGTTCATTATCATGTATTGTTGGAGCATTTGCCGCTGTTGGAGAGAGTTTATATAAATCAGCTATAAGTTCTGCAGCTATTTTTTCAATTGCAGGAGAACTCGCAGCATCAAAATCTGAGGGCCCAGGTGATTTTCAAGTAAATTTCTTAAACAAATTAAATAATATTACTGAAAAAGAGATTTTAGATAATTTAAAAATCACCAGTGTTTAAATTTTGTTTTGTTACTGATGATAAACTTACTCCCCTGAGTAAATTAGACAATTATTTAAAAATAATATTTGAAAGCAAGGTTGATTGTATTCAACTAAGATTTAAGAATTTAAAAACAATTGATTTATACAATTTAGGGAAGGATTTAAAAAAGGATTGCGTTAGATTTAAAAAAACTCTTATTGTCAATGATCGTGTGGACATTGCAAAATCGATAAATGCTCATGGAGCACATGTTGGAATGGATGATTTACCCTATAATCAAGCCAGGAAAATATTAGGGAAAAAATCAATAATTGGAGTTTCAGCAAGTAACAAAGTTGAATTTGCAAAGGTAAAAAAGTTAAAGGATGTTAATTATATAGGTGTTTCTGCTTTCTCATCGAATACAAAACAAGAAATGAAAAATTATTTTGGTCTAGGCGGTCTTAAAAATTGTGCTAAAGCTACAAAGATTCCATTAATAGCAATTGGAGGTATTAAAGTTAATGATGTTAATAAAATACTAAAACTAAAAATACATGGTGTCGCAATGATATCCTCTTTATTAAAAGGAAATATTAAAGATAATTGCTCTCAAGTAAGTAAAATCATAAAAAATTATGAAAAAATATAAAACTGTATTAACAATTGCAGGTTCTGACTCGTCAGGTGGTGCGGGAATCCAAGCAGATATAAAAACCATAACATATTTTAAATGTTATGCGATGTCAGTAATTACTGCTCTAACAGCACAAAATACTCAAGAGGTAAAAAGTATTTTTAATACAACTCCCAAATTTATAAGAGAACAACTCAATACTACTTGTAACGATATAAAACCTGACTCAATTAAGATTGGAATGCTAAGTGATAAAAAAATTATTCAAGAGATATCAAAATTTATAGAAAATTCCAAAATTTCAAATATTGTATTAGATCCTGTGATGGTATCAACCTCAGGTTTTTTATTATTAAAAAAAAGTGCTATTTCTAGTTTAGTAAAAAATTTAATAACCAAGTCATTGATAATTACACCTAACTTAAAAGAAACTGAACTTCTTACAAATACTAAAATTAATACAAAAAACGATATGATTAAAGCTATAGAAATTCTTCAAAATATAGGTGCAAAAAATATTTTGATTAAAGGTTTTATCAAGGAGAAAAAAATTTATGATTGTTTATTCTTAAAGAAAAACAAGGAGATACATTTTTTTATGTCTAATATCATTAATAGCAAAAATACACATGGAACAGGCTGCACATTATCATCGGCTATCGCTTCTAATATTGCCTTAGGAAATGATATTTTAAAGTCTGTAAAGATTTCAAGAAACTATATAAAAAAAGCCATATATAAGGGTAGTTTTTACAAAATTGGTAAAGGAAGTGGGCCAGTCTATCATTTTTAACTTTTAATTTACTCAAATTGCTTTAAAAGATTTATCAATATTTAGGCTTATTATTTGAATACCATTTAAAAAAATCTCATTAAATTTTTAAACGACATTTGGATATACTAAATATTTATTACTTAAGAAAGGACTATAAATGACTACTGGAACAGTGAAATGGTTTAACCCAAAAAAAGGATATGGGTTTATTGCCCCTGATGGAGAAGATAAAGATATCTTTGTTCATATCACAGCTGTTCAACAAGCAGGATTAGACCGCCTCGATGAAGGCGACAAAGTCGAATTTGAAATTGTTGAAGACAAAGGCAAATCCAAAGCAGATCAGTTGAAAAAAGTTTAATTGATATTGCGAATACTTTTTATTTTATCGTAGGCTTGATTTATCTCGGATAGTCTGTCTTCAGATTTAATGATTAATTCTTGAGGGACACCCTGGGCACTCAATTGGTCAGGGTGTAACTCTTTACTAAGCTCAATCCATCTCTTCCTAATCTCGCCGTCTGTTGCCTCTTTATTAATTCCTAGTACTTTGTATGGATTTATTTGTTTGTCCAGCCACAATGTTTTAATGCTCTCATATTGAGTTTTAGTTAGGCCAAAGTAATTAGCACAATTCTCTATGTAATTTATTTCTGGATCACTTATCTCCCCATCTGCCTCTGCTATATAAAATAAAAGATTGATGACTTGTTCAAGCACTTGTGGTTGTGCTCTAAATAACATCCCAAGTTGTTTCGCGTATTGATGAAAATCATCTGAAGTTTTTTTTGCTTCATTAAAAATTTTACCAACATCGCTTTGAAAGTCAGGAGGAATTTTAAATTTTTCTCTAAATGCTTTAACCTCATCTGAAGTAACTTGGCCATCAGCCTTAGCTAATTTTGCCGCTAATATTATAATTCCAATTGTAATTATTTCTTGAGGGGACTGTATACCTATGCTTTCATTAGTATTTTGTCTTCTTATTTTATCTACACTATGTCCCGCAATAACACCTAGTAATGCCCCAATTGGACCTCCTAAAGCAAATCCAAATGTACCAGCAAGTAATTTCCCCCAAACACTCATCTAATGAAATTTAATATACTCTGGCTACTTTCAAATTATTTTAACCACTGATTAACTTTATTATGGTCTTTAAGTGTGGCTTCATTGCCATGTGCAAAATGTTTGCTCATGTCAGGGTAATACTTAAAAGAAATTGGTTTTCTTCCCATAGCTACTGACATTTCTCTTACATGATGAGGGTCTGCTCCACAACAAATACCAATAAAGTTTACATTTAACTCCATACAGTTTTTCGTAAATTCGGCCATTTCAAATCTATTACATGTAAGTCCATCTAAAGCTATATGAGAGACGTTCCCATCAATACAGCCACAATTTGGATCTTTGATATACATATGCGTAGGGTACTCTTCATTAGTTCTGTAAGGAACAGGCAATGCTGCAACATGACAAGATACTTGTTTTCTAATATCAGGAAGTAATTTCATCATCATATCTGGTCCTCTGTAACAATTAAGTCCAACAACATCAGCTCCATGATCCTCTAAAATTTTACAAGCTTCAGCTGCTGTATGACCATCTCTGGTTTTATCTCCTTTGTGTATCGCCAAATTCACAACTGCAATTAAACCAGCATTCTTTATTTCTTTAAGAGCAATTTTAGCCTCCTCAGTCCAACTAATTGTCTCCGCTATAATAAAATCAACATTATCTTCTTTAGCCCAGGCAATTTGTTCAGCAAACATTTTTTGACAGTCAATATGGGATTGTTTGTTGTTTGGTTCATAAATATTTGTGTTAGCAACATTTCCTGCAATCATTAAGTCTAAATCGGGAAATTCATTTGCAGCATCTTTTGCAATTTTTAATGCATTTTTTTGAAGAGGTTCTAGTAACTCTTCTTTTCCTATTAGTCGAAGTTTTTCACGATGGCCGTAGTATGTAAAAGCTTGAACAACATCACTACCAGAACGAATAAACTCGCGGTGAAGCTGAGTGACTACCTCTGGATGCTCAAGAACAACTTCAGGTACATAAGAACCTGCTTGAAGATAACCCCTTCTTTCCATAGCAAAAAGATATCCCTCAGCACATAAAATAGGCCCCTTGTTTAATCTTTCTATAAGGTCCATTTCAATTCCCCCAATTAAATTTTTATGATAATTATTATTACTTTCATAAGTAATTTCTATTGAAAAATTAAGTTTAAACTATGAATTATGTAAATAAAATTAAGGCATTACCTATCTGGAAAGGTAATATCTCTTTAAATCCCCTAGAAGGAGGAATTACAAATTATAATTATTTAGTCAAAGATGGTTCATCAGAATATGTTGTAAGAATGGGAGAGGATATTCCAGAGCATTTAGTCTACAGATCTAATGAATTAAACGTAAGTAAAGCGGCTCATGCTATTGGGGTGTCCCCAAAATTGATACACTTTGAGCCGGGTGTGATGGTTTTTGATTATATTCAATGTAAAACTCTTGATCCTGAAACTGTTAAGATAAACCTTGATAAAATTATGCCCATAATTAAAAAAATTCATTTTGAAATGCCAAATCAATTAAACGGTCAGTCAATAATTTTTTGGGTTTTTTATGTAATTAAATATTATTGTAATTTTTTAAAAAAAAATAACTCAAGTCATATTTCAATAATTCAAGAACTAATTAAAAAATCAGAAACACTAGAGAAATTATCTTCTCCAAGGGATATAGTATTTGGCCACAATGATTTCTTGGCTGCAAATTTTTTAGACGATGGTTCAAAAATTTGGGTGGTTGATTGGGAATATGGTGGATTTAATGATCCATTATTTGATATTGGGGGCCTTGCTTCGAATAATGATTTTGATACTGAATTAGAAAACCACTGTTTAGAATTATATTATGATCAAAAACCATCAAAAGAACTTCTCATAAAATATAATGCAATGAAGGCAGCAAGTCTCCTTAGAGAAACGATGTGGAGTATGGTATCAGAGATTACTTCAAATTTAGAATTTGATTATTCTAAATACACTGAAGAAAACTTAACAAAATTTAATAATACGTTTGAAAGCCTTTAATGATTAAAAGTTCAAAAATAGTAATTATTGGTGGAGGTATAGTTGGTTGTTCAACAGCTTATCATTTGGCAAACTTAGGTTTAGAAGTTTGTTTAATTGAAAGTGGTAAACTTACAGCAGGGAGTACTTGGCACGCCGCAGGTTTAGTTGGACAATTAAGAACAAATGCAAATATTACTCAATTATTAGGTTACTCTGTAGATCTTTATGACAAATTAGAAAAAGAAACTGGTCTTAGCACAGGTTGGAAAATGAATGGCGGATTGAGGTTGGCATGTAATAAAGAGAGATGGCAAGAGGTATTGAGACAAACAACTACTGCCCATTCTTTTGGTCTTGAGATGGAGCTATTATCTCCTAAAGAAGCACAAGATTTATGGCCTATCATGAATATTGATGATGTATATGGAGCTGCATTTCTCCCAACAGATGGACAAGCTAATCCCACGGATATCTCTCAAGCTTTAGCTAAAGGAGCTCGTAACAAGGGAGCTAAAATAATTGAAGAAACCAAGGCTTCTAAAGTTGTAATTGATGATGGAAAAATCATCGCAGTTGAGACAGATAAAGGAACAATTCAATGTGAAAAAATCGTTTGTTGTTGTGGTCAATGGACCAGACAGTTCGCTCAAACCGTAGGTGTTAATGTACCTTTGGTATCATTTCAGCATCAATATTTAGTAACTGAAAAAATAGATGGAGTTGAGTCTAGCTTACCTACCCTAAGGGATCCAGATCGTTTAATATATTTTAAAGAGGAAGTTGGAGGCTTAGCGATGGGAGGATACGAGCCTAATCCTTTGTCATGGGCAGAAAAATCTGTTCCTGATAATTTTCATTTTTCTTTGTTAGACTCTGACTATGATCACTTTGAACAAATTATGAATAATGCTCTTGGTAGAGTTCCAAAATTAGAGACAGCAGGCATTAAAGAACTTATTAACGGTCCAGAAAGCTTTACTCCTGATGGAAATTTTATTTTAGGAGAGAGCCCAGAACTCAATAACTTCTATGTGGGCGCAGGTTTTAATGCATATGGTATTGCTGCAGGAGGTGGAGCAGGAATGGCTCTCGCAGAGTGGGTTGCTAACGGTCGTCCCCCGTATGATTTATGGCCTGTTGATATTAGAAGATTTGGAAAACCTCATCAAGATTTAGAGTGGGTGAGAAAAAGAACATATGAAGCATACGCCAAGCACTACACCATGGCTTGGCCTTATGAGGAACATTCATCAGTTAGACAATTTAAAACATCTCCTATTTATGAAAATTTAAAAAAAGCCAATGCCTGTTTTGGAGAAAAAATGGGATGGGAAAGACCAAATTGGTTTGCTCCTCCAGGCATTGAGCCAAAAGATATATACAGTTTTAATAAGCAAAATTGGTTTGAAGTTGTTGGTAATGAAGTAAAGGCAACCAGAGAGGCTGCTGTGTTAATAGATCAAACATCTTTTGCAAAATTTATTGTATCAGGGGATGACTCTCAAAAAGCAATGGAGTTTTTATGTGCCAATAATGTTAATAAACCAATTGGTTCAACAGTTTACACACAGATGTTAAATCATAACGGAGGAATAGAGTGCGATGTCACATTAACCGTTATTGCTAAAAACACTTACTACATTATTACAGGAACTGGGTTTATGACTCATGACTTTAATTGGATAACCTCAAATATTCCAAAAGATTTTAAAGTGAATGTAAAAAATATTACTTTTGATAATTCTGTTTTTTCCTTAATGGGTCCAAATTCTAGAAAAATTCTCCAAGGCCTAACTGACACAGACTTATCAAATAAGAATTTCCCATTTGCCTCATATAAAAAAATTAAAATTGCCTCCATTGAGGTAAATGCAATAAGAATAACTTATATGGGCGAACTGGGTTGGGAATTACACTTTCCAATCGAACAGGCATCGGATGTTTATGAAAAAATAATGGATTATGGAAGTCAATACGGATTAATTAACGCTGGGTATAGATGTATTGAGAGTTGTCGACTTGAAAAAGGCTACCGAGCCTGGGGTTCTGATATAGGTCCTGATCATACACCTTTAGAAGCTGGTTTGATTTGGGCAACAAAAATTAATAGCGATATAGATTTCATAGGAAAACAAGCATTACTAAATCAAAAAAATCTTGGAATAAAAAAAATATTTGCAGGTTTTACATGCGATGATCCTGAGCAAATTATTCTGGGAAGAGAGACGATATTTAGAAATGGTAAACAAGTAGGTTGGCTTTCTAGTGGGGGATTTGGATATACAATTGGAAAACCTATTGGCTATGGTTATGTTAGAAGTAATGAAATTATTGATAAAGATTTTTTACTTGAGGGA
>CACLVL010000025.1 GCA_902610415.1 uncultured Alphaproteobacteria bacterium
ATAAAAATAGCTTCTTTATCTGCAACTTTTGCAACAATTATGGGGGTGATGATAGGTTTTTCATTAACAAGAATATCAAATATACCAGCTAGGCCCTTTTTTATTTTCTTAAGCTCTTCTCCTTTAGTTATGCCAGAGATAATCTTAGGTCTGTCTTTGTTATTATTTTTTATATCATCTAATCACATAATTGGCTTTCCTTCTTCAAAAGGACAGCTCACAGTTTTAATTTCACATATAACGTTCTCAGTAGCTTTTGTAGCAGTCATAATTCAATCTAGATTAAGTAGTTATGATAAAAATATTGAAGAGGCCGCTCAAGATTTAGGAACAATTCCTAATATGATTTTTTGGAAAATTACAGCACCTGTTATATTACCCTCTATTATATCTGGCTGGCTGCTTGCATTTACACTTTCCTTGGATGATTTAGTTGTTGCTAGTTTTACTACTGGACCTGGCGCTAATACTTTACCTATTGTGGTTTTCTCTAAAGTCAGATTAGGTTTAAGCCCGGAGGTCAATGCTCTATCAGCAATTATAATGTTGATTGTTGTATTAGCTGCAATTAGTGTTTATTTTATTAATCGATCAAACATTAAGAAGTAAATATTCTCTCTCCCAAGCTGTAATTATTTTATTATATGCATTAACTTCTAAGTCTTTAATTGAACAAAATAATTCTATGAAAGTTTCACCAAATATTTCTTTAGCTTCTTTAGATCTAGAAAAAGTATCAATTGATTGATAGATACTTTCTGTTAATGATACATTGACATTATAAGCTGCTTTTTTTGTTTCTGGTGTAGCTTTTAATTTTTTTTTTATACCCAAGTATCCTGCAGATAAAGTAGCAGCTATTGCTAAATATGGATTAACGTCTGAGCCACATAATCTATTTTCAATCCTTGCTTGATTAGCAGAGTTATAATTTGGAACTCTAAAGCCACAAGTACGGTTCTCAAAACCCCAATTTAAATTAAAAGGAGTTCCCTCTTCCCAAAAACCTCTTAATCTCTTAAATGAATTAACGTTAGGAGCAAAGAGAGGTAAAAAAGACTTAGAATATTTTTGCAATCCTCCTAAATAGTTATCAAAAAGTTTTGTTGTTTTGAGATTTTTATCAACGAATATTGGTTTGCCTTTTTTTAAAATTGATTGGTGTATATGCATGGAGTTACCAGGGCTGTCTTCCATTGGTTTAGCCATAAAAGTTGCATATAAATTATGTTTTAAAGCAGTTTGTCTTAGAGTTCTTTTAAATAGAAAAACCTGATCTGCTAAATCAAGAGGATTTCCATGCTTGAAATTAATTTCCATCTGCGCAGGTCCATCTTCATGGTTTATATTTTCGACATCTAATTCCTGAGCTTCGCAATAATCATATAAATCCTCAAAAATATGGTCAAACTCATTAACTGCATCGATCCCATAAGACTGGTTTCCTTTTTCTATTCTTCCTGATTGCCCACTTGGTGTCTCCAATGGGTTATCAGGGTCATTATTTTTTTTTACTAAATAAAATTCAATTTCAGGAGCAATAATGGGCTCTAGTCCCATTTTTTCATAAAGACTTATGACTTTTTTTAAAATACCTCTCGAATGAACTTCTATAACATTATCATTATTATCCACAGCATCACATATTACTTGAGCAGTTGGTTCATCGTACCATGGCACAGTTCTAAGAGTGCTAAAATCAGGTTTTAAAATAAAATCACCATCAGTAGGATTAAGAATTTGATCATCTATTGAATAAGTTACATCTCTTGATACTGCTAATTTAAATAGGGCAAGAGGTAACCTCAAGCCACCGGAGTCAATTGAACTTAAAAATTTTTTTGTAGGTAGTATCTTACCTCTTGGAATACCTGAATTATCAGGGATCATACACTCAACCTCAGTAATTTTATTTTTCTTTAACCAATCAACATAATCATTCATAGCTATAACTAACCTTTAAAATTTGATACTTATGTATCTGATGGATTACTCAGATAATTATTATGTAAGAACAAAAGCATTCAATCTTAATATTAACAAATTAAGTGAGAGCTTACAATGTGATGTTTGTATCATTGGTGCAGGATTATCAGGGATTTCTTCAGCATTGTATCTATCTAAGATTAACCCTAGTTTGAATATAGTCATTTTAGAAAAAAATAAAGTAGGTTGGGGGGCATCTGGAAGAAATGGTGGACAGTTATTACATAGCTTTTCAGGTGAAAATTATTCTGGTCAAAAACATACGCAAGAGGAAATTAAGACATTATGGCAATTCACATTAGAGGCCGTTAGAGAAGTAAAAAAAAATATTAAAGATTTAAATATACAGTGTGATTTAATTGAAGGTTATATACAAGCTGCAGTCAATAAATCTCATGACGAAGAAATAAAAAAATATGTTGATCAGTTGCAAACCGAATACAATTATGAGTCAGCGACATATCTCTCTAAATCTCAAATGGAGCAGTATTTTGAGAGTCCATACTATAAATCTGCAATGTATGACTCAGAATGTGGCCAAATTCATCCACTAAACTATTGTTTAGGATTAGCAAAAGAGCTATTAAAAAATAAAAATTGCAAAATATTTGAAGATACAGGAGTGATCTCATATAACTCTCAAAATAAAGTAACAATAAATACTGAAAAAAATATTAATATAAAAGCAGATAAGTTAATTATCTGTTGTAATGCCTATATTGGTGACTTGAATAAGAGTTTAAGAAGAAAGATAATGCCTGTCAAAACTTATGTATCTGCATTTACACAAATTCCAAAAAAAGAATTAGATAAGTATTTTCGAAAACCTATAACAGTTGGCGATATGTTATTTGTATTAAATTATTTTAGATTAGACTCGAATAATAATTTAATTTTTGGTGGAGGTGTAAGCTACTCAAATATAGATCCAATTAATTTAGAACTATCTTTAAAAAAAAGTATTAGAAAAATCTTACCTGGATTAGAAAAATTTAAAGCCTGGTGTACTTGGAGTGGACATGTTGCCATTACTGTAAATAGATTTCCTCACATTGGAAGTATTGATAATAATATCTTTTTTGCTCAAGGATATTCAGGTCATGGTTTAGCAATAACTACTATGGTTGGAAAAATGCTTGCTGAAGTTATCTCTAATCAAAATAACAATTTGAGTTTATTTGAAAAATTTAAACATAAAAATTTTCCAGGATTTGGAATCATAGATAAACCTTTGCTAGTTTTAGCGATGAGCTATTTTAAATTAAAAGACCATTTAAGCCTTAAATAGCTTATTTTTTCCTAATTTAAAATCGGGATCCAAATGTTTCTTTAAATTTTTTAAAAATATGTAATTTTTATTTGGTTTATATTTTTTTAAAAGATTATTCTTTTTTAAACCTAGTCCATGTTCTGCAGCAACACTTCCTTGATTTTTTATTGTTAGTTCGTAAATAAATTTCGATAAATTAGAACAGTTTTTTTTTGTAAAGGGATTAACTTTGAAATTACAATGTAAATTACCATCACCTAAATGCCCAAAAAAGTAAGGTGTGAACTCTTTATTATTTTTAGTAAATGTGTCTATTTTATTTATAAATGTTGACCACTTATCTAAAGGTAAGGAAATGTCAAATTTTTCTGTAAAATTATATTTTATTTGATTGTATACTAATATTTCTCTTTTTTTCCATATCCATGATTTTGCTTTATTATCCTCTCTCTTATTAATAACTAAATTCATTGAGCTAAAATGTTTATTTAATTCATTTTTATAATTTTTATTATCATTTGATTGTATTTCTATAATTAAATTATAATTATTTTTATTTTCATTAAACAATAAAGAACTTGGTAGTGGAAAGATTATTTCAAAACTTGTCAGATTATCAAAATACTTATTTCTTAAATATTTTAATAATCGAATAGATTTATTTAGACTATTAATTTGAATTAAATAAGTAGATTTATAGTCTTTTTTAGGAATTAGCTTTAAGCTTGCTCTTGTAATAATTCCAAAAATACCCTCAGAACCACAAAATAATTTCCATAATTTAGGTCCAAAATTATCTTTCTTTAGTTTATTTAAAAAATTTAAAATTGTCCCATCACTTAGAACTACTTCAAGACCATTTACATGATCTTCTATGTTTCCATACCTTAGAGTTTGAAGTCCTCCAACATTAGTTGAAATATTTCCCCCAATTGTGCATTTATCATTTGGAGCAATATTAACAGGAAATAGTAGCTTCTTACTATTTGCAGACTTTTGTATGGTTTTTAATAAAGTACCACCTTGAGCAGTTATTATAAAATTATTTGTATCTACTTCTTCAATACGATTCATTTTTTTAAAATCGATCAAAATTGTTTTCTCGAATTGTGGTTTTGTTCCATCGACCCTATTTGTTTCCCCACCAATGGGTAAAATATGATATTTAGATTTCTTAGCAAATTTTACTAGTTTTGATACTTCCGAAGTATTTTTAGGGAAGGCAACAATTTGATTATTTCTTTTAATAGTTTTTATTGGAAATTTCATTTAGACGCTCTTAGTAACCTATCATTTATAGCCAAACCCATTTTTTTATATGGAATAGGTGCAATGCTTATGTTCTCGTACAAATCGTTATTATCTGCCAAATAGATAAAATGATAGAGATTTTGGGCTGCTTCTTTAAGGTTTCCTATTCTACTTAAATTTTTAAATTGGCCTTTTTTATCCATTCCAAAGTTAATAAAAGCTGATTTTTTTTTTAATTGTTTAACATTTATATATATTTTTTTCTTTGGAGAATAATGTTTTTTTGATGTCCCAGAAAAATTTAAATTTTTACCTCTCTTGCTAATAAGTATGTAGGGTAAAATTTTTTTTATGTTCTCTAATGAAATTAGTCCTGGTCTGATGATTTTAAGTTTATTATTAGATATTTTGATCAGAGTTGACTCTATACCAACTTTACATTTTCCATCATCAATAATTAATAAATTCGTATCAATAAATTGTTTAAAAACCATTTCACTATTTATGGGGCTTAATTGTTTAAATTTATTTGCAGACGGCATTACAAGTGGCTTACCTAATTTATCTATCAAATTAAGTGTAAATTTATTATTAGGAATTCTTACAGCACATTCATTATTTAAGGTCAATGATAAGGGTATTTCTTTCGATCTTCTTTTTAAGACAAGTGTCAGTGGCCCAGGCCAAAATTTTTTACCTAAAATTAAATTTTCATCATCCAAGTTGAAGAATTTATTAACCATCTTTAAATTTGAACAATGAAATATTAGTTTTTTATTTAAGGGTCTTTTTTTTAATAAGTAAATCTTTTTGGCTGATTTAACACTAGTTCCTAAACCAGCTAATCCATATACAGTCTCTGTAGGCAAAACAACTAAATCATATCTTAGTAGTTTAGTTTTTATGAAACGAGTAAGTTCCTCTGATAAGTCTCTTTTTATTATTATGGGCATAATTTACATAATTAGATATATTTTTAGTATTCTGTTAAGATTAATTAATATTATTTTACAACTTTATGAATATTTGCGCCATTATTCTTTCTGCTGGAAAAAGCAAAAGGTTTAAATCATCTAAACCAAAATTTTTACATGAAATCTCTGGTAAAGCGTTAATACAATTTAATATAGATGCACTCAAAAAAATCAAACAAGTAAAAAAAACATTTATTGTTTCAAGTAAAGCTAATAAACAATATTTTAATAATAATATATTTATTCAAAATCCTATTGATGGCACAGGTGGAGCTTTAAAGCAGTTTTACAAGCATCACAAAAAATTTGATTTCTATTTATTAACATTAGCTGACACACCTATTTTTGATTATAAGATACTTTCTAAATTTCTCTCTAAAGGTGTAAATTCAAATGTCGATTTATCAGTTCTCACACAAAATGTAGACAATCCAAAAGGATACGGGAGGATCATTAGAGAAAATAAATCATTTATTAAAATTACCGAAGAAAATGATTGTTCAAAAGATGAGAAATCAATCAATGAAATAAATACTGGTATATTTCTTATTTCAAAAAAAGCTTTAAGAAATTTAGAATCAATTAAAAAAAATAAAATTAAGAATGAATTTTACATAACAGATTTAGTAAATATCTGTGTAAACGAAAATCTCAAAATAAGTGCTTTTTTGAATGAAGCTAATGAGATATCAGGTGCCAACACATTAAAAGAATTAAATCAACTAGAAATACAATCTCAAAATTTTATAAAGAAAAATTTATTAGATAGCGGCGTAAGAATTATTCATCCTGAGACGGTTTATATAGAGAGTAATGTAAACATATCCTCGGGAGTAGTAATTGAACCGAATGTAGTCATTAAAAAAAATGTAAATATCAAAAGTGCAACTATTATCAAATCATTCTCCTATATTGAAAACTCATCAATAGGTAGAAATTGTTCCATTGGACCTTATGCAAGAATAAGACCCGAAGCAGACATAGCAGATGACGTAAAAATAGGTAATTTTGTTGAGATTAAGAAATCAAAATTATCCAAAGGGGTAAAAGTAAATCACTTAAGCTATATAGGAGACACAACTGTAGGAGTAAATAGTAATATTGGAGCCGGTGCTATTACATGTAATTATGATGGAAAAAATAAACTTAAATGCAAAATAGGTGATAACACATTTATTGGTTCAAATACCACTATTATTGCGCCAGTCAAAATAGGAAGTAAAGCTTACATCGCAGCAGGCTCTGTAATAACTAAAACTATACCAAGTAATCACTTTTCTATCGCAAGATCAAAACAGAAAAATAAAATCAACATAAATAAATAATGTGTGGCATAGTCGGTATCTTAAATTCAACTTCTTTAAAGAATAATTCAATAGATATTTTAAAAAAGTTGGAATATCGAGGATATGACTCTGCTGGTATTTCTTTATTCTCAAAAGATAGAATTAAAACAATAAAAAGTGTTGGAAAAATATCTGCACTTAAAAATAAATCTCAAAATATATCAGATAAAAATTTCTATGGGGTCATAGGCCATACCAGATGGGCAACACACGGTGTTGTTAGCAAAAATAATGCTCATCCATTTGCAAATGACGATCTTACTTTAGTTTGTAATGGTATAATTGAAAATTATAGAAAAATTCAAAATAGATTTGTTGAAATTCCAAAAAATCTTCAATCAGATACTGAAATAAGTTTTTATTTTCTTACATATTTGGTAAATAAATACAAAAATCCAGATGAGGCAATAAGAGTTTTTAGATCTGTGATTAAAGGAAACTTTGCTTTTGTTATTTTTATCAAAAAAAATAATTGTTTTTACTTATTAAAAAATGGAAGCCCAATTGCTCTTTCTCATAATAAAGGCTCATCTTTTATCTGTTCAGACTCCTCAATTTTGACAGAATATAGTAACAAAATTTACCATCTTAAAGATGGAGACATTATTAAAATACAACAGTCTAAAATATCGAGCTTAAATAAAGCTAAAATTATTTTTGAAAAAAATGAAATTAAACAAAATCCTTATGATAAAGGAAAATATCAACATTACATGCTTAAGGAGATACATGAGCAGCCAGATGTTTTAAAAACAACACAAAAAAATTATTCAGAGGAATTCTTTCATGACTTTGAAAGTAAATATAAAAATTTATTTTTAAATCAAAAGATCATTTTTGTAGGTTGTGGTACAGCATATCATGCATGCCTAGTTGGAGAGTATTATTTCAATAAATTTACTAATTTAGATACTTCATCAGAATTAGCCTCTGAACTTCGATATAAAAAAATTAATAAAGAAGATAAAATATTATTTATTTTTATATCTCAATCTGGAGAAACTATGGATACTTTGATGGCTTTGAAATATGTAAAAAAAAATAAACACTCTTCTATAGTAATTACTAATTCCTTACAAAGTAGCATGGTAAGAGAGGCCGATGTAACTATTCCTACATATGCCTTGAAAGAAGTTGGTGTAGCTTCTACAAAGGCATTTACTTGTCAAATTTTAAGCTTAGCTAACTTATCTATTGAAATTGGAAAAATGACTAATGCTATTACTATTAGAGATTATAATAAAAATATAAAAATTTTAAAATTACTACCCTCTAGACTTAAGAAATTAGTAAGAGATTTTACATCTGACGCAAAAAAAATTTCAAAAAAATTGAGTCAATCTGATACATGCTACTTTATAGGTAGGAATATTGTATATCCTATTGCATTAGAAGGATCTTTAAAATTGAAAGAAATATCTTATATGCACAGCGAGGGCTTTCCTGGAGGGGAGATGAAACATGGTCCAATCGCGTTAATTGATAAAAAATCATTAACGATATGTTTATCACCAGACAATGAACTATATGAAAAATCCATCTCTAATGCTGAGGAAATAGTTGCAAGAAATGGAAAAGTCATAATTTTATCGAGTGTAGATAATTCTGATAAATCAACAAATACTCATCATGTGATTCTTCCAAAAGAAAACTTTATTGACACACCTTTCATTTATACTATTCCTCTTCAACTCATTTCATATTATTTTGCTCTTAATGAAGGTACTGATATTGATCAACCTAGGAATTTGGCTAAATCAGTTACAGTTGAGTAATCCAAAAAATATTAATTATGCAAATTGAAGTTGATAATGAAATATTAGCAGCTGTTATAGACGCACACTTTGGTGTTAAACATAAAATTTCATTAAATTCAGAAAAAAAAAATATCACTGAGGCTATTTTTGTACCTCAGAATAAGTGCAATTCAAAAATATTGAACTCAGTAACTTTAGATACATACGGCATTATTAATAAATCTAAGTTATTTACTAGAGAACCCATAACTGGGGAGCAAATACTATATCTAATTAACGATATTAGTTACCCCTCTAAAACTAACAGTCCTGATATAAAAATTGAAACAACAAATTACAGAAACTTTTATAAATTTGAAATTAATGATATTAAACATAAATACTGCTCATCCATTTTTACAAATTTAAAATTAAAAAAAATTAATATTGTTTTTCCTAATGATAATACAATACATTTTTTTTCTGAAAATTTATCACTTTTAAAAAAATATGTTAAGAAGATTGCTAATAGAAAAATTCAAGAGAGTGATCTTATTAAAATCAAAGTTCCAACTAATTTATCAATACTTTATGCAAATAAGAATTCTAAAGATATTTCTATTAAAAATAAATCCTATTTAGGTATATGTTTTGAACTTGTTAATCTTTTAAGTTTAAATATGTTAGATGAAAAGTCTACATACAATTCCAGTAATAACAATAATTATTATATTAATATTCTTTTCTTTAATTTTTATAACTTTTTTCCAAAATTTATATCGTTATTAGTATTTAAATTTTTATTAAGATTTAATAAATGTTATATATTTTCAAATCAAGTATTAGAAATTAATAATAATTTTAATAAACAAAATAATTATTTTTCTAATATTATAGATGACAATCAATATCCCAGTTATTTATCAAAAGGTACTTTTTTTCCAAATATTAAACTAAAAAATAAAAAACATATTCATGATCTTCTTAAGAACGATGATACTTATATTCTCTCTGATAAATACAAGCTTAAAAATACAATAAATGTCATTTTACTTTCAGAGATTTCAAACAAAAATACATATCAAATTAGCAAAAGTTCATATGATTATTTAAATTTAGATAAATGTTATTATATAGTTGATAATCACGGTCTAATTACAACTGTTGATATAGTTGACAATATTGGAATAACTAATGTTTTAGATAGTAATTTAAAGTACTCAGATAATAAACAATCAAGTATTGATAATTTTTATGCCACTGGTTATGAGCCATCATTGCCTAAACTAAAGTTACCCAAAATTTGGCCTTTTAAATCGAAAATCTAATAATATCTTTTATTTGATATATATAACAATATAATCTCTGCCTCATGAAATGGACCAAAGATAGTTGGAAGAAATTTGAAGCTAAGCAGATGCCTGCTTACGCCGATCAAAACAAATTAGAATCCGTGATAAATGAATTATCATCTATGCCTCCTTTAATATTTGCTGGTGAGACTAGATCTTTAAAATCTCAAATACATCAAGTTCAAAAAGGTGAGTCTTTTTATTTACAAGGTGGTGACTGTGCTGAAAGTTTCCAAGAATTAAATCCTAATACAATTAGAGATAATTTTAAATTACTTTTACAAATGTCCGTAGTTTTAACTTTTGCAACTAATAAACCAGTTGTTAAATTAGGAAGAATGGGCGGTCAATTTGCAAAACCTAGAAGTTCGGATTTTGAAGAAAAAAATGGTCAGAAATTACCTAGCTATAGAGGAGATATTATCAATTCATTTGAGTTTAATGAGTCCTCTAGAGAACCAGACCCTAAGAGAATGATTAGAGCTTATAATCATTCAGCATCAACTTTAAATTTATTAAGAGCTTTTGCTCAAGGTGGTTTTGCTAGCTTAACACAATTAAATAAATGGAATTTAGACTTTGCTGATAATTTTGACACAACAAAAAAATTTAAAGAATTATCTGAAAAAATTGCAGACAGTATTAAATTCATGAATGCATGTGGTGTAAATGAAAAAAATACAAGAGAACTAAGAGAAACAGATTTTTACACCAGTCATGAGGCTCTTCTTTTGCCTTATGAACAGGCTTTTACTAGAATAGATAGTACAACAGGGGAATGGTACAATGTTAATTCTCATTTTTTGTGGGTAGGAGACAGAACTAGAGATCCTGACGGGGCACACATACATTATTTAAGTGGTATCAAGAACCCTCTGGGTTTAAAAGTAGGACCATCAACAACGGTTGATGATTTAAAAAGAAATATTGAAATACTTAACCCTGAAAACGAAGGAGGTAGATTAACACTTATTATTAGAATGGGAGCAGAAAAAATTAACTCAAACTTCCCTAATTTATTGAAAGAAATAAATAAACTTGGAGCGAACCTTACTTGGATATGCGATCCTATGCATGGCAATACATCAACAAGCAAATCTGGTTATAAGACAAGAGCCACTGAGAATATATTTAAAGAAATTCAATCTTTTTTTGAAATTCATAAATCAGAGGGCACAGTCGCAGGAGGTGTACACTTAGAATTAACTGGTTTAAATGTAACTGAATGTGTCGGAGGGCCTGATGATATTAAAGATGAAAACTTAGGGGATAGATACCATACT
>CACLVL010000026.1 GCA_902610415.1 uncultured Alphaproteobacteria bacterium
GGACAACAACCTTTATAAACAATTTAAGAATAACCGATTTAGTAAGATAGACCTACATGGGCTAACAGTTGACCATGCTCATCAAAAATTAATTCAATATTTCAAAACAAATTATTTAAAAAAAAACCTGTTTCACATAATTGTAACTGGGCTTGGCAATAAAGCTGAGGGCGGAGAATTTTTTACAGGAAAGATAAGAAAGCAATTTCCATTTTGGTTAGACACAGAAAAGTTTCAATTTATGGTAAAGTCTTATTCACCTTGTAAAATACAGCATGGTGGGTTAGGTGCCTTTTATGTTAAGCTCAAATTTAAAGAATAAATTTCTTTTCATCAGTAGGTTTTATCTCTGACTTTACAGCATCTGTAACCCAGGCTTTGTTAACAACTTCTGTTTTTTGATCACTCAGGTTTGCATCAAAGCTAATTCTTTCAAGTATCTTTTCAAACATTGTCTGTAGGCGTCTAGCACCAATATTTTCAACTTCAGAATTTATTTGTTCAGTTAGAGATGCTATCTCTTCTAAGGCTTCGTCTTCAAACTTTAATTCAATATTTTCAGTTGCAAACAAAGATTTATATTGTTTTGTTAAACTATTATCAGTCTCTTTTAAAATTTTAATAAAATCATCTTTTTTAAGGGCATTTAATCTTACCCTTACAGGCAATCTACCTTGAAGTTCAGGGAGTAAATCACTTGGTTTGGATTGATGAAATGCACCTGATGCTATAAATAAAATATGATTTGTCTCAATAGTGCCGTATTTCGTGCTGACAACTGTACCCTCAATAAGAGGCAATAAATCTCTTTGCACTCCTTCTCGAGAGACGTCGCCACCTCGTCTTTCACTATTAGGTGCAATTTTATCTATTTCATCAATAAAGACTATCCCACTTTCTTGAACACTTTTAATGGCATTTTGTACAACGTTTTGTTTTTCAGCAATTTTTTCAATCTCTTCTTGGATCAGTGGCTCATAAGCCTCACCTATTTTAAGTTTTGTCTTCTTCTTATTTTTCATACCTTTGCCAAAGATATCATTCATGTTAATCATTCCCATTTGAGCACCTGGCATACCTGGGATATCCAGAGATTGAAAAGGATTTGATTTTTGGTCTAGTGCTATTTCAATATCTTTATCATTAAGCTGATTATCTCTTAGCATTAAGCGGAATTTCTCTTTCGTTTCTTCACTTGGATTGTCTCCAAGCAATGCCTTCAAAACAATTTCTTCTGCATTCAATTTAGCCTCATCCATGAAACGATCTCTGATTTTTTTCTTCTCTAAATTAATAGCAACTTCAATTAAATCTCTAATAATTTGCTCCACATCTCTTCCAACGTAACCAATTTCTGTAAATTTTGTTGCCTCTACTTTTATAAATGGAGACTGTGTAAGTTTTGCCAGTTTTCTCGCTATTTCCGTTTTACCACATCCAGTTGGCCCAATCATTAAAATGTTTTTTGGTATGATATCATCTCTCAATGTTTCATCTTTAACATTCAATCTCCTCCAACGATTTCTAAGCGCAATAGCAACAGCTTTTTTTGCGTCGTCCTGACCGATTACATAGCGATCAAGTTCTTCCTTGATAACTTTTGGGGTAAGGGATTGGTTATCCATTAAATTTTAATCTCTGCAATGTTTAAAGTATCGTTTGTATAAATACAAAGTTCGGCTGCAACTTTAAGAGACTCTGATGCAATTTCTTTGGCAGATAAATCAGACTTTCTTTTCAATGCTCTTGCAGCGCTCAAAGCAAAGTTTCCACCAGATCCAATAGCTACAATTCCTTCTTGAGGTTCTAATACATCACCTGTTCCACTAATTAAAAATGTTTCACTTTTGTCAGCAGCAATAATCATTGACTCTAATCTTCTGAGATATCTGTCTGTTCTCCAATCTTTGGCTAATTCGACACAAGCTCTTTTCAAATTATAAGAAAACTCTTCACATTTTTTTTCTAGTCGATCAAAAAGAGTTAAAGCGTCGGCAGTTGATCCAGCAAATCCAACTATAATCTGGTCTTTATGAAATGTTCTAATTTTATTAGCATTTGATTTAATAACTGATGCCCCCAGTGTTACCTGCCCATCGGAGGCTATAACAACACTTTCTTTGTCACGAACACAAACAACAGTTGTTGAGCGTATTATTGTTTTATTTTTATCCATTATTCCTATAAATATAGGTACTAAATAGCTGATTACAAATGCGCGAATTTACATTCAATAGAGATACAAAAGAAACAAAAATATCAATTAAAATTAATCTTGATGGTTCTGGAAAAAATAAAATTGACACAGGTATCGCTTTTTTTGATCACATGCTACAGCAAATAAGCACCCACAGCTTAATAGACATAGAATTAAATTGTGATGGAGATTTAAAAGTAGACATGCACCACACTGTAGAAGATGTAGGAATTGCCCTAGGTGAAAGTATAAAAAATGCACTTGGTGATAAAAAAGGGATAACAAGATTTGCACATTCCTATGTATCTTTTGATGATACATTAACAAGATCAGTTATAGATTTATGTAATCGTCCGTATTTTATTTGGAATGTTAAAACATCATTAGAAAAAGTTGGTGAAATGGACCAAGAACTTTTTTCAGAATTTTTTAAATCCTTAGTGATTGAATCAAGAATGAATTGTCACATCGAAACATTATATGGACAAAACAATCACCACATTATTGAAAGTTGCTTTAAATCTTTTGCAATATCTTTAAAAAAAGCGATATCAATTGACCCAAAAAAAAGAGATATTCCGAGTTCAAAAGGTAAACTTTGAAAAAAAAAGTCATTGGACTTATTGACGGTCAATCTGGAAATATCGGATCAATAAATAAAGCAATCAAAGAAATAATAAAAGGTAAACCTTACCAGTTAAAAATAATTAGAGGTGAATTTGACTACTCTTTATTTAATAAAATCATCTTACCTGGTCAAGGCGCCTATGCTACTCTTATTTCAAACTTAAAAAAATTAAAAATTTATAAACCCTTAAAAACATATTTAGAAAATAATCGCTCATACTTAGGTATTTGTGTTGGTATGCAAATTTTATCTGATCAGGGCCATGAGGATAAGACTACAAGAGGACTAGGTATAATAGCTGGGGAGATTAATAAATTTAAAAGTAAGAAGTTAATCATCCCACATATGGGTTGGAACTCCATACGTTTGAAAAAAGAAGACTCAATCATTACAAATAATCTTGATAATAAGGACTTCTACTTTGTTCATAGTTACATTTTTCAAAATATTAAAAAATCAAATGTCTTAGCAAATACGCATTACGGTAAAAAATTTCCTTCCATAATTAAAAAAGGAAACATTTATGGTGTTCAATTTCATCCTGAGAAAAGCCATAAATATGGACTTAATTTGATTAAAAATTATATTTTGAAATCATGAATATTTTTCCAGCAATCGATATCATAGAAGGTAAATGCGTTCGTCTGACCAAAGGCGTTTTGAGTGATAAAACTATTTATGAAAATTCACCTGTTGAAATGGCTAAAATTTATCAAGATGCCGGTTTCAACACAATACACGTAGTTGATTTGGATGCTACTTTAGGAAAAGGCAATAACAATCAGGCACTAGATTTAATTAGAAAAAAAATTGATATTAAAATCGAAGTAGCTGGAGGTATAAGAAGCAAAGATGCTATCAATGATAAAATTAACCAAGGTTTTGATACAATAGTAATCGGTACCTTCGCAATTAAAAACATTGATGACGTTTTAAATCTTAAAGATAGTTTAATAAAAAAACTATCTATCGCATTGGATATAAAAGACAATCAAATAGTATCTCATGGTTGGCAACAAACAAACAATCAATCACTTGAGTATATTGTAAACAGGTATAATGATCGACCTATACATTCCTATTTTGTCACCGATGTTGCTAACGATGGAATGTTATCTGGCTTAAATATAAAAACCTTTAGCTCTATTAAAAAATTAACCAACAAACATATTACCATTGGCGGCGGAGTAAAAGATCTTAACGATCTAGAGCTCAGTAAAATAAATGGCTTTAATAACGTCGTTGTAGGTAAGGCAATATATGAGAATAAAATTACTATAGAAAGTTTGGCTCAATTTAATGCTTAAAACTAGAATAATTCCATGTCTCGATGTTATAAAAAATAAAGTAGTAAAGGGTGTTAATTTTAAAAACATTAAAGTCATGGGGAACGCAGTAGAAATGGCCAGGTATTACTCTTTATCCGGGGCCGATGAGTTATGTATGCTAGATATAAATGCGTCTTACCAAAATAGAAAAACATTTATCAAAACTGTTGAGGCAATTGCTAAAGTAATTAATATTCCTTTGACTGTTGGCGGTGGTGTTTCAGGTTTGGATGATATAACAGATTTACTCAATGCAGGGGCAGATAAAGTATCAATTAATTCGGCAGCTGTAAAAAATCCTAAATTAATTCGACAAGCCTCACTAAAACATGGTTCTCAATGTATTGTTGTTGCAATTGATGGCAAGAGACATGAAAATAAAATGAAAGTGGTGGTTAAAGGTGGACGAGAAATCACAAAAAAAGATCTTATCATTTGGGCAAAACAAGTTCAGTCTTTAGGTGCGGGAGAAATATTAATGACATCAATGGATACAGATGGTGTTCAAAATGGATTTGATAGTAGCATGTTAAAAAAAGTAACCAGTAATGTAAGTATTCCTGTCATAGCAAGTGGTGGCGTTGGAAGTTTAGAACACTTCTATTTAGGACATTTAACAAAATCTACCGGTCTATTAGCTGCGAGTGTATTTCACTCAGGAAAATATAAAATTAAGTCAGTAAAAAAATATTTAAAAAATAAAGGTGTATCCGTGAGACTATGAACTATGACAAGGAAAATATTTTCGCAAAAATATTAAAGGGAGAAATACCGTGTGATAAAGTTTTTGAAAACGACTACGTGCTCTCATTTAAAGATATCAATCCAAAAGCAAAAACACATCTTTTAATAATTCCTAAAGAGCCATTCGTAGACATATCTGATTTTTTACAAAATGCTGATAAACTTTATCAAAGTAACTTTTGGGCATCTGTTGATAAGATTATAAATAATTTAGGATTCCGAGATAAAGGTTTTCAAATAAAAACTCACAAAGGTAAAGAGGGTGGGCAAGAAGTATTTCACTTCCACCTACATTTGCTATCCAATTATTAATTATCTAGGTTGAATATAATTTATAATGTCCAGAACGCCTTTAATATCCTTGGCGTGCTCAACTACCAATTCAATTTCTTTTTGGTCACTTGAAACCCCGAACAAATAGACTATTTGTTTTTGAACTTCAAAGTCGTATTTAAATTTTTTTATATTTGAGTCTGTAAAAATTTTTGTAAAAAGTTGTGTGCTTATAAATTTATCTTTGGCTATATCATCAAGGCCATATCCAGTATCAATTGATATCTCATTTAATACTTCAGTTACACCATTTTGTTGCCAAGCCAGCCTTACAGCCTCTAACCTCATATCACCATAGGGAACAACTCCTGTTAGCAGAACTATTCCTAATTCGACTTCAACGTCAATTCTTGTAAAGAGTGTTGCATCGTATGAGAAGTATTTTTCTTTAATACCTAGTTTTATAGTGGCATCGTCCCAACTTTCACTAAAAGTTTTTTCATCTTCATTTTCCTTAATTACAGTCTTCGCACCTGTGCTAACAAGAGATGGGCCGCAACCAATAAATAATAACGAGATCAAAATTATAAGTCTTTTAAACATTCTTTAAGTTTATTGATAATTTATAAAAATCATTTCTTGATATTTTATACTTACTTTTAACGAGTTGATAAGCCTTTTTTACACCTACTTTGTCAATTATTGCCAATATTTCCTTCTTATCATAATCATTGACCTCAGTATTCTCTTTGTCAATACTTACAGCTAAGACAAGCTCACCCTTGATTTTAGAATAATCAAAATCTGCATAATTTTTGTTATCAATAAATATTCTCTCCTCGTATAATTTTGTTAATTCTTTTAGTATTACAACATCAAATGATTTTGAAATAGAGGCTATTGAAATAATATCTTTTTGTAATTGTTGTTTGGTAGAATATATAATTAAATTGTTAAATCTGTTTTCTAAAAGTATCTTATCTTTTTGTTCTTTTTTTTTGGGCAGAAAACCAATAAAAGTAAATTTTTTCTTATTTAGAAAGCCACTTAATTGAATACCTGATAGTAGTGCGCTGGCACCAGGTATTGAATATACTTTAATTTGTTTTTTAAATAAAAAATTTATCAGCTGATTACCTGGGTCGGAAATCAGAGGAGAGCCAGAGTCGGATATCAATGATATTACTTTGTTAGAATTCAAAAATTTTAATATGTAATCTTTTTTCTTGTGAAAGTCATGATCGGTATATTTTGATAAAGATGTTTTTATTTCATATCTTTTCAAAAGTTTCTTACTGTTCGTGGTATTTTCACACAGAATCAAATCAGAATTTTTTAAAATATTTATAGCTCTTATTGTGATATCATCTAAATTTCCTATGGGAGTAGAAACTAAATAAAAACCTGAGTTCATATGAATTTTTTCAAAAATATAATTATACTATTTACATTAATATCATTTTTTAGTTGTGCCCCAACTACAATCGAAAAAAAACAGCCCATAGAAAAAGTGCCGGAAAAAATTGAAGAGATAGAAGTTACTGATGAAAAAGTAGAGGAAACAAAGAAGGTAGAGCTTATAAAAAAACCAACAAAACCTGAGGATAAATTGA
Source organism: uncultured Alphaproteobacteria bacterium (assembly GCA_902610415.1). GTDB lineage: Bacteria > Pseudomonadota > Alphaproteobacteria > HIMB59 > HIMB59 > HIMB59. Next base: position 6,784 of record CACLVL010000026.1, read on the forward strand.
TTAATTTTAATAATATTGAAGAAATTATTGTTTTTTTATCAGAGGATGAAATTTTAACGTCATTATTTTATGAGGTTTTTTTAAAAGAAATTGAAAATTTCTCAAATATCAAAAATGTTGATTTTATTTACTCAATAGAGGAAATACAAAACCAACTTAATAATACTCTTATAATAGGCCCGACTAATTCAAAAGATTTATTTCATTTACCAAATAAACTTGGTGAAAATACCTTTATAATTTCCTTATCTAATGATTATTCGGTTATGAATAAGTATGCAGATAATGAAATTATTTTCGTATTTAGTAGCCCCTATCATCATATCAAAATACTTCGTGATTATATAAAGTCATCAAATTCTTTGGGCGTTTTATATAAGCAAAATGAATATGGATTAAAATTATTCAAATATTTTGAACAAACTTATCCTTTGAAATATATTAAATCGACTCCTTTTGGAGATAGTGCAGTAGATTTAGAGTTATCAGTAAAATTGATGGGAGATCTTAATACCTACGACAATATAATCATTATTGACGACAGTTTTAGTTATAAGGATTTAGTTGGCTATTTAGCAACTGAGGATGGGACCTACCCTCTAGAGAGTGTATATCTAATTGATAACTTTTTAGAACAAAGGAAAAATTTAGAAAATTATTATAAGCCTATAAATAGGACTTTCTTAAAAAATATTAATATTGTCAATATGGTTGAACCCCATCGAGAATTCTTCTTCAAAACTTCAGTAAAAATATCATTGTCTATTGCTAACCAGATTTTAGAAAACAATTTTTTACCGAGCACTATTAATCATGAGGTTTTTGGAAAATTGTATATAGATAATTTGATGATTAATTATCCTGTAATATTTGAGTAGATAATTTTTCAAATGCTTTATACCTGTGTGAATTTAATAACTTTTGACTTTTTTCCATTTCAGCAAAAGTTTTATTACTATGTTTTGGAATAAAGTAAGGATCATATCCAAAACCATTCACTCCTCTTTTTTCTTTCATAATAAAACCTGGAATACTGCCAGAAACATTATATTTTTCCTTCTTTCCTAATACACAAATAGAACAAAAAAATGATGAGGCAATATAATTTAAGTTTTCAAACTTACTAAAAATAAAATCAATGACCTTTTGTTCTCCACCCATTTTTCTTGCTTCTCTTGCTGTATTTATGCCAGGATAGTCCTTTAAGTCGTTTACAATAAATCCACTATCATCACACAACACAAGAGAATTAGTCTTTTCTAAAAAATATTTTGATTTAATTTCAGCATTTTTCTTAAAGGTTTTACCATCTTCTATAGGTTCTCCGAGATCTTTGTACTCGTTAAGATCATGTATCTGAAAATTTTCAAACAAACTAAAGTGTTCAATATAAAATATAAATTCTTTTAATTTGCCAGCATTGCTAGTGCCGAGTAATAAACTATTTTTCAATTGCTAAGTTCTGAGTATTAAAAATCTCTGGCATTGAGCTTTCAACAAGTTCTATAAAATCCATAATAGTCTGTTTGCTAAATTTAGCCTCTTCACCAGTAGACTGAAACTCAATAAATTGTCCATCATTAGCCATTACAACATTACAATCTACTTCAGCTCCAGAGTCTTCGATATAATTTAAATCTATGCAAGGTGTTCCTTTAACGATACCAACTGAGATAGCTGCAACTTGATTTACAATAATAGCCTTTGATAGATTATATTTATCTTTAAATTCATTTATAGATCGAACAAGACTGACATATCCACCAATTATTGATGCAGTCCTTGTGCCACCATCAGCACTGATAACATCACAATCAATCTTTATAGTTTTTTCACCAAGTATATCCAAATTAACAGCACATCTTAAACTTCTACCAATAAGTCTTTGGATTTCTTGTGTCCTCCCAGACTGTTTACCTTTTGCTGCTTCTCTATCCATTCTTTCAGATGTAGAAGAGGGTAACATTCCATATTCTGCAGTTAACCAACCTTTTCCAGAACTTCTTAAAAAGCCAGGAACCCTATCTTCAATTATAGCAGAACAACAGACATGGGTATTACCTAATTTTACCAAACATGATGACTGATTATTAGGTTGAAAGCCTGGGATTATTTCTAAATTTCTAATTTTAGAAAGTTCCCTATCATTTCTTGAATATCCAGACATTTATGTTTTATTATTTTAAGTTATAAGATTAATAAAGATTAATGAATAAAAAAATTACTGACATTGGAGCAAGGTCAAAGTCTATATTTAAGGCACTTGTAGAAAGTTATTTAAAGACTGGAGAGCCGATGGGCTCGAAAGCGTTAAGCTCAAAAATTTCTTATAGACTTTCACCTGCCACTATCAGAAATGTTTTAAATGAAATAAACTTTCACGGGCTGATACAAAAAGGACACTTTTCTGCGGGTAGCATACCGACAGATTTGGGATTGCAATTTTATACACACGCTCTTTTAGAGCCAGGCGCAATTAGTAAAAGCGAAAGAGAGATAATTGAGAAATCATCTAAAACAAATAATTTTTTAAATGAACAGGAATTGATTACTAATATTTTGAATGGACTATCAAAACAAGCTAGCCTTGTAATCAATAATGAGAAATTGACAAAAATTAGAAAAATTGATTTCCACAAAATTGACAACCACAAAGTTATATTCATTATTGAGCACGATGATGGTTACACATCTAATAGATTAGTAGAAATTAATGAAAATATTCAAATAGAGGATTTGAATTGCATTGGAAATTTTTTCAATAAATTTCCAAAAGCCATGACTCCTGCGGAAATACAAAATAATATAAAAATTTTTATAAAATCTGCAAAGAATCAAATTAGCAACACTACAAAAACATTACTCCTTAATGGTATAAAAATTGAAAGATCTCAAAACTCTGAGACATTCTTTGTAAGAGGGCTACCAAACTTAATAAAAAATAATATAGATACAGACCTTGACAGCATCAATGAACTCTTGAGTGACATAGAAACAGGTAAAATGGCTAATAAAATGATTAAAGCCTTGAAAAAGTCAAAAGGAGTACAAATATTTATTGGTAGTAACACAAACTTTTTTAAAAATACTAACTTATCGATGATTCTATCAAATTATAAAACAAAAAATGGACTTACCGGTGCTATTGGTGTAATAGGTCCAAAAAGAATTGATTATCAGCGCATTGTTCCTATTGTAAGTTACATGTCTGAAACAATTTCTAAAAAATAGAAGGACTATGATGGAAGAAGAAAAAAAACATAAAGATCAAACTCAGTCAGAAGACGAAATTTTAGATAATACAGAAACTGCTGACTCTGAGGTAGAAGAAAAATCTGAAACAGCTGAAGAAATTATTAAAAAACTAAATGAAGAAATTGAAGGTTTAAAAGATCAAAGGTTAAGAGCAGTAGCTGAACTAGAAAATTTTAGAAAAAGAGCAGAAAAAGAACAGTCAGATGCACTAAAATATGGAATAGCTAATTTTGCAAAAGAAATAATTAATATCGGAGATAATATTGAAAGAGCAAAATCTAGTATTTCAGATGATGTTAAGTCAAATGATAGCATTAAGTCTGTTGTGGAGGGTTTAAATTTGATCGCTCAATCTACATTGAGCACGTTTGAAAAAATTGGTATCAAGAAAATCGAGAGTCTTAATGAGAAATTTGATCACAATTTACATCAAGCTATGATGGAAATCGAAAAAAATGATTGTGAACCTGGTACTATTGTTCAAGAACTGATACCTGGATACACATTGCATGATAGATTGTTAAGACCGGCAATGGTTGGTGTTTCAAAAAAGCCTCAAGAAAATAAAGGTACAAAAGACACTGAAGAAGAAAAACAATCTGAAAAGTAATATATTTCAACAGTTTTAATGCCCTTGAATTAAGCAAGTATTAACCCATATAAATAGAATACTATTTATTTTAAAATTAGGAACATAAAATGGCTAAAGTTATTGGAATTGATTTAGGTACCACAAACTCTTGCGTGGCAATTATGGATGGTAAGGATCCAAAAGTAATAGAAAATTCTGAAGGTGCTAGGACAACACCTTCTGTTGTAGCATTCACAGAAAGTGAAAAGTTAATTGGTCAATCAGCAAAAAGGCAAGCTGTTACCAATCCGGAAAATACATTATATGCAGTAAAAAGATTTATAGGTCGAAGTTTTGAAGACGACACTGTTCAAAAAGATTTAGGCTTATCTCCTTTTAAGATTATCAAAGGTAACAACGGAGATGCATGGGTCGAAGCACAGGGTGAAAAATATAGTCCTAGCCAAATCTCTGCTTTCATTCTCCAAAAAATGAAAGAAACAGCTGAGTCTTATACTGGGGAAACAATTAC
>CACLVL010000027.1 GCA_902610415.1 uncultured Alphaproteobacteria bacterium
CTAGGACTTTGGAATGCTATTACTTATGTGGGTCAAATATCAGAAAATGAGCAAAATAATATTAAGATAAATGTTAGATTTTTAGATAAAATTAGTAGTAGTGCAAAAAAACTCTCCTTAAACTTTAAAGATAATATGATGAGGTTTGAAAAAAAAATAAAATAAATTAATATTTATTAATGAGTAATTTTTCCAGCAAATTCGCAGATCGTAAAATTGGACCAAAGTTTCTCGATGCTATTAACCAAAATTATCAAAATCAAATTTATAAACCTCGGCTCTTTGAAGATAAAATAGATTTTGACCGTATGAGAATGTACCGATTACAGAGGGTACAAGAACAATTGCGTTTAAATAATGTGGGAGCGTGTATTTTATTTGATCCCATTAATATCAGATACGCAACTGACAGCAGAAATATGAGCTTATTTACAATGCATGAACTTGTTCGTTTTGTATTTATTTCTGCAGATAACAAGGTAATTTTATTTGATTATCCTAAAAGTGAACACCTCTCTAGTCACCTCTGTACAATTGATGAAATTAGAGAAGTTGTAAGTTGGGATTTTTTTTCTGCAAATAATTTTGTCGATAAAAATGCAAAACATTGGGCTGGTATTGTTCAAGATTTAATGCGTGAGCATTCTCCTGATAACAACAGACTAGCTATTGATGTATCTGACCCTGTTGGAATTCAAATGCTTCTTAAGCAATTTAATGTTGAAATATTAAATGCTCAAAAAATTGTTGAAACTGCAAGGTCAATAAAATCAGAAGATGAGTTAGTATGCATGAAGGCCTCTATAGAGACAGCTGAAAAAGGAATGTGGCTGATGAAAGAAAAATTGCATGCTGGAATGACAGAGGAAGAACTCTGGTCATATATGCATAAGGTTAACATTGAAAGTGGAGGTGAGTGGTTCGAGACTCGTCTATTGGTATCTGGCCCAAGAACAAATCCATGGCTTCAGGAATGTAGTAATCGTGTGATTGAAGCAGGTGATGTGGTAGCTTTTGATACTGATATGGTTGGACCCTACGGATATTGTGCAGATATATCTCGAACCTTTGTTGAGGGAAATAAGTTTAGTGATGAACAAAGAAGACTTTACGATTTAGCCTTGGAACATATTAACTACAACAAGTCTCTAATCAAGGCTGGTGTAAACTTTCGAGAATTTGCAGAACAATCTTGGAAGTTACCTGATAATTGCTATGACAATCATTATCCTTGTATTATCCATGGTGTAGGATTATGTGACGAGTGGCCTTTTGTTGCCTACCCCAATAAAGATTTTAGTAACTCTGATTACTCTGCTTGTTTTGAAGAAAATATGACTATTTGTGTGGAGAGCTATATTGGAGAAGTTGGAGGAAAAGAAGGAATAAAACTTGAGGATCAATTCTTAGTTACTAAAAACGGACTTAAACAATTGAGTTCATTTCCTTACGAGTACTCAAACTAAAAGTGATTGGTTATATTTATCTTACTGCAGCTATAATATTTGGAATATTATCAAATAATTTTGCAAAGATTTCTGATGGTTATATAAAAATTATACCTACCTCTTTAAGCGCTATTTCTATAATTATTGCTGTCTTTTTTATTTCTAAAGTGATGAAATTTCTCCCTATGGGAACGGCCTATGCCTCATATGCAGGATTAGTGATTTTTGGAACATTTCTTTTAAGTATTTTAAAGTTCGGTCAATCACCAAATATATTTGCAGTGATAGGTTGCACCTTGATAGTTATTGGCATTATATTAGTAAATTCTTTTGGAAAATAATTTATTTCATTCCAGTCATGGTAATGCCTTCGACAAATCTCTTTTGAGCTATGATGAAAGCCACAATAAGTGGAACTGTCACAGTAACTATTGATGCCATCATTGGTCCAAATTCATCACTATCAATTCCACCTCTAAATTCTCTAATACCTAGTGGTGGTGTAAATAAATCACGATTACCGGTAATCACAATCCGAGGCCAAAAATAATCATTCCAGTGAGCAACAACAGAGAAAATTGCAAAAGCTAGTAACGCAGGTATCGCTACGGGAAGCATTACTTTCCAAACGATAGAGTACTCTCCCATTCCATCCATCCTAGCAGCATCAATTAGTTCATCTGGTACTGTCATAAAGAATTGCCGCATAAGAAAAATACCAAATACTGATATCGTCCAGGGTATTATCAAGGCTGCATACGTGTCTACGAGACCAGCCTTTGCCAACATCACATATAAGGGTAAAGCGATAGCATGAACAGGTATTAAAAGACAAAAAAGAACCATTGAAAACACAAATTCTCTTCCTTTAAACCTGAGTTTTGCGAGAGCGTAAGAACACGGAAGAGCGATTAAGACTTGTATTAAAAAGATTGAGACAGTCACAATCAAACCATTCATTAAATACCTTGGAATTGGAGCTTTTTTGAAAGCAAACCAGAAATTGTATTTGTAAGGACGCATTGTACATACCTCTTCGGTATATCCGTGCTTAGTACAAACAGGGAATGTTTGGATCTCTTGCGCTCCAACTAAACCTCCGGATATTGACTGAATTTCTTGTTGTGATTTCAGAGACATGGAAACCATCATATAAAATGGTATCAACACAATTAGCGCTCCGATAATGAGCAGTCCATGCTTCCATGACTCGCCAATATAATGTCTAGCTAACATTTTAGTAATGAACTCTTTTCTCTATGACATAGCGTTGAAAAAAAGTTAGTAGAATTATAAATACAATAAATACAACAGTTATAGCTGCTCCAATACTGGTGATATTTTGCATGATAGCCTTTTCAAATATAGCATACATCATCACATATGTAGTCTTCGATGGTCCTCCCTTTGTAAGTATTTCAATTGTATCAAAGACTTGAAAAGATCTTATTGTAGTTATAGTTACAACGAATAAAGTGGTTGGGCCTAACATTGGCCAAGTGACAAGTTTGAATTGCTCCCAAGTTGAATGAGCCCCATCCATTTCAGCGGCATGATATAACTCACGAGGTATGCTGGTTAGTCCTGCTAAGTAGAGTACCATATTAAAGCCAAATGCTTGCCAGATACCAATAAAACAAATTGTCCAAATAGCTGTTTTTTTATCTTTCAACCAATATGGAAAGTCCATATTGTTTGCACAAGCAACACTGTACCAGCTATCTTCAGCACCAACCCATGGTAACCAGTGGAAGCCTAAAATAAATTCTCGAATACCTCCACAACCATCAGCCAAAAAAGAATTAATAATTCCAAGAGTGGGATGAAGAGTAAATTCCCATGCAATAGCCATAGCTAACAAAGTTGCCATCACAGGTAAAAAGAAAATGGTTTTATATATATCTGCACCAAATCTGAGAGAGTTAAGCATGACAGCAGCTGCCAATCCTATAATAACTGAAGCGGGTACAACTATTAAAACATATGTGGCGGTAGCTATAATCATTTTTGTGTAGGTTTTTCTAGAGAACATTTTTTCATAATTCTCCATGCCAACCCATTCGAAACTAGAATTACCAAGATTATAATTGGTAAATGAGATACCTCCTGCTAAAAAAATTGGAAGTATTAATATTACAATCATTAATATGATTGCGGGCCAAACAAACCAAATATGCGCTCTAGAATAGTGCATATTTATCTAATTCTCTCACCAGATATTTCAAAAAGCATAGCTTCGGAATGAGAGGGGCTTATTTTAATCGTTTCCCCATTTGAAATCAGTCCGGCTTGTGGTGAGCCTCTCACTATGATCTTTGAGTCAGATTGATCAACTTGAACATGGTAAAATATATCTGAACCAAGATTTTCTTTGTATGAAACTTTAGCCTCAAATGCAGGTTTGTTTGAATCCTTTGTAATTTCTAAATGTTCTGGTCTCACAGCAACTAAGGCTTTTTGACTATTAGTATTAAATTTTTTCTCTAGCCTGATGCCGTTAAATTCAGCGAAACCATCAGATCTAATCTCAGCATCAAATGTGTTAATCTTTGGGCTACCAACAAATTCTGCAACCCTTAAAGATGAAGGATTGTTATAAACCTCACTTGGGGTATCTAGTTGTAAAAGTTCACCATCAATCATAACTGCCATTCGAGTTGACATTGTAAGTGCCTCTGCTTGATCATGCGTCACATAAATGAAAGTGGTCTTTAAAGAGTTATGGAGCTCGGATAGCTCAGATCTCATATGAACTCTTAATGCAGCGTCAAGATTTGATAAGGGTTCGTCCATTAAAAATGCAACTGGTTCTCTTACCATCGCCCTTCCCAATGCCGCTCTTTGTCTTTGACCACCAGATAATTGACCTGGCTTTCTATCAAGTAGTTCTGTTATTTTTAAAGTTTCAGATGTTTTGAAAACAAGGTCATCAATTGATTTCTTTTTTTCTTTTCTACTTGGTACAAAATTACCAATAAGAGGCAACCTCTCTACAAAACTATAGTCTCTTAATTTTAAAGGTGTCTCTAGATTTTTTCTGACAGTCAGGTGCGGGTAAAGAGCGTAAGATTGGAAAACCATTGCTAAGTCTCTCTTGCTAGCTCTGGTGCTGTTAACATTCTTATCATCAATAATTACATCGCCACTATTTTGTTGTTCCAATCCAGCAATAATTTTTAACAAAGTGGATTTGCCACAACCGGACGGACCGACTAATGTTAAGAATTCACCATCTTGGATATCAAGGCTTAATTGTTTAAGTACCTTAGTTGAGCCAAATGACTTATTGATGTTGTTTAAAGAGATTGTCCCCATCTATTTTTATACCCAAGGTATAAAATAGTTCTGATTGGGACATTTTAAAAGTAAATTTGTTAAATTTATGTTAGAACTTATTAACAAATTTTAAATTGATCGAAAATTTGTTCCTTTAAGAAGGTAATAGTAATTATGAGCGATAAAATTGATATAAATAAAAGACAATACAATAAATCACTTTCTTCAACTGTAGTAGTTATATGCCTCGACGGTAGTCAAAAAGAGTATATTGATATCGCCTCTTCAAAAGGATTGACACCAAATCTTGATAAAATTCTGGAAAATGGTCAATATCTAATGGCTAACAGTGCTATTCCCAGTTTTACAAACCCTAACAACATTTCGATAGTCACAGGGCAGCCAAGTGATGTTCATGGAATAAGTGGTAATTTCTTTTATACCCCATCAACTGGTGAAGAGGTGATGATGAATGATCCACAATATTTAAGAGCTCCAACTATTTTTGAGAAATATTATAATGAAGGTTATAAAATAGTAGTAATCACTGCTAAGGACAAATTAAGAACTCTTTTAGGTAATGGTTTAAAATTTAATGAAGGAAGAGCAATCTGTTTTTCATCAGAAAAATCAGATCAGGCCACTCTCAGTGAAAATGGTATTGAAAATATTAATGACTGGATTGGAATGAAAGTACCTGAAGTATATTCTCAGGATCTATCAGAATTTGTTATGGCAGCTGGGGTAAAATTACTTGAGGAATTTAATCCTGACATTATGTATTTATCTACCACTGACTTTATTCAGCACAAGTATGCACCTGGAGATAAAGAAGCAAATGATTTTTATCAGATGTTTGATAAGTATGTCAGTAAAATTTGTAGTAATGGGAATTCAGTTGTCATCACTGCAGATCATGGAATGAAGTCTAAAGCGAATATTAATGGAGAACCTAACGCTATCTTCCTTCAAGATTACTTAGATGATCAAATGGGTAAAGATGCGGCTAAAGTAATACTTCCAATTACTGACCCTTATGTAGTTCATCATGGCTCACTAGGATCGTTTGCCACTATATATGTTAAAGATAAATCAAAAATTGATGAAACAATTAACAAAATATCATCAATTAAAGAAATTGAAGTAGTTGTTAAACAAGATGAAGCATGCAGAGAATACAGGCTACCTTCAGATAGAATAGGTGATATCGTATGTATGTCATCTGAAGATATGACAATTGGTACCTCGAAAGCTAATCATGATCTTTCAAAATTAAAGGAACCCCTTAGATCTCACGGAGGTCATCATGAAAGAGAAGTTCCTTTTATTTCTAATAAAAAACTAAACATTGCCAAAGATCAAAGTTTAAATAACTATGATGCTTTTTTTTATGCTATTAATGGAGCTTAATCATGACTGATAAAATTATTAATGAGGGTATGAGGATTGGTGGAAAAGCTGTTCACACCGATAACAAGATTGATGTTATCTATCCTTTCACAGGTAAAGTTATAGGCACAGTTCCAGCTGGCACATCAGAACATGCTCAAAAAGCCTTTGATATAGCTGCAAATTATAAACCTAATTTATCTAGATATGATCGTCAAAAAATACTTCAAAAGACTGCTGAAACACTTGTTGAAAGAAAAGAACAAATCTCTGATCTAATTTCACTCGAGTCTGGGCTATCGAAACAAGATACACTTTATGAAGTTGGTAGAGCCTTTGATGTCTTTTCTCTTACTGCTCAGCTTTGCATCCAAGATGATGGAGAGATTTATTCTTGTGATTTAACACCTCATGGAAAACAAAGAAAAATATTTACAATTAGAGAACCACTTAACACAATATCTGCAATTACTCCATTTAATCATCCTTTAAATATGGTTGCTCACAAAATTGCTCCATCAATAGCAACAAACAACTGTACTGTCTGTAAACAAACTGAATTGACTCCTTTAACAGCTATGCTACTAGCAGATATTTTATATGAATGCGGTCTTCCTCCAGAAATGTTTTCAATTTTAACAGGATGGCCTGAAGACATTGGGAATGAAGTAATTAAAAATAAAAATATAGATTTAATTACTTTTACAGGAAGTGTTGGTGTTGGGAAACTAATAGCTGAAAATGCAGGTTACAAAAGAACTGTTTTAGAATTAGGTGGAAACGACCCTTTAATAGTTTTGAGTGACTTAAATGATGATGATTTAAATAAAGCAGCAGATTTAGCAATCATGGGAGCAACAAAAAACTCTGGTCAAAGATGCACTGCTGTAAAAAGAATATTAGTTCAAGAATCAGTAGCTGATAAGTTTGTCGAGCTTGCTTTGGAAAAAGCAAAAGCAATTAAATTTGGTGACCCTATGGATGTTAACAATCAGTTGGGTACAGTGATTAATAAAGAAGCAGCAAGTATGTTTAATGATAGAGTAAACAAAGCTGAACAAGATGGTGCAAAAATTCTTTATAATCCTGGGGTTCAAGAAGCTCTTGTGCCACCAATTTTCTTAGACAAGGTTAATTATAAATCAGAACTTGTTGTTGAAGAAACCTTTGGTCCAATTGTGCCTGTCATTAGAGTTCCAAATGATGATGAAAAAGTAATGGAAATTTCAAATTCAACGGCCTTTGGTTTGTCATCAGGTGTTTGTAGTAACGATTTTAGAAGAATTAAGAAATATATAAACGGTCTTAATGTAGGCACGGTTAATATCTGGGAAGTGCCCGGTTACAGAATTGAGATGTCCCCTTTTGGCGGAATAAAAGACTCAGGATTAGGCTATAAAGAGGGTGTAATAGAGGCTATGAAAAGCTACACAAATGTAAAAACCTTCTCATTACCCTGGTAATTAATAGTTTTTAGGAATTATTCACAGATTTTTTCTCACGCATACTTATTAAGCCTACTTTGAATTAAAAATTTAACATATTCTTAGTATTAAGGATTTAATAATTAATTTTTATTATTTTAAGGAGGGACTATGAAAAAAAAAGTAATCTTAGGATTTTTTGCATCAGTTTTTGCATACAACGCCAATGCTGTAGAAATTGAATTTGCATATCCTTATTCAGGTTTGTTCGATGTGACATACCAGGCAATTATGCCAGAGTTTGAAAAAGCTCATCCTGACATTAAAGTTAAGTTCAGAGCAACTTACGAAAACTATGAAGATGCTACTGCGACTATACTAAGAGAGTCAACATCAGGAAATTTACCTGATATCACAATGCAAGGTCTTAATAGACAAGCACCTTTAGTAGACAAAGGTATCGCTTTATCTTTAGAACCTTTCATAGCTAATGAGCCAGATTTTGCAAAAGACGGTTATCATGAAGCTATGTTGAGCTTATCTACCTTTGGAGGAGAAGTTTATGGCTTACCATTTTCAGTATCAACTCCAGTTGGTTACTACAATATGGATCTTTTAGCAAGTGCAGGTGTAAGCAGCATTCCATCAAATTGGGATGAGGTTATTGACGCTTGTAATAAATTAGAAGCTGCAGGACACGGTACTCTTTACTTTGGATGGAATATTACAGGTAACTGGTTCCATCAAGCTCTAATGCATAGCCAAAATGTTCCAATGGTTAAAGATGGTGCTGTTAACATGGGAGGAGATGCAGGTCTAAAAACTCTAGAGCAAATGCAAGATATCATGGGTGGCTGTAATATGCCTAACTATTCTATTGCTGACGGACAAGCTGCGTTTAATGCAGGTACTATTGGTATGATGTTTTGGAGTACTAGTAGTTTAGGTTCTGTTGAAGCTGCTAAAGCTGACTTTGAACTAAAGACTGCGCCTTTTCCAGGAATACCAGGTGTTAATGGTGGAACTCCAGCTAGACTACCTGCTGGCGGTAATGCAGCGATGTTAGTTACTACATCAGATGACCCTGAAAGAGTACAAGCAGCATGGACATTTTTAAAATTTATCACATCAGGTGTAGGGGCAGCAGCTGTTGCAGAAACAACAGGTTACGTTCCTCCTAACAAAGCTGCGAATGACCTGCTAGGTGATTTTTATGATGCAAACCCAAACAAGTTAACTGCTGTTAATCAGTTGCCTTTGTTAGCTGATTGGTTCGCATATCCTGGAGAAAACGGTCTTGCTGTGACACAAGTAATTTATGACTACACAGAAGAAATTGCTACAGGTGACGCAGATGATATGGGTGATCTACAGGCCGAAATGATGGAGGAGATTGAAGACTTAATGTAAGTCTTTTTAATTCCGTTTATCATTAGATTTTTAAACAGCAGTCAGTATACTGACTGCTGTTTTTTTTTAAATGAGCATTAAAACTACAACTATTGGAGCTTATCCAAAACCTAATTACACCCCTATAAGAGATTGGTTTCTTCAAGATAAATCAGACGAAGAAAAAAAACAATCCAAGGGATTGTTATCTAATTGGGATCCCAAAAGTGAAGACCATAAAGTATATGAAGAGAAAGATGAGGAAAAAGAAAAACTATTCTTAAAAGCTATTGAAGAGGTAATTCTTGATCAGACAAGTAGTGGAATAGATATCCCCACAGATGGTGAAGTAAGGCGAGAAAACTATATTTTTTATCAATTGAGGTTTTTTAATGGGGTAAGCTTTGAACACTTAACTACTAAATCAGTTAGAAAAGGAGCTTTTGAAGCAACACTCCCAACAATTACAAGTAAAGTTTCAAATAAATCATTACGATTAGTAGATGATTGGAAATCTGCGCAGCAGTTTACTGATAACCCAGTTAAAATAACTATACCTGGTCCTATGACAATAACTGACTCCATTGCAGATGATTATTATAATGATCCCAAAAAAATGGGTTATGATCTAGCATTATGTATTAGTAATGAAGTTAAAGCTCTATCCGAAGCTGGTTGTCAATACATTCAAATTGATGAGCCAGTGTTCGCCAGAAAACCAGAAGAAACTCACGATTATGGTATGGAAAATTTAGAAAGAGCAATGCATGGAATACTCAAAGAAACTCAAAGAGCTTGTCATATTTGTTGTGGTTATCCTAACTCGCTTGACTCAGAACACTACAAAAAAGCAGACCTAGATGCATATGATAAAATTGCTGACTTAGTTGAAGACTCTAGTATAGACGAAGTTTCATTGGAAGACTCTCACCGACCTATAGATTTAAATTTATTAGAAAAATTTAAAAAAACTAAAGTTATTATGGGTATGATTGATGTAGCAAAAAGTCGTATGGAGAGTGTTGAGGAAATTCAAAAAAGGATCAAGGAAGTTCTTGAGCATATCGATGAGGAAAGATTAATTGCTGCACCTGATTGTGGTCTAGGGTTTTTTGATAGAAATCAAGCAAAACAAAAAATGCAAATTCTCTCAAAAGCTGTTAAAAATCTCTAAATCGCATGTGGGAATATTATAATCCAGTAAATGTTATTTTTGGCTCAGAAAAATTTAGTGAAATTGAGAATATAATAGGTAATCGAAAGTACATTCTTGTTACCCATCCTGATGATAACTTTGATACATATAGAGAGTTTTTTAATAATTTATCAAATAAGCCTCTAGAAGTCTTTGATGATGTTCAACCAAATCCAGACTATCAAGATTTAATTTCTGCAGGGGAAAAATTTTCAACAATAGAAGGTCAAATTGATACAGTTGTTGCTCTTGGAGGTGGCTCTGTCATGGATACAGCCAAATTACTTGCGGCTTTTAAAGGTAAAAATAAATATTTAAATGATTTTGTAAGAAATAAAAAATTAGCTCACGTTCAAGATCCAAAAAAGATTATAGCTATACCTTCTACTTCGGGCACATCGAGTGAACTTACGTGCTGGGCTACAGTCTGGGATAAAGAGTATAAAAGTAAATTTTCATTAGCAGATAAATCTTTATATCCTGAAATATCAGTTATTGACCCTAAGTTAATGATCAA
>CACLVL010000028.1 GCA_902610415.1 uncultured Alphaproteobacteria bacterium
GATAATCTTTTAAGATAACCTAAATGATCTGCACCCCATATGTTTATTAATTTATTATAACCTCTTCGGTATTTATCTTCATGATAAGCTATATCGTTTGCAAAATATGTCGGAGATCCATCATTTTTAGTTAATGCTCTATCCTCATCGTCATCAAAGAGTGTTGATTTAAATATCGTAAGTTCATTATCTTTTTGGGTGCCAGTATAATCTTTTGGAGCATTTAATTGTCCTTTGTAAGTGAGATCACTTTGATTAAGTTTTTGTAAAATATAAGGTAGATATCCTTTTTCCATAATGTTTGTCTCATATGAAATTTCATCAAAGTTAATACCTACACTACCAAGTGTTTGAATAGTTTGATTAACAAGATTTTCAATAGCAAAATTAACAATATTTATTCTGTCATCTGGATTGAGTTCTTTATTGAATAAGGATTTAAAATTTTTGTAACAATTATTAGCAATATCGTTTATATAATCACCTTTATAAAATAGATTTTCATCGAGACTTAAATTATTTTTATTTGATATTGAGTAAAGAATTGATGATAAAAATTCATTTATCTGATTACCTGTATTGTTAACATAGTATTCACGGGTAACTTTATGCCCAAAATATTCAAATAAATTTGATAAAATATCTCCAACAACAGCACCTCTACCATGTGCTAAATGTAATGGTCCTGTAGGATTTGCAGAGACAAATTCAATATTTACTTTATCATCATTATTGAATTCTTTTTTGCGATTAATTAATTGAGAATTAAAATTTCCTTCTTTAAGAGTGAAATTAATAAAACCCGGACCTGCTATTTCTACTTTTTCAAAATCATTTATATTGAGATTATCTATAATTAAATTTGCTAATTGTTTTGGATTTGAGTTGTATATTTTTGAAAATTTAAGAGCGGTATTTGTGGTAAAATCACCTCTTTGATCAAATAGAGTTTCAACTTCTATATCATCAATATTGATCGTGATATTTTTGTCGTATAGAAAAAATGATACTCACATGGACTTAGATATTGATTTAATCAAAAAAGAAAATAAAGAAAATCCTATATACTATATTCAGTACTCTTATGCCAGAACACAGTCTGTCTTAGACAAAACAAATAAAATTATTGACACTCAAGTATTTGTTACACCAGAATTAAAAAACTTATATAAAAAATTACTAGAGTGGGAAAACGTCATTAAATCTGCATATCAAAAAAAAGAGGTTCATTTAATTGCCCATTATTTAGAGAGTCTATCATCTTACTTTCATACACTATGGTCTTCTTCAAAAAACAATCCAAAGGCTAAATTTTTAGATAATGATAATAATATTCCCTCTGATTTACATAATTTACTATCTAGTTATCAAGACGTTTTAAAAGATGGATTAAAAATTTTAGGTATCAAACCTAAATTACAAATGTGAAAAATATAAAAATAGTAATTATAATCTCAGTTCTCTTATTGGTATTGCTTTTGACATATTTAGTATTTGATAATTATCTCAAATATATTTTTTTGAATAATTTTATAACTATTACTGCTGATGAATTAGATTTTATTAAATGAATTTTCCTATCATTATATCTCTAGATGGTTTTTCTTTGTCAAAACAAGAAAAAAAAAATATTTCTAAGTTCAAACCATTCGGTGTAATAATATTTTCCCGAAACATTAAAAACTTCTCACAAATATCAAAGCTAAATCAGTCTATTAAATCATTAAGCAAAAATACTTTGATATTCATAGATCAAGAGGGTGGTTTAGTTAATAGATTTAAAAAATTTAAAGAATTTGATTTCCCAGATAATTTTGATCTTTATAATATTTATTTAAAATATCCCTCACTTGCAAAACAGTTAGTTTTTTTAAAATCCTTTATAACTTCATTTCACCTTAAAAAACTATATTTTGATGTAAACACAGTTCCTGTATTAGATATTCCAATTAAAAATACAATTCAAATGATAAAAAAAAGAACCTTTGGTCCTAATATTAACATTAATATCACTCTTCAAGATATTTATTTAGATAATTTATTTAACTTTGGATTAATTCCCTTAATGAAACATATCCCTGGACATGGTGTTACAAATAAAGACTCACATTTAACAATGCCAATATCGAATTTAAGTAATAGCTCTCTTAGCAATCACATAAATATTTTTAAGCACTTTAATACATTACCCTTAGCTATGACGGCACATATAAAATATTTGTCATGGGATCAAAAGTATATTGCAACTTTTTCTAAAATAATCATAAACGAAATAATTAGAAAAAAAATTGGATTTAAAGGTTTAATTATGACTGATGACCTTGAAATGAATGCAAATATTTATGATATTGAGGATTCTATTGATCTATCAAACAAATCAAAAATAGATATTATGTTAGATTGTAGTTCTAGTTGGAGCAAATATACAAAAATAATTGATACTTTTAATGTATCTAATAATTATAGAAAATTTTATAAACTCAAAAAATTGATAAAGTACAAACCTAGACTAAATATAGAATCTATTAATATTAATCAGTATCATCATTTGTATAATCAACTATTAGTAACTCATGGAATCTAATTTAAATATTGACATTAAAGATTATAACGGTCCCCTAGATGTCCTTCTTGAACTTGTTCACAAAAATAAATTTGATTTAAAAAACCTCCCAATACTTAGTCTTTGTAACCAATATATTGCTTTTATCGTGGATTTAAAAAAAGTTAGTATAGAAATTGCATCTGAATATTTACTTATGGCTGCTATCATGGTTTTTTTAAAATCTAAATATCTTGTAAATAAAGATAAAGAAGAGGATGTAAAGAAAGTTACAAGATTTTTAACAAATCGATTAACAATTCTTGAATTAGTTAATCAAAATAGTAGAAAATTATTTGACTTACCAAAGTTTAAACAGGAATTCTTTCCTAATACTCAAAAACATAAATTAAAAATAGAAAAAAATTTTATTATTAAAGATAAGCTTATTGATCTTTTAAAAGCATATGCAAACATTCATAAGAGAAACCAGCAATATACTCTTAAATTTAGTTCTTCAAAACTATTTACAATCAAAGATGGACAAAATGTTATTTCAAAAGAAATTCTATCTAATCAAGATTGGTTTACGTTAAAAAGTTTAATACCTGATAATCTAAGATCTGATATTTTAAATAAATCTTTTTTTTCAAGTACTTTTAATGCAAGCCTACATATGGCAAAAGAGGATAAAAATGAAGAAAAAAAAATTGTCATTAAACAATCTTTACCTTTTTCTGATATATACTTAAAAAAAGATGAGTGAAACGTCTCAAAAAATAGAAGCTTTAATATTTGCCTCAAGTAAACCTGTCTCAGAAAATGAAATAAAAAAAAGATTAGATATCCACGAGGATATCACTGAGGTTATGACTAATTTAGAGACTGCATATCAACATAGAGGAATTAATTTAAAAAAAATTTCTAATAAATGGATCTTTTTAACTAATACAGAAGTAAGTGAAATATTTCACGAAAAAAAAGAAATTCAAAAAAGACTCTCAAAACAAGCTATAGAAACTCTTGCTATTGTTGTTTACCATCAACCCATAACTAAATCAGAAATTGAAAGTATAAGGGGTGTTGTTATTGGTCAGGGAATATTTGATCAATTAATGGAATTTGGATGGATTGCTCCGGGTGGTCGTAAAGAAGTCCCCGGTAGACCAATTTTGTGGGGAACTACGGATGATTTTCTTCTTCATTTTGGATTAGGCACATTAGATAACTTACCTGGCATTGAAGAAATGAAAAATTCTGGAATATTGGATGAAAATTTTGCTTCCATGAATATTCAAGAAATTACAGATGATTTAAATAAAGATGAGGCTTTTATAGATGACGATGAAGAGACCGAGAATTTGGATGAATTTGCAAAAAGCCAACTAAATCAAAATAATGATAATTGATATTAAAGATCTTTATCATTCTTATGGCGAAATTAATGCTATTAAAGGACTTAACTTTTCAATTAAACAAAATTCAATTATTTCTATTTTAGGTCCCTCTGGTTGTGGAAAAACTACATTAATCAGATTAATAGCTGGATTAGAAGAAGTCCAAAGAGGAGAAATATCTTTTGATAAAGAAATTGTAGCTAACATAAAATTCAATACACCACCTGAAGAGCGTTCAATCTCATATGTATTCCAAGACTTTGCTTTATTTCCTCATATGACCGTTAAAGAAAATATCAGTTTTGCTGCTAGTTCAAAAAAAAATAAAAAACAACTTATTGATCAAGTTATACAACTTGCAAAGGTAGAAAAATTCCTCAACAAATACCCTCATGCACTTAGTGGGGGAGAACAACAAAGGGTAGCATTAGCAAGATCTATTGCTGTTCAACCTAGACTTCTACTTTTAGATGAACCTTTTTCTGATTTAGATACTAATTTAAAACGAGAAATAATAGATGACACTCTCCACTTAATTAATAGCTTAGATTCATCTGCCATCGTTGTTACTCATAACGCAGAGGAAGCAATGTTTCTCAGTGATGAAATAATTGTTATGGAAAAAGGCACAATAGTTCAAACAGGAAAACCTCATGAAATTTACTTTAACCCCTCTGATGTTTATGTAGCCTCTCTTTTTGGAGAAGTAAACATTTTTGAGTCAAAAATTCAAAATAGTAAATGTGACACACCATTAGGTACATTAGAGACAAAAAACTTTAAAGATAATCAACTTGTCAATGTTGTAGTTCGACCAGAAGCAATAAAATTAAATGTTGAAAAATCTCCAGTTACTTCACCTAATTCAGGTGTTGTGGTAGACTCTAAATTTCTAGGTAACAATGCAATTATTCATATGACAGTCAAAGATAGTAATAACAATAAACATCACGTACATAGTAAACTTATTGGAGATTTTTTACCTGATCCAGCAAGTTCAGTTTCCTATTCATTAGATCATAATCACATATTTATTTTTCCTAGATAAGATAAGAATTATATTGTAAATTTAAGTCATGGGTGCTTTTAGTATTTGGCATTGGATTATAGTTTTAATTATAGTTTTGTTGTTATTTGGAAAGGGTAAAATTCCCTCTTTGATGGCTGATATGGCAAAAGGTATTAAGTCATTTAAAAGTAATATGGCTGATGATGATAAGTCAAGTAACCCCGATCAAGATAATCAAAATAAGGACCAGTAATGTTTTCTTTAGGTTGGATGGAAATTTCCATCATCCTAATTATAACTGTGATTGTCGTAGGGCCTAAAGAAATACCAACTGTTGTAAAATTTGTTAAAAATTTAACTTCGGGTATAGGAAAACTTTCAAAAGAATTTAAATCAACTGTAAATGAAATATCTCATCTAGAAGAAATAAAAGATATAAAAAAAGAAATTTTAGATACAAAAGAAACTGTGTTTAAAGAGGGTAAGGAATTAGACGAGTTTATTGAAAAAAATAACGAAGATATCATGAAAGACAAAAATGACTGAAATAGATAATACTTCAATGAATTTTTTTGACCATCTCAAAGAATTAAGGCAAAAGCTTTTATATGTAATAATTTTCTTTTTATTGACCTTTGTTATTTCTTTCTATTTCTCTCAATCTATTTTTGAATTTTTAGCAAAGCCTTTAACATCAATATTAGGAGAGGGCAACGGTCTTATTTACACAGCATTACAAGAGGCATTTTTAACAAATGTTAAAGTTGCTTTTTTTACAGCTGCTTTTATTTCATTCCCTTTTCTTTCAATACAAATATGGTCTTTTGTTTCACCAGGTTTATTAAAAAAAGAAAAGCAGATTTCCTTACCAACATTAGTTGCAATACCCTTTTTATTTATAGTAGGTGCTGCTGTTGTATACTATGTGATATCACCAATTGCATGGAAGTTTTTTTTGAGTTTTCAAACATCACAGGCAGATAGTATTAATATTACTCTTCAAGCAAAAATGAATGAGTATTTATCATTAATGATGACATTTATCTTTGCATTTGGATTAGCTTTTCAGTTACCAGTAATTCTATTGTTGCTAGTTAGATTTGGAGTATTAACTATCAATCAATTAAAATCTTTTAGAAAATATGCCATTGTTTTATCTTTTGTTTTTGCAGCAATCGTAACACCTCCAGATCCATTTTCTCAAATTTCTCTGGCTTTACCTATAATAATTTTATATGAAATATCTATCCTAGTTTCTCGATTTATGGTTAATCGTAAAAACAAAAAAG
The DNA here is from genome assembly GCA_902610415.1 of uncultured Alphaproteobacteria bacterium. Lineage (GTDB taxonomy): Bacteria > Pseudomonadota > Alphaproteobacteria > HIMB59 > HIMB59 > HIMB59. The sequence continues at coordinate 6,238 of CACLVL010000028.1, forward strand.
ATGGTAAAGACAATTAATAAATCTCATGCACGATATTAATTTTATAAGAGAAAATCCTGAAATATTTGACGAATTATTAAAAAAAAGATTTATTGAACCAAAATCAAATATCATTATTTCTTTAGATACAAAAAAAAGATCTATCTTAACCAAATCACAAGAATTACGAGCAAATAGAAAAACTTTATCCTCTTCATTTTCTAATTTAAATGACATTGATAAAATTGAGTTACAAAAAAAAGTTCAATTAATTAAAAATCAGATTGATGAATTGGAAAAGGATATTTTTACTATTGATGAACAATTAAAAAACACCTTATCTGGTCTACCAAATCTTCCACATAGTGACGTTCCTGTAGGAGAAGACGAAAATACAAATAAATTAATAAAGCAAGTAGGCATTATTCCCTCTTTTAAATTTTCTCCAAAATCTCATTATGAACTTGGCGAGAATTTAGAGATGATTGATTTTGAACAAGCAGGAAAGGTTTCAGGCACTCGTTTTGTCTATTTAAAAAAAAATATTGCCAGATTAGAAAGAGCTATAGCTAATTTTATGTTGGATAAACATACAAATGATTTTGGTTATACTGAAATTAATCCACCTAATTTAGTAAGAGATGCTGCTGCTTTTGGCACAGGTCAATTACCTAAATTTTCTGAAGACTTATTTAAGACGAACACTGATCACTGGTTGATACCCACAGCTGAGGTTTCGTTAACAAATTTAGTGTTAGACACAATAGTATCTGAAAAAGATCTTCCTTTAAGGTATACAGCGTGGACACCATGCTATAGATCTGAGGCTGGTGCTGCTGGAAGAGACACAAGGGGCATGATAAGACAGCATCAATTTTCCAAAGTAGAACTTGTAAGTATAACCAATGAAGATGAATCCGAAAAAGAATTAGATAGAATGTTGAATTGTGCTACTTCTATACTTGATGATTTAGAAATTCCATATCAAGTTATTCTATTATCATCAGGAGATATGGGTTTTTCAGCCGAAAAAACATATGATATTGAAGTATGGTTGCCAGGTGAGAGTAAATATAGAGAGATATCTTCATGTAGTAATTGTAAATCTTTTCAAGCTAGGAGAATGAATGCTCGTTATAAAACTACAGATCAAAACAAATTTGTTCACACATTAAATGGATCAGGTCTTGCGGTAGGAAGAACATTAATTGCAGTATTAGAAAACTATCAAAACGAAGATGGTAGTATAAATATTCCTAAGGTAATTAAACCTTATATGGGAAATCTAGATAAAATTTCTAAATAGTAATATTCTTACTTGAGCAATAATATTTAAAAAATTGAAAAGCGGATCGACCAGTTCTATTACCCCTTGAAAAAATCCATTTTAATGCTTGACTTTCTATTTCTTCATCAAAATTTATATTATAAAATCTACAATAATTTTTTATAATCAAGATAAAGTCACTTTTATTAAGATTATGAAAGCTAATCCACAATCCAAATCGATCAGATAAAGATAATTTTTCTTCAATTCCTTCATCCTGAGATATCGCAGAAGATCTTTCATTGTCCAACATATCTCTTTTCATCAAATGTCTTCTATTGCTTGTAACATAAATTAAAAATTCATAATTTGAATTATAGAAAGATCCCTCTAAAAAAGATTTAAATTGAATATATCTTCTATCATTTTGTTCGAATGAAAGATCATCAATGAAGATAATTATTTTTTTATTAAATTTATGATTTAAAAAAATATTTGGTAAATCAGAGAGATCTTCACTATTAATTTCAATTGTCATAAAGCTTTCATATTTCAAAGAATAATCTTTTAAT
>CACLVL010000029.1 GCA_902610415.1 uncultured Alphaproteobacteria bacterium
TGTCCTCTTTTAGTTTTTATAAACAAGATAAAGACTTTGATGCAATAAAAATTTTACATTGTTTAAAAAATGGTGAGTATCTTCAAAATACATCATTTAAATTAAAAAATAATTATTCTTTGACCCAATCTCATCAAAATATTGATAAATTTAGTCAATTAATTAAAAATTCAAATTTAATTTCAAATAAAATAAATTTTTTAATAGAGGAAAAAAGTATAACTCTCCCTAATTTTAAATCGGATTTAGACTCTGACGAAGATAAACAAATTATTAAACAATCAAGAAGTGGTCTTGATTTAAGATTAAAAAAGACCCTTTCAAATAAATCGATTGAGGAATTTAATCATCAATCTAAAATTTATAGAGATAGACTTGAATATGAATTAAATGTGATTGTTAAAATGAAGTTTTCTGGCTATTTCCTTATCGTTAGTGATTTTATTAGATGGGCTAAATCTAATTCAATTCCTGTAGGACCAGGTAGAGGTTCAGGGGCTGGTTCTATTGTTGCTTGGTCTTTATTAATTACAGATGTCGATCCAATTCAATTTGGACTTCTCTTTGAAAGATTTTTAAACCCTGATAGAGTCTCAATGCCTGATTTTGATATAGATTTTTGTAAATCTAGAAGAGATGAAGTTATCGAGTATGTTCAAAAGAAATATGGTTCTCAAAATGTTGCCCAAATAATTACTTTTGGATCTATGATTTCAAGAGGAATACTAAAAGATATAGGTAGGGTTGAGGGAGTTCCATATTCTGAAGTTGAGAGAATGGTAAATAAAATCCCCTATAATCCTGTTCACCCTTTAAGTATTAGCGAATTAAAGTCTAATCATACAGATCAATTGGGTGATTTAGCTGACTCACCCATGATGGACAAAGCCGAGTCTATGGAAGGCGCATTAAGAAATGTTTCAACACACGCAGCTGGTATAATTATCTCCTCCGATAAACTTTACGGTAATATTCCTCTTTTCAAAGACGATGACTCTGAAATTATGGCTACACAATTTAATATGAAAGACTGTGAAAAAGCAGGTTTACTAAAATTTGATTTTCTAGGGTTGGCTAATCTTACTATCATCGATAAAACTCTTAAATTAATTAAAAAAATAAATAATGTCTCTATTGAACTCACTGAAATCCCTTTTGATGATGAAAAAACATTTAAACTATTAAGTGAGGGATATACATGTGGAGTATTTCAAGTTGAGAGTGCTGCAATGGTTGACACTCTGATTAAACTTAAACCTACTAATTTAGAAGAAATTATAGCTGTGTTGGCTTTAAATAGACCCGGTCCAATGCAATTCATAGATAGTTTCATTAAAAGAAAAAAAGGAGAAGAGGAAATCATTTATGATCACCCTTTATTAGAACCAATTCTTAAAGAAACATATGGAATTATAGTTTATCAAGAACAAATAATGAAAATAGCTCAAGTAATATCTGGATACACACTTGGACAGGCAGACTTATTGAGAAGGGCAATTGGAAAAAAAATTAAATCCGAATTAATGAGTCAAAAAGACAATTTCATAAAAGGTGCTGTAAATAAAAAAATTAGAGCCAAAGATGCAGAAAAACTATTTTCTTTAATAGAGAAATTTGCAGAATACGGATTTAATAAAAGTCATGCAGCTGCTTACGCATTTATTACTTATTATACTGCTTATTTAAAAGCACATTTCCCAAAAGAGTTTTATTGCGAACTTTTAAATAATTCATTAAATAATCCTGATAAGATTTTTATAATACTAAATGAAATTAATGAACTAGATTTAAAAATACTACCCCCTGATATAAATTATTCAGATTATAAATTTACTGTTCAAGAGGATAAAATTATTTATGGATTAGCTGCGTTAAAAGGAGTGGGCGAAGAGTCTATGAAAGAATTAGTTACTGAAAGAAATACTAATGGTAAATTTAAATCTCTGTCTGATTTTAATAGTAGGCTTTCTAGATCAGTTCTAAATAAAAGACAAATAGAAAAACTTATATTATCAAATTCATTAAATACACTTCATTTAGATATTTCTAAGTTGTTTGCAAATGTAGAAAATATTATTAAAAAGAAATCTAATGTAACTTTGTTCAATGATTTCTCAGATGATCAATTTTTTCAAAATAAAGACTATGTAGCAATTGACAAAATTAAAGCAGAATTTGAGAGCTATGGTTTTCTTTATTCTCAAAAAAAGCAAACAAAAATATTAACTAATCTTAACCATTCCTCTTTTAAAGAAAAAATTGATAAGAAGTATGAATTTACTGAGAATTTTTATTTCTATGTTGTTAAAGCACAATACAAAACAACTAAGAATGGTAAAAGATACATTCTCTTGAATGTTATAAATGAAAGTGGTTTTTTTGATTTGAGACTATTTAATGATAATTTTGATATAAGATCTTTACACACAAAATATATTAAAGCTAAGATCAAATCAGTTATTAAAAATGACTTTTATAATATTAATATTGAAAATTTATTAATTTTAGAGGATGAAGATTTAATAAAACAGATCAGTCACGTTTCCTACCAAGAGCTTTTGAACTTAGATAAAACAGCTAATTTCAATAAAATTCGGGTATATAATGATAATAAAATATTAAATATTTCTTTGAATTAATCCTTGATTATTGGTTTTAATCCTTTAAAACATCAAAAAAAAACAGGTTAACAGTCATCCGGTGCCAAATGGTTTCCTTTCTGTTAACTAAAGCTTAACCGGAGGTAGAATGAATATTGAAATATCACTCGAGGATCTATTAAAAAATGGTTCTCACTTTGGCCACAATAAAAAAAGATGGAATCCAAAAATGGATAAATATATTTATGGCGAAAAAAACGGTACACACATATTAGACTTAAGAAAATCACTTCCTTTGATAGAAAATGCTTTAAAATTTGCACATGAGTCATCAAAAAATAAAAAAAAATTTCTATTTGTTTCAACTAAAAAACAACATAGTGAGATTGTTGAGAGCATTGCAAAAGAAACTAATAATTTTTTTGTAAATTTTAGATGGCTTGGTGGTATGATCACAAATTGGAATACAGTTAAGAAATCAATCAATACTCTAAATAACTACGAAAATATTTTAAACTCTGAAGATACTGTTTTTACTAAAAAGGAATTATCAGATATAGAAAAAAAAAAGATTAGATTAGATAAGACATTAGGTGGAATTGTTGAAATGAAATCAACACCCGATGTTATTTTTATTATTGATACAAATAGAGAACATATAGCTGTTTTAGAGGCAAAAAAATTAGGAATACCAATTATTGGAATTGTTGACACTAATTGTGACCCAGACTTAATTGATTATCCTATTCCTGCAAATGATGATGGCGTTAAATCTGTTCAATTTATTCTTGATAATTTTAAAAAAGTTTTAATTTCTAATGAAGACCCTTCATTACAGAATAGCACAACTAAGAATGAGTAACATGGAACTAATAAAAAAACTAAGAGATACCACTGGTAGTGGAATAGTTGATTGTAAAAAAGCGTTATCAGAAAACAATAATGATGTTAATGCATCGATAAAATGGTTGAGAGAAAAGGGAATTCTTAAAGCACAAAAAAAACAAGATAGAGAAACAAACGAAGGTGTTGTTTCTTTCTATAATAATGAAACAAACACAAACTTCACTGTCTGCAAGATTAAATGTGAAACTGATTTTGTTGCAAAAAATAATGATTTTTTAGATTTTGCAAAAGCTCTCTCAAAAGCTATTCATGAAAATGAAAATATAAAAATTTTTGGGACTGATGAAAATTTACTTGATTTAAAAATAAACAATAAAAATTATAGCGACTGTCTAACAGATTTAATTTCAAAGATTGGCGAAAATATTCAAATAGTTTCCTATAAAAAATATAATTCAGAAAAGTCAATTTTTATTAGTTATCTTCATAATAAATATAATTCTAATTGTTCTAAAATAGGATCGGTTGTTGAAATTTCGACAGATAACAAAGACTCTGCATTGAAGTTAGTTGATGATTTGAAGGTAATTGCAATGCAAATATCTGCAATGAAGCCAATGGGAATTGATGAAAACTCAATAAATCCAAAAACCTTAGAAGACGAAAAAGATATAATTTTAAAACAAATGATTAATGTTCCTGATGATAAAAAAGATCAAATAGTTCAGGGAAAATTAAATAAATTTTTAAAAGAAAATACTCTTTTAGGTCAAGCATTAATAACAGATCCAAAAAAGAGTGTAAGTACATTTTTAAATGAAATTTCCAAAAATAATAATATAAGTCTTAACATTGTATCTATGGATTTATATACTATTTAAATATATGTATAAAAATATCATGTTAAAGATATCCGGAGAGTCTTTAGCAGGATCAAATGAACAAGGTTTCGATTTTGACATTCTTAATGATCTATCTAATAGCATAAAAAAACTCTTATCCAAAAAATTAAAAGTTTCTATTGTTTTAGGTGGTGGAAATTTTATTAGAGGCTCCTCTTTTTCTAATGGTGTTGTTGATAGAGTTACTTCAGATTATATGGGTATGTTAGGCACTGTGATAAATTCTTTAGCTTTACAATCTAATCTTAAAAAAATAGGTGTAGAGTCTAGAGTAATGACAGCTATTAGTATTAATAGAGTCGCAGAACCATACATTAAAAATAAAGCATCAAATCACTTAGATAAAAATCGTGTTGTAATTTTTGCATCAGGAACAGGTAATCCTTTCTTCTCCACAGATACAGCTGCTGTACTTAGAGCCTCAGAAATGAAATCAGACGTTATTTTAAAGGGTACAAAAGTAGACGGTATATACAATAAAGATCCAGTTAATCATTCCAATGCAAAGAAAATATCAGAAATTTCATACTTTGATTATTTGAATAAAGATATAAAAGTCATGGATGCAACTGCCATAAGCTTGGCAAAAGACAGATCACTTCCAATTATTATTTTTTCTATTTTAAAAAGCTCTAATATATTAGATATTGTAGATGGTAAGGGATCATACTCAATTATAAAAGAGATCAAATAATGTTTAATAAAGATAAATGCTCTTTTGAAATGCAATCAACAACTAAAGCTTTTTCTAGTGAATTAAAAAATATTAGAACTGGGCGAGTTTCTCCTGATATACTTAAAACTATTGTTATAGACAGTTATGGATCAAAGACTCCTTTAACTCAACTTTCAAATGTAAATAACCTAGATAATATGACATTAAATGTAAACATTTGGGATTCATCTTTAGTCAAAATAATTGAAAAAACTATATTAGACTCAAACCTTGGCGTAAACCCACAAACAGATGGAACAAATATACTTTTGAAATTTCCTGATTTAACTGCTGAAAGAAGAAAAGAATTAGTGAAAATTATTTCTGACATATCTGAAAAATTTAAAATTTCTATCAGGGGTATAAGAAGAAAGTATATTGATGAAATAAAAAATCTTGATAAAGAAAAAAAAATTTCTATAGATGAAAGTAAAAGATATCAAGATGAAATACAAAAATTAACTGATAACTCTATAAAAGAAATTGAAAGTTTATCAATTTCAAAAGAGTCTGAAATTCTAAAAGTTTAGTTTTGAAAAATTCTTTAAATCATATTTCTTTTATTATGGATGGTAATAATAGGTGGTCTATTGCAAATAAAATAGATAAATACTCTTCTTATAAAAAAGGTGCCAATAAATTAATCGAAATAACAAATTTTATTTTTGAAAACTACAAAATTAATTACATATCTGCTTTTGCACTCTCTAGACATAACTTAAAGAGAGGAAAGTTATTGCTTAATATGATTGAAAATCTTCTTGTCGACATTTTAGATCAATCAAATAAAAAAAAAAATATTAATTTTAGAGTAAAATTTATTGGGCAGTTAAATTTTCTCCCAAAAAAAGTCGTATTAAGATTAAAAAAACTTGAAGAGTTAAATATGAAAAGTAAAAAAAACCTTTTAATTTATTTAAATTATAGTGGTAAAGATGATATTCACCAAGCTCTTACTTATATGAGTAAGTCTAAAAAACATAATATTAAAAATATTGAAAAGTTTCTCTCTACTTCTAACATACCTGATCCAGATATTTTAATTAGATCTGGTGGTTATAAAAGACTTAGTGATTTTATGTTATATCAAGTTTCATTTACTGAATTATTTTTCTCAAATAAATTATGGCCTGATATTAAAAAAATTGACATTAAAAGGTACATAGATAAGTTTTATAAGATAGATAGAAAATTTGGCAATTGAGTCTAATAGATTACTTTCTGGAATTTTATTAATAATAGTACTTTTAACTTGTTTCTTTTTTAAGCTTGACTATTTAATTCTAATTTTACTATCTACATTAGTAATCTATGATTTATATAAATCAAATTTTATCAATGTTCCTTATGACTATATATTAATAGCAATTTTTATTTTCACTTTTTTATTTATTTACAATGAAATAAGGTTAGTAAATATTTTAAACGTATTTATAATACTTTTCGTTCTTTTAAATATTTTTTTTATAAATTTTTATTTTAATAAAATTTTTGTTTTATCTATTTTAATTTTTTTACTAAATCTTTACACAGTTTTTATTTTTGATAGGTATTATTTATATTTTGTAATTTTTATAGCTTTTTTCAACGATACAATAGCTTATATAAGTGGAAGATCTATAAAAGGTCCTTTAATAATTCCTTCTATCAGTCCAAATAAAACTTGGTCAGGAACTCTAATATCTTTTTTTTTAACACTATTATTATTATATAAGTTAGATATAAATTTTTTTGTAGGAATTTTACTATCATCATCTCTATTTTTTGGAGATATTTTCTTCTCTTATGTTAAAAGAATAAAGAATATAAAAGATTTTTCTAGCCTAATTAAGGGTCATGGTGGTATTTTGGATAGATTAGACAGTATGTTTTTTTTTACAATTATTTTAAATTTTTATTTTCTTATATGAAACGTAGAATTATAGTTGTCGGTTCTACTGGTAAACTTGGTATCAAATTATTAAATTATTGTTTAAAATATAACATAGAAATTTTTTGTATAACTGGGTTTAAGAATTTTAAATTATTAAAAAAGCAATCAATAAATTTTAAAATAAAAAACTTTTTTGCTTTGAGTAAAGAGTCTGATAAACAAAAATTTGCAACAATATTGAAAAATAATTCGGTAGATTTAATTTATTTTTTAGATTATGGATACTATTCTATCTATTATGCAAATATTTTTTTACAAAATAATATAAATTCTAAAATTGCAATTGCTAATAAAGAGATGATCATTGCTGGTGGGAATACTTTAATAAATAAAATTAGAAAAACAAAAAATATTTTAATACCTCTTGATTCTGAACATTTTTCACTTTTTAATTCTAATTTAAAAAATAAAAGTCTTAATAAAATTTATATTACTGCTTCAGGTGGGCCCTTTTATTTTAAAAAAAAAGTTAACTTAGATAATGTAAATTTAAAAAATGTATTACTTCATCCTAAATGGAAAATGGGCATAAATAACAGTATAGACTCTTCGAATTTTATAAATAAAATCTTGGAGATATATGAAGTTTCTATAATTTATGAAGTTGATATTAATAAAATTGATTTCTTAATCTCTAAAGAGGCTTATGTTCATAGTATTGTCGTAAATAATGATAATACAATAAATATAAATTGTTTTGAAAATGATATGATTATCCCGCTATTAAAACCATTACAATACCTTTATCCAGATATTTGTCTTCGTAATAAAAGTACATTTATGATCTCTAAAATGCTTAAGATAGAAAAATTTAAAGATAAACGTTTTAAAATAAATAAATATTTAGATGTTTTTAAAGGATTAAATGACCATTTGCAAATTTCTTTAATGATTTTAAACAACATAGCACATAAGAAAT
>CACLVL010000030.1 GCA_902610415.1 uncultured Alphaproteobacteria bacterium
ACCCCCCAAAGAACTAAGATCAATTTTTGACAAATTTAAATTAGAAAAATCTAAATCAATTTTAGCTTGCATCACAATCAATGATGATAAAGTCTCAATTATTGTTGGATTAACTAAAGACTTAATTGATCTTTATGATGCAAGAACGTTAATAAAAAGTACCTTTGATATACTTGGTTCAAAAGGAGGTGGAGGGAGAATTGACTTCGCACAAGCTGGAGGTAACAAAAAAGATCAAGTTAATCAGGCTTTTTTAAGTATTAAAAACCAAATTTAATTCAATTTAGTTTGAAGATTTTTATCAAGACAACTCAAAAAATCCTCAGTATTCATCCATGGAGAATTTTTATCCACAAGCATTGCTAAGTCTTTAGTCATCTGACCAGACTCTACTGTCTCGATACAGGTTTGTTCGAGTGATTTAGAAAATTTAATAAGCTCCTCATTGCCATCAAATTCACCCCTAAAGTTTAACCCCTTTGTCCAAGCATAAATAGATGCTATTGGATTTGTGGAAGTTTTCTCTCCTTTCTGATGAAGTCTATAGTGTCTAGTTACTGTTCCATGGGCAGCTTCAGCTTCGATAGTTTTACCATCGGGTGTCATTAATACACTAGACATCATGCCTAGAGAACCAAACCCTTGTGCGACAGCATCTGATTGAACATCCCCATCATAATTTTTACATGCCCAAACAAATTTTCCAGACCATTTCATTGAAGACGCAACTAAATCATCAATAAGACGATGCTCGTAGACAATCTTATTATTTTCAAAATCAGATGCAAATTCATTTTGAAAAATTTCGTAAAAAATCTCTTTAAATCTTCCATCATATTTTTTTAAAATTGTATCTTTTGTGGATAAATAGACAGGCCATTTTAATTTGAGCCCATAATTAAAACAAGCTCTTGCAAATCCTCTTATCGACTCATCTAAATTATACATAGAGAGTGCTACGCCTTGATTTAAAAATTGAAAAACTTCTTTTTCTTCTATCTCTCCATCATCATCCACAAACTTCATATAAAGTTTACCTGGTTTGTCTATTTTCATTTCTGTAGCCTTATATTGATCACCAAAGGCATGTCTACCTACAACTATAGGATAGTCCCAGGTTCTAACAATTCTAGGAATATTCTTACAGATAATAGGCTGTCGAAAAACAGTGCCATCTAAAATATTTCTTATTGTTCCATTTGGCGAGCGCCACATTTTTTTTAGATTAAATTCTGATACCCTATTATCATCTGGAGTTATGGTTGCACATTTTATGCCAACACTGTGCTTTTTTATTGCTTTCGCTGCTTCAACTGTGATTTCGTCATTTGTTACATCTCTATTTTGAACTGATAAATCATAATATTTAAGGTCAATATCTAGATAAGGAAGTATGAGTTTCCGTTTAATAAAATCCCATATTATTCTTGTCATTTCATCGCCGTCTAGTTCGACAACTGGATTTTTTACTGGAATTTTTGCCATTTATATAGAGATATTGATTGTATAACAGATTAAATTAATAAAAAAAATCTATTTTATTGATCAAATTATGCAATTCAGATATTAATTCCATCTTATGTATTTCAGGTTTCACAAAGAGATTTCAGCAGCACTTATCATACTATTTTTGTTAGTAATTTTTTTTTATTTTATTTATAAACCTCTATTTTTAATTTTCTTAATATTATTAATTTTTACTTTCTATTTTTTTAGAGACCCTGAAAGGGTTATTCCCTTAGGCGAAGATATCTTGGTGAGCCCTGCTGATGGCTTGATCACAAATATAACTGAATTCAAAGAAGGAAAAAAAAATTATACTAAAGTTTCAATCTTTCTTAGTGTTTTCAATGTGCACATACAAAGATTACCAGTCTCAGGAGAAATTACAAAAATAGATTATATTGAAGGTAAATATATTAATGCAACACTTGATAAAGCTAGCAAAGATAATGAAAGATTAAGACTAACACTTAAGTCAGGTTCTAATAATATATATGTCACACAAATAGCTGGCTTAATAGCTAGAAGAATAATCTGTTATCTAAAAGTAAATGAGAAAGTAAATCAAGGTGATAGATATGGGATTATTAAATTTGGAAGTAGGGTTGATATCGAATTTCCAAATTCCTATAACTTAATGGTTAATGTAGGACAACAATGTATTGGTGGTGAAACTATTATTGCTAGGGAACTTAAAAATAATAAAAATATTCAATCTAGAGAATATAAAAAGATCTAGTTACTTAGATGGCCGAACACCCGCTTACTAAATTTATACCTAATTTAATTACATTAATGTCACTCATTGCAGGTATTTCATCAATAAAGTTTTCAATTCAAACTAATTGGAAACTTGCAGTCTTAATGATAATGCTAGCTGCCTTTTTTGATTTTTTTGATGGATGGATGGCTAGAAAATTAAAAAAATCCTCTCAGTTTGGAGCTGAGTTGGATTCTTTATCAGATTTCATAAGTTTTGGATTAGCTCCATCCTTATTAATAAATTTATGTTTTACACATGAGTTAGGCAGAATTGGCTGGGTTATAAGTTTATTTTATATAGTTTGCGCAGCATTAAGGTTAGCTCGTTTCAATATCGAAAATATGAAAGAGCAAAGTAAAGTATTTTATGGGATACCCTCTCCAGCTGCTGCAGGGATAATAATGATACCTTTATACTTAAATTTTATCGACCAAGTTAAATTTACAATCAACTATCCTTTAATTTGTGCCATATTAACAACTTTTGCTGGGGTCATGATGATTAGCAGAGTTCCTACACCTTCTGTTAAAAATTTAAAAGTTAAAACACTATATTTTAGACTTATGATTATTTCTGTTGTTATAGTTTTAATATTTTTAATCAGTTATTTTTGGCAAACAACACTTTTGGTCGCCATTGCATATTTACTAATTTCCTTATTAAGCTTAGTTACTTACTTTTTTACTTTTTTTAGAAGATCTACCTAAATACTTAGATTTAAGCATTAATGCTGACGGTGTTACAAGTAAAGTTAAAAGAGTTGAAAAAAGAAGTCCAAAAACAATTGCTCTTGATAAATCTACCCACCATTGAGTATCAGGAGAGTTATAGCTATATTCTAAATTTACAAAATCAATATTGAGTTTTAAAGCCATAGGGAGTAAGCCAAGAACAGTTGTAGTTGTTGTTAATAAAACTGGTCTTAATCTTTGTGCCCCAGTCATTAAAACGGCATCCTTAGCATCTTTTGTTTTTTTCATTAGTCGATCAAATGTATCTATTAGAACAATGTTATTATTAACGACAATTCCCGCTAAAGAGATAACACCAATACCACTCATAACAATTCCAAATGGTTGTTTTGTAATCAACAAACCTAAAACAACACCAACTGTAGACATTATAACAGCAAATAATATTAAAAGTGTGCTACTGAAACTATTAAATTGAGTCAAAAGTATTAAACCCATTAGAAATACTGCAATGAGAAATGCTTTTTGAAGAAACTCACTTGACTTTTTTTGACTTTCGTCCTCTCCCTTAAATTCTATCTTTACTCTCGGGTCAATATTTGCCGAATTAAATTCGGGTATCTCCAATCCAAAGCTATTTGGAATATCAAATTTTTCTATGCCCAGCCAATGTTTAATCAATCTTACGTATGCATCTGTTTGGTAAAATCTAGTAACATCTGATTTAATTGACTCAATTCTGTTTTGTTCAACTCGAGTTAAATTACCTGTCTCTTGATTAGTCTCAATTTTAGTAAAATTTGAAATTGGTACATAGCCTGATGACGTTGGTATCTTTATATTGTCTAATTGATCAATAGTTCTCTGTTCTTTTGGCAATCGAAGATATATTGGTATAGATTCATCACTATCATCGGGTCTAAATTCGCTTAACTTAAGCCCACTTGTAAGAAGCTTTATCGTATTACCTATTATAGATATACTTGCTCCATATTTTGCAGCTTCTTCTCTATTAACATAAAGTTCGTACTCAATACTAGGAGAAGGTAAAGATGTCTCAAGATCTTTTAGTCCAGAAATACCAGATAAATATTTTTCAATTTTTTTTAGTTCTTTTAAAGTAATTTTAGGATCCAAAGAGGTTAAATTAATTTCAATTGGTTTTCCACTTGGAGGACCAGCTCTTTCAGTTCTTGTCTCAACTTTTATTCCAGCAATAGAAGATGTTTCCTTTCTTATCTCAGAAATTATAGTTTCTGCTTTTCTTCTTTTATCCCAATCTTTAAATTCAATATCAATAAAACCAATTATATCAGGTGAGCTTTCTTGTCTATTTTCAACATTTCCTGAGGTGGTATAAATTGAGTCAAATTCATTATTTGTTTTTTGTAATTTTAATACTTGCTGTTCTACTTTAGCCACAAGGCGATCTTTTTCTAAAACGGAAAGATTTCCAGTAGCATATATGATTACTTTTGTATTTTCTGCTTCAACTGAAGGGAAAAATATAACCCCTTTTCCAAATTTTCCGTAAGCACTGTATATTCCTACTAATAATCCCAAAGACAGTATGATTATTTTTACTGGATTGTTTATACAAATTCTTAAAATAAAAAGATAAATTCTCGTAAAAAAACCTACTGTACTCAAATCAGTTAAATCTTCATCATCATCAGCATTAATTCGAGGAATTATCATTTTTTGAAAAAAACCTTTGTTTTTGATATACCTAAAAAAGAAAAATAAAATTGCACCTAAACCAAGTGAAGTTAAAGTTTTTATTCCAATGTTTAGGTAGTTATCGAATTCAAATAGTGATAAAAAATTATATGCAATAAAATTTATAACTCCAAATAAGATTAAAGGAATTATAAAAAAGAAAAAAAGGTTTTTTATTTTATATGCTTGAGTTCCTATTATAGGAATAACAATTAAAGCCATTGCTAAACTTGATCCCAAAACAGATATTACTGTGATAGGAATATATTTCATAAATCCACCTGTTGTTCCTGGCCAAAATAATAATGGTATAAAAGCTGCTATAGTTGTGAAAGTTGAAGCCATTATAGGTAATGACATTCTAGATGCTGCTTTAATGTATGAGTCAGCTAGTCCCATACCTTCTTGGATTTTTCTTTGAGCGTATTCCACAACAACCACTGCTCCGTCTACTAGTAATCCTACAGAAAGTATTAATCCAAACAAAACGACCATATTTATTGTGAAACCAAGAGAATAAAGAATTAATATTGATGACAAAAAACGATCCTGGAACAGCTAAACCTACAAGTAAACTAGATCTTATTCCAAGAAAAATAATGACAACACTCATTACGAGTATTACAGAAAAAATTACATTATTTTGAAGGTCACTTAACATATTTTTTATACTTACTGACTCATCACCTGAAAAAGTAATATTAACTTTTGAAGGTAATATTTTTTGCTCTTCATTTATTAACTCTTTTACTTGGTCAACAGTATCAATAATATTTGCCCCAATTCTTTTAGAGATTTCTAAAGTAAATGCCGACTCGTTATTTAGGCGAGCAAATTTTTCAGGATCTTTGAAAGTTCTTTTTAGTTGAGCTATATCCTTAAATTTAATTGTTTTTTTATCGTTAACCTTAATAGGTGTGTTAAAAACATCATTGAGGCTTTCATAAAGACCAGGAATTTTAATTACAAATCTTCCGTCTCCAGTGTCAAGATTACCTGCTGAAACTATTTGGTTATTAGATCGAACAAAATTTAAAATTTCATTTAAATTTAAACCATAAGCTTCTATTTTATTTTGATCAATTACGATGTCTAATTGTTCTTCTCTTTCTCCACCAATATTAACCTCTAAAACATTTGGCAAAGATTGAATCTTATCTTTAAGGTCATTAGATATTTTTTTTAGTAAAAACTCAGAGATATCACCACTAATAGAAACAACTAATATAGGAAATAGGCTTATATTTACCTCACTAACCTTAGGTTCATCAGCATCATCAGGTAGGTCAGATTTGGCTCTATCAACTTGCTCTCTTGTATCTAAGAGTGCTTGATCTGGATCAAATCCAACATCAAATTCTAATAAGACATTTCCACCACCTTGATAAGACGTACTTGTCATTTCTTTTTTTCCTTCAATATTTGAGACTTCATCTTCAACTGGTTTTATTAAAAGTTTTTCAGAGTCCTCAGGCGAAATACCCGTTAATCCAAGAGATACGTAAATATAGGGTAAATTAATATCTGGATAGGACTCTTTTGGAATTGAATTAAAAACGAGAGATCCACTAAATATAACAAATAGAAAAATTGATATTGTAGTTCTATAATATCGACTAGCTAAGTTAACTAAGCTCATGAGTAGTTAAAAACTGACTTTTTCTCCTGCGGATACATATTGTTGACCAACGATTATAATTCTTTCTCTCTGACTCAATCCAGAGACCAACATATAATCAGAAGTATCTTCAATAACATTAATCTCTTTGAATTGAACAATATTTTCGGAGTCAATAACTTTTACTCCTAATTCGCCTGAATTACCTAAAGCTAAAATCGATGGAGAAATTTTATGAGCAAGAACATTTCCTTTTACTATCGAAATCATTGATGACAAACCATCTTTATAGCGGAGATTTTTATTTTCCACTTTAACAACAATTTCAAAAGTTTTAGTTTCTGGGTCAGAGATAGGTGAAATATAATCTATTTTTCCTTCGACTTTTTCATCTAGGATTGTTACTTCTACTTTATTATTTAATGAAACATCGAGAATTTCATTTTCGTTTATATAACCAAATATCTTTAGTGAGTTGAGATCAATAATTTCATAGACTTTTTCACCTGGCATGACAAGCTCCCCTGCAATTTTATGACCGTCTAAAAGTAATCCTCCAAAGGGTGCAAAAAGAGCGTATTTATCAAATTCGCTTTGAGACAATAGATTTAGTTTATATAAATCTGCATTTGTTTTGTAATCATCTAATTCAACAATATGTTGCCCTTTATTTACTTTTGAACCAGCCTTGACTAAAACTTTCTCAATTGTCGTCATAACCTCACTTTTAATTTCAATTCTTCTAAAAGCTTCAGTTGTTGAGCTAAAATCAATACTATCTTTAATTGTTTGCGCAAAGGAGTCCATAACCTCAACAGAGAATAATTTTTCTTCTGTTTTTTCTTGGCTACCCCAATCTGAGGAGTAACATAAAGAAGAGATAAATGTTAAACTAATGATTAATGTGAATTTTTTTAAAAAAAATGACATGAAATATATTTAACCTTATTAAGTATTATGTAGACGAATACATATCAGATTATGAGTAAAATTAAATGAAACAGTGGTATAAAACCAGAAAAAAAGACTCTTTTTACATTAAAGCAAAGAAAAATGATATAATTTCAAGGGCTTATTATAAATTAGAGGAAATAGATAAAAAATATAATTTATTCAAAAATCAAAAAAAAATATTAGATGTAGGTTGTTCTCCGGGGGGCTGGACACAATACATTCTAAAAAAAAACCCAAAAAATAAAATAGTTGGAATCGATTTACTACCCATTGATCATCAGCTTGAAGGAGAATTAACGTTTTGCACAATGGATTTAAAAGATACTAGTGCTATAAATAAACTATTCACAAAAAGTAATTATACATTCGACTCAATAATTTCTGATATTGCACCTAATACAAGTGGCAATCAATTTTTAGATCAAACTAATAGCTACAATTTAAGTATCCTTTCAGCAAATTTAATTGAAAAATATCTAAATAAAGGTGGAAATTTTTTGGTTAAAAATTTTCAAGGAGAGGATACAGAAAAGTTATTTAAATT
>CACLVL010000031.1 GCA_902610415.1 uncultured Alphaproteobacteria bacterium
TAAATGTTTATTTTTCAATTTTATGTTGACTTCATTGATGATTGTGAGATTTTAATGCTTATTTTATTTATTTAAAGGATTTATATCATGGACCAACTTGCAGGAATTTTACCATTAATACTTATTTTCGTTGTTTTTTACTTCTTACTTATAAGACCACAACAAAAAAAATTAAAAGATCACAAAAACATGATCTCAAATTTAAAAAAAGGTGACCGAGTCGTAACACAAGGTGGTATTATTGGTAATATCCATTATGTAAATGACGATGGAACCCTTTCAGTTGAAATAGCTGATAATGTTCAAGTTAAAGTAGCTAAAGGTATGATAGCTGATATAGCGGCTAAATAATCTTAATAAACAAAAATTAATAATGTTAATTCTTAAACAGTGGAGATTATGGATATCTTTATTACTGTTAATTGGGAGTTATATATTTATTAAGCCTAACTTTGAAGGTCAAACTCAAGATAATAAAATAAATTTTGGATTAGATATTCAGGGAGGTTATTCGTATCTTTTAGAATTAAATGAGGAAGAATATCTTAATAACCTTTTAGTAAAAACATCTCAATATATTGAAAATACTTATTCTATATTCTCTAGTATTAACAATGGACAAATAGTAATTTCTAAAAACCAAAATTTAGAAGCATTAAGTAATATAGTCATTCAAAATTTGGGTTTAGAAGAACAAGAAAAATCAGATAAAGAAAATAGTTATATTTTTTCTAAACAAAGTTTTAATAAGTCATTGTCAGATATGACTTTGAATGCTGTTGAAATAGTAAGATCTAGAGTTGATTTTTTAGGAAACAAAGAATTATCTATTCAAAAAGTCGGTTTAAATAAAATTTTATTAGAAATCCCAGGTGATTTAGATAACAATGTAAAAGAGGTTATATCCAAAACTGCCAAATTAACGTTGCACTTAGAAAAAAGTAATATTGTTGGTTCTAAGACTTTTACTAATGAAGAAACAGGTGAACAAGTAAGAGTTCAAGAAATCCCTAATATTACAGGTGACTTTATTCAAGATGCCTCCCTTCAGTACAATCAAAATGAACCAGTCGTTGCTTTTTCTTTTAATAAAGAAGGTTCAGATTTATTTGCAAAAATGACTTCAGAAAATGTGGGTTCACGATTTGCTATAGTTCTTGATGGTTCGTTAATTACCGCACCTGTCATAAGAGAGTCAATCACTGGTGGTAGTGGTCAAATATCTGGTGGATTTACAAATGAAACAGCAAATAATCTTGCTATTATCCTTAAATCAGGATCTTTGCCGACTAGAATTAAAATTATTCAAGAAAAACAAATAGGTCCAACTCTTGGTCAGGAGGGTGTAGAAAAAGGGGTTATTGCATCTATTATAGCTCTTATTGCAATTACTCTTTTTATGATCCTTTATTATAAAATTTCAGGATTTTTTACAGTCATAACAATTGTTAGTTGTTTGTCTTTGCTTTTTGCAATGATGTCTTTATTAAATACAACACTTACACTTCCAGGTGTTATTGGTATAGTTCTAACTATAGGAATGTGTGTAGACGCAAATGTCTTAATATTTGAGAGGATCCGAGAAAATTTTAAACAGAATATTGAAGATCCTAAAAACCACGGCTTCAACTCTGCTTATGTTACTATTTTAGACTCTAATTTAACTACATTATTTGCTGCTATATTTTTATTTGCTTTTGGCTTTGGTCCTATAAGAGGTTTTTCAATTTCTTTAATTATTGGTATCATTTCATCTTTAATAGTCACTTATATAATACTTAAATTATTTCTTAATATTACATCTATAAAATATTTAGGACTTCAAAAATGATTAATTTTTATTCATTTAAAAACAAATCTTACTTAGTCTCTTTAATCCTAATAATTTTAACAATAATTGTTATTTTTTTTAAAGGTTTAAATTTAGGTATTGATTTTAAAGGAGGTTTAAATTTTGAAGTAAAGACAAATTTAACAACTAGCCAACTCAATCAATATATAAACTTTGTTGACACTGAGAGAGAAGTTTTAATCAAAAGGGAGGTAGGTAGTAATGTTTATAGTATCAGAATAGAGTCAGGAAAAAATAACCCTGTTTTTATTGAAGAAATTAAAAATATAATTGCACTAAATCCTGATATACAAATTCTATTGTCTGAATACATAGAACCAACTTTTAGTGAAGAACTAATTAAAAACTCTATTTATGCTTTAGCATCTTCTCTATTAGTAATAGCTATTTACGTTTGGATTAGGTTTGATTGGCAGTTTGCTGCTTCAGGAATATTTGCATTATTACATGATGTTTTTGTAGCAATAGGTTTTATGTCTTTATTTAATATTGAATTTAATTTAACTATGATCGCAGCTTTACTTTTAATTGCTGGTTACAGTATTAACGACACAATAGTTTTGTTTGACAGGCTAAGAACTTTAACCTCAAATGAGGAAAATAAAGATAATTTTGAAACCAATGTTAATAAATCCATTAAATTAAATCTTCGTCGAACTATACTTACAAGTTTTACAACAATACTAGCATTGTTGTGTTTAGTATTTTTAGCACCAGTTAATTTAACTGAAATGCCTATAGTATTCATTTTTGGAGTTTTAATTGGAACTTTTTCTTCACTATTTCTAGTATTAGGAATTGTAGGTGATTTAAATTATGATGCAGTGCTTAAAGCAAGAGACTCCTGATATTTTTTTAAATATACACCTGTTTGATTATTTTTGTTTTTAATTAATTCACTTGGTTTACCTTCAAATAAAATATTACCACCTTTTTCTCCACCCTCAGGTCCCAAGTCTATAATCCAATCACTTGTATTAATAACATCTAAGTTGTGCTCTATTACTATTACAGTATTACCGTAGGAAACTAATTTATGAAGTATCTCCAAAAGTTTCTTTATATCGTCAAAGTGAAGACCAGTTGTTGGCTCATCTAAGATGTACAAAGTTTTTCCTGTTTGTCTTTTGGATAATTCTTTCGATAGTTTAATTCTTTGGGCTTCACCACCTGATAAAGTTGTAGCCGATTGACCGATAGATATATATCCCAAGCCAACATCTTTGAGTGTTCTTAATTTAGAATACACTTGTGGGTTATTGATAAAAAACTCTTCAGCGTCATCAACAGTCATTGATAAAATATCATTTATATTTTTTTTATTATATTGAATACTAAGTGTCTCTTTATTATATCTTTTACCATCACATACTTCACATTTAACATATACTGGTGCTAAAAAGTGCATTTCAATTTTTTTTAAACCATCTCCTTCACAGCTTTCGCATCTACCTCCTTTGACATTAAAAGAAAATCTACCAGGCTTAAATCCTTTTACTTTAGCTTCAGGCAAATTAGCAAACCATTCTCTTATGGGTGTAAACAATCCAACATATGTTGCTGGGTTTGATCGGGGGGTTCTTCCAATGGGTGATTGATCGATATTTATAACTTTATCAATATTTTCAATTCCTTTGATGTCATCATAAGGAAGTGTTTTAATAATTTTTTCATAAATTCTATTATTTGTTGCACCGTACAAAGTTTCGTTAATCAATGTTGATTTCCCGCTACCAGATACTCCAGTAATAGTAATAAATTTACTTAAAGGGAATTTTACGTTTACATTTTTTAAATTATTTCCATTTGCTTTTGTAATTTCAATAAACTGTTTTGATGGAATTTTGTTAACACTAGATGGGTACCTTCCAATTACACCTCTGATGTAGCTACTTGTTAAACTTTCTTTGCTATTTAGTATTTTGTTAAACTCACCAATGGCAACAATGGAACCACCTTTGATACCAGCGTATTTACCAATATCTACAACATAATCTGCTTCACGTATTATATCTTCATCATGCTCAACAACAATTATAGTGTTACCTAAATCTCTTAGGTTTTTTAGAGTATTAATTAGCTTTTGATTATCTCTTTGATGAAGGCCTATTGATGGCTCGTCTAAAACGTATGTGACACCAGTTAATCCAGAACCAATTTGACTAGCCAATCTAATTCTTTGTGACTCTCCACCAGATAAAGTAGAACTTTTTCTTGATAAACTTAAATAACTAAGTCCAACTTCATTTAAAAAATTCAATCTAGAAAAAATTTCTTTTTTTAATGGGGCGGCTATTAATTTCTCTTGTTCTTTTAACTCTTTTTCAAATTTATTAATCCAATCTAATGAGTTAGCTATACTCAAAGAAGTAAAATCTGAAATAGTTAAATTATTTATCTTAACACACAGTGCTTTTTCATTAAGTCTTTGACCATAACATTCGTGACAGATTTTTGAATTTCTAAACTTTTCAAGTTCCCATTGTCTCCACCAACTAGAAGATCCATCGTAAATATTATCCATAATGTTTATTAGACCTTCAAAAAGTCTTCCTCCATAAAGAACTTCATTTTGAAAACTTTTAGGAGTTTTTGACCAAATTACATTTTCTAGTTTTTTTGATTGGAATATCTTTTTAAGCTTTGGATATATTCGTGATTTTGACTTTTCTGACCAGAAATTAATTGCACCTTCATTAAAAGATAAATTTTTATCAGGTATTATTATATCTTCATCGAATGCATCTATCTCACCAAGACCATCGCACGTTTTACATGCTCCGTATGGATTATTAAAACTAAATAAACGTGGTTCAATTTCGTCTATACTAAATCCACTCACTGGACACATAAATTTATCTGAAAATGTAATAATTTCATCTTTATCAATATTATAAATCTCAACACTTCCTTCACTCTCTTTTAAACTAATTTCAATACTATTTGCTAATCTGTCTCTGTTATCTTTGGAGGGCACAATTCTATCAATGACAACGCTTATCGTATGTTTATAGTTTTTACTTAATTCAGGGATCTCTTCTTTTTGATAAAGCTTATTATTTATTAGAAACCTTTCGTAACCTTTTTTAAAATACTCCTCAAATAGTTTTTTATATTCTCCTTTTCTACCTTTTATCAATGGAGACATAATCATTATTTTTTTTAAATTAAACTTAGAATTGACTTCATCTATCATTTCAGAACTTGTTAAACCTTTGATTGGTTTTCCTGTAGCTGGTGAGTAGGGGATACCAACTCTTGAAAATAATACTCTCAGATAATCATAAATTTCAGTTACCGTTCCTACTGTTGATCTTGGATTCTTGGATGTTGTTTTCTGGTCTATGGAAATTGCTGGTGACAATCCTTCTATTTTATCGACCTTAGGTTTGTCCATCATGTCTAAAAATTGACGAGCATAGGCACTAAGTGATTCGATATATTTTCTCTGCCCCTCAGCATAAATAGTATCAAATGCTAATGTTGATTTACCTGAACCACTTACACCCGTTATGACAACAAGTTTATTCTTTGGTAAATTTAAGTTTATATTTTTTAAATTATGCTCATGAGCGTTATGAACTATGATGTGAGTAAGTGGTGAGTGTTTATCCATTAAATTAGATATCAATTAAAGATATTTAATATATATTAATATTATCTTTTAATAAAAAAATTCATGGCTGGATCAGTAAATAAAGTAATTCTTCTTGGTAACTTAGGTAAAGACCCTGACATTAGAGCAACTCAAGCTGGCTCCAGATTGGCTAGCTTTTCTATCGCCACTTCAACCAAATATCGTAACAAAGACACTCAGCAATTAGAGGATAAGACTGAATGGCATCGAGTCGTTGTATTTAATGATAAGCTTGCAGATATATGTGAAAAGTATCTCAGAAAAGGTTCAAAGATATATATTGAAGGTCAGCTTCAAACAAGAAAATGGACAGATAACAATGGTGTAGATAAATACACAACTGAAGTAGTAATTCCAAACTATTCTGGAGTATTAACAATGTTAGATACTCGCTCTCAATCTTCTGTTAGTGAAGAAAGCAATAATAATCAATTAGACTCAGCTGCAGATGAAGCAATGGGTGGTTCAGAGACTTCAACAGCTGAACAACTCGATGATGATATTCCTTTTTAGATAAATCATTGGCAAAAAAGAAAAAAACTAAAGCAAAACAACTAGATGTATTGGATACTAAGATTTATCCCAACATTGATATAACTGATGAATTAGAAAAAAGTTACTTAGACTATGCCATGAGTGTCATAGTCTCGAGAGCTTTACCCGATGTTCGTGATGGACTTAAACCTGTGCACAGACGAATATTATATTCTATGTATGAGTCCTCTTATCATCATAACAAACCTTATAAAAAATCAGCAAGAATAGTTGGTGATGTTATGGGTAAATATCATCCTCATGGTGACTCAGCTATTTATGAGTCTATGGTAAGAATGGCACAAGATTTTACAATGCGTTTACCTTTAATTGATGGTCAAGGAAATTATGGTTCAATGGATGGAGATCCTGCAGCAGCTATGCGTTATACCGAGGCAAGATTAGATAAAATATCATCTTTTATGCTAGAAGAATTAGAGTATGAAACAGTTCAACTGAGAGCTAATTATGATGAAACATTAACTGAGCCTAAAGTTTTACCATCTAGATTTCCAAATATATTTGTAAATGGTGCTAGTGGTATTGCAGTTGGCATGGCAACTAATATTCCTCCTCACAATTTAGGAGAAATTATAGACGCTACTTTACTGCTTATTGATGAGCCAGATACAACATCTAAACAACTTCATAAGATTGTAAAAGGTCCAGATTTTCCAACGGGAGGAATTATATCAGGAACAGCTGGTCTAAGCTCAATGTATGAGACTGGGAGAGGCAGTGTTACTGTGCTTTCGAAATTACATGAAGAAAAAATAAAAAATAGAAATGCAATTGTAATTTCTGAAATACCTTATTTACAAAATAAATCAAAATTATTAGAGCGTATTGCTGATGTGGTAAATAATAAAACTATAGAGGGTATAAATGATATTCGAGATGAGTCTAATAAAGAAGGTGTTAGAATTGTCGTAGAGTTAAAATCTTCTGCAGTTCCTGAAATTATAAAAAACCAGTTATTTCAATACACACCTTTAAAAACTTCATTTAGTAGTAATATGTTAGCTTTAAAAGAGACAAAACCTCTAACGTTAAATCTACGAGATGGTCTCTCATACTTTGTTAATTTTAGAAAAGACGTTATTACAAAAAGAACTGTTTATAAGCTTAATAAAGCTCGTGAAAAAGCCAATATTTTAATTGGATTATCAATAGCTGTTAACAATATCGATGCTGTTATAAATCTAATCAAAAAATCTAAGACACCAGCTGAAGCTAAAGAAAAATTATTATCAACCAAATGGACTATAAAATCTAATATAGCTCAATATATTAAACTCATAAATTCTTCTAATAAGACCTCATCGTCTAAAGTT
>CACLVL010000032.1 GCA_902610415.1 uncultured Alphaproteobacteria bacterium
GCCGTTGGATTAGCACTGGCTAAGAAAAAAGATAAATCGAAAAATAAGGTGTTTGCTTTATTAGGAGATGGAGAGCTTTCTGAAGGATCTGTTTGGGAGGCTTGTACATCAGCAAGTAAATATCAATTGGATAATCTCATTGTCGTTGTTGATAGAAATCATTTACAAATTACTGGTAAAACAGAAGATGTTAATCCAATTGAACCTTTAGATGAGAAATTTAAATCTTTTGGTTTTAACGTAGAATTTGTAAATGGAAATAATATTTTTGAGCTTCTTGAAATATTTCAAAAAGTTCCTTTTACTGCTGGCAAACCAAACGCGATTATTGCTAATACAATCAAGGGTTGCGGAATAAGTTTTATTGAAAATGAAATCTCTTGGCATCACAAGGTTCCAACAGATGAGGAGTATAAAAAAGCAATTAAAGAATTGGATGAAAAATTAATTAAATATGAATAATATTGGAAAACCAAATTTAGAAGTATTTGCAGATACACTTTTAGATCAAGCAAAAATAAATCAAAATATATTAGTTGTGACTAGTGACTCTAGGGGATCAGGAAAGTTAGTAAATTTCGGAAAAGAATTACCTGATCAAATAATAGAGGTAGGTATAGCTGAACAAAATTTAGTAGGAATTTCTGCAGGTCTTTCAGCAGGTGGTAAAAAGGTATTTGGTGTGTCTCCAGCAAGCTTTCTTACAGCTCGGTCTATTGAACAAATTAAAAATGATATCTGTTACTCAAATCAACCTGTGGTCCTAGTTGGTATAAGTGCTGGCATTAGCTATGGGCAACTTGGCTCAACGCATCATTCCATTCATGATTTTGCATCTTTAAGAACATTTAATAACATCTCGATTGTTGCTCCAGCAGATAACTTTGAAGCATCAGAAGTTATTAAAGCCTCCGTTGGTTATGACAAACCTTTATATATAAGGTATGGAAAAAAACCAATGATGAGTATTCATTCTCCTGGGACTAATTTTCAAATTGGAAAAGCAATAACAGTTTCTGAAGGAGAGGACATTACTTTAATTTCTACAGGAGAAACTGTTCAAAGAGCTGTATTGGCAGGAGAGATTTTGAAAACAAAGGGTATTAATCCCACTATAATAAGTATGCACACAATAAAACCCTTCGATAACGATATTTTAATAAAAATGGCTAAAAAATCCAAGGTCTTGATATCTATTGAAGAGCACAGTATTTATGGGGGTTTAGGTGAACAATGCGCAAATATTATCTCTCAAAATAAAATTAATCTTGATTTCAAAATTCTTGGAATACCAGATGAATATATAGTTAATGGCTCTCAGGCCGATGTACTAGATCACTATAATATGAGTCCTGATAAAATTGCAGCTTTATCTGCTCAAATGCTAGGTTAATGGGATATATAACCATTGACTCAAGCACTTCCTCTACAACAGTATTAGTTTTTGACGATAGTTTAAATGTTTTAAAAAGATTTCTAAAAGAACACAAACAAATTTATACAAAAGAGGGATACATTGAGCATGACCTAGAGGAAATCTTTCAAAATTTAATTGAACTTGTAAAACAAGCTTCCCTTTTATCGCCTGACCCTAAATTCATAAGTATTACAAATCAAAGAGAAACTTTTTCATTATTTAAAAAAAAAACAGGTAAGCCCATACATAATGCAATTGTTTGGCAATGCACAAGAGGACAGAAAATTTGTGATAATCTTTTGAGTAATAAGGAATTAACTCAAACTATTCAAAAGAAGACTGGTCTCCAACCAAATACTTTTTTTTCTGGAAGTAAATTAAATTGGCTTATTGAAAATAATTCTGAAATTAATTCAAAAATAGAAAGTGAAGAGATTTGCTTTGGAACAATTGAAACGTATCTTATATATCGCCTAACAAATTTAGAGTCTTTTGTAACTGATACCACTAATGCCTCTAGGACACTTTTATTTAATTGCCTTAACAATAAATGGGATGAAGAATTATTATCTATATTTAATA
This sequence comes from uncultured Alphaproteobacteria bacterium, assembly GCA_902610415.1. Classification (GTDB taxonomy): domain Bacteria; phylum Pseudomonadota; class Alphaproteobacteria; order HIMB59; family HIMB59; genus HIMB59. The sequence continues at coordinate 2,000 of CACLVL010000032.1, forward strand.
TTAAAAATATCCAATTTCCTAAGATCAAGAAAAGCTCTGAATTATTTGGTGAAAGTGACTTTGAGGGGAGTTTTAATAAAAGAATTCCTATTATTGGTGTTGCTGGTGATGCCCAGGCTTCATTTTTTGCAAACTCTTGTTTTAAAAAGGGTGATACTAAAATTACAACTGGTACTGGATTTAATATACAAACAAACATTGGAGAAGAATTATTATTAGACGATAAGTCTTTTACCTCTCTTGCGTTTACTAACAAACAAAATACTTATGCATTAGAGTGTCTGGGTTCTTTTGCTGGAGGTACAATCTCATGGGTCAAAAATAATTTACAAATAATAAAATCTGTTAACGAAAGTGAGGAATTTTCTATGGAAATAGAGAGTAGCAATGGCGTCTTTTTCGTTCCTGCCTTTTCTGGTCTAGGCCCTCCATATTGGATTTCAAGTGCTCGTTCTGCATTTTTTGGAATTAATCCTGTTGTAGATAAGAGACACTTAACTCGTGCAGTTCTCGAGTCAGTAGCTTTTCAAATGATTGTTTACCTAGAGTCTCTTCAAAAATCTAAAAACTTGTCTTTGCATAATTTGTCTATAGATGGTGGAATGATTAAAAATAAATTTTTTACACAATTAATTGCCGATTTAACTCAAACTGATGTCAATATTCCAGAAATAGAGGATATGTCATCCTATGGAGTCTTACTATTAGGAATACAATATCTACATAATATTACTAATTTAAATGATTTAGAGGGATTTAGACTTAATCATAAAGTAATAAGACCTAAACAAAATAAAGTTACTCAAACCACCTATGATCAATGGAAGTTAATTATTGATAAACATTTTTTAAAAAATCAACATTAAAAATATTAAAATTATCTAGCCTAAGACCTATTTTTTAGGCTATTGTAACTGCGTATATACACATAGGAGGAAATAACTATGAGAAAATTATCTCTAGTTCTGGCTTCATTAATGGCAGTTGCATTTACTTTTGCAACTCTTCCCGCAAAAGCTGGAAGCCATGCAATCGAAGCTTGTCTAATTACAAAAACGGATATCAATCCTTTTTTTGTTAAAATGAAAGAGGGAGCTAAAGCTAAAGCAGATGAGCTTGGTATTAAACTCTCAACATTCGCCGGAAAAATTGATGGTGACCACGAAACTCAGGTTAAAGCAGTTGAGACATGCATTGCATCAGGTGCTAGTGGTATTTTAATTGCTGCATCAGATACAAAAGCTATTACTACACCTCTTCAACAAGCAAGAGATGCTGGATTATTGGTGATAGCACTTGATACACCTTTAGAACCAATCACCGCTGCAGACTCAACTTTTGCTACTGATAACTTCAAAGCTGGTCAGTTAATTGGTGAGTGGGCTGCTTCATCATTTGGTGATACATCTAAAGCAATCATTGCTATGTTAAATCTAAATATTAGCCAACCATCTGTTGACGTTCTCAGAGACCAGGGTTTCTTAACTGGTTTTGGAATTGATACTAAAGATATCACTAGATGGGGAGATGAGGATGATCCAAGAATAGTTGGTAATGAGCCTACTAATGGTAATGAAGAAGGTGGAAGAGACGCAATGGAAAAACTTCTTCAAAAAAATCCTGATATTAATGTAGTTTACACACTAAATGAGCCTGCTGCTGCTGGTGCATACGAGGCACTTAAGGCTGCTGGTAAAGCCGATGATGGAATTTTAATTGTTTCTGTTGACGGTGGTTGCCCTGGTGTTCAGGATGTTAAAGATGGTGTTATTGGTGCTACTTCACAACAATACCCACTCTTAATGGCATCTCTAGGTGTTGAGGCTATTAAAGCATGGGCTGAAAATGGAACTAAGCCTGCAAACACTCCAGGACTTGACTTTTTTGATACTGGTGTGAACTTAGTTACAGATCAACCTGCATCTGGTGTACCTTCTATCGATACTGCAGAAGGTATGGATAGATGTTGGGGTTAAAGTCCTAATAACTTAAACTATTAAATAGGGTGGCTCTCGCTGCCCTATTTTACGATATAATTAAGACATAAACATGAGTGATATTTCTAAAGATTTACAGGATCAACCAAAGTTTCAAGATGAAATAGGTTCCAAGGATCAAGATCATCATACTTTTGAATTAGAAAAACCAAACACTTTAAAAAAAATTCAAAACTTTCTTCATGGCAACCCGACCATGGTACCAGTCATTATACTATTCGTAAGTGTTGCAGTTTTTGGTCTTGTCGCTGGTGGAAAGTTTTTCTCTGCTTTTAATTTATCACTAATTATTCAACAAGTGACAATTGTTGGAATTTTAGCAGCAGCCCAAACATTAATTATCTTAACTGCAGGAATTGATCTGAGTGTTGCAGCTATAATGGTTCTTGCTTCAGTATTTATGGGCAAACTGTCTGTTCAAATGGGATTACCCACGTCGTTTGCAATAATGGTTGGGATGGCTAGTGGTGCTATATGTGGATATATAAATGGATGGTTGGTAACTAAATTTCGCCTTCCACCCTTCATTGTAACTTTAGGAACTTGGAATGTATTTTTTGCTCTAGTAATATTTTTTAGTGGCTCACAATCAATTAGATCAAGAGACATTGAAGCTAATGCTCCCTTACTTCATTTCTTTGGAAAGAGTGTCAAAGTTTATGGAGCTCAGTTTACATATGGGTCATTTTTAATGATTTTAATATTTATTGTTTTGTGGTTCGTGCTTAACAAAACTGCTTGGGGAAGGCATGTCTATGCAGTTGGTGATGATAAAGATGCTGCTGAGCTATCAGGTATCAGAACAGATAGAATGCTGTTGTCTGTTTACACTGTAGCTGGTTTAATATTAGCTTTAGGCGCATGGGTTTCAATTGGAAGAGTAGGCTCAGTGTCTCCAACTAGTTTTTACGAGGGTAATCTTGACTCTATAACTGCAGTTGTTATTGGAGGAACTTCATTATTTGGTGGAAGAGGATCTATAGTTGGCGCTTTGTTCGGTGCATTGATTGTGGGAGTTTTTAGCTCTGGTCTATCTATTGCTGGTTTAGATGTTTTATGGCAAAGATTTGCACTAGGATGTTTAATAATTATGGCAGTTGGACTTGATCAGTGGATTAGGAGGATATCAAATTAATGCAACCTGTATTACAAGCAAAAGCAATTAACAAAAGATATGGTAAAGTTGTAGCCTTAGATAATGCTGATTTAGAACTTTATAAAGACGAAGTTTTGGGAGTGATTGGTGATAATGGTGCAGGAAAATCAACATTAATTAAAGCTCTTTGTGGAGCAGTTCAGCCAGACTCAGGAGAAATTTTATTAGATGGAAATAAAGTCACTTTTGGATCTCCAATTGAGGCAAGGAAAACAGGTATTGAAACTGTTTATCAAAACCTAGCTCTTTCTCCGGCACTAACTATTGCTGATAACATGTTTTTAGGTAGAGAAATACATAAAAAAGGTTTTATGGGCAAATTCTTAAGATTTTTAGATCAATCAGGAATGCAAGAACTTGCACGAACAAAATTATCAGAGTTGGGTTTGTTAACTATTCAAAATATAAACCAACAAGTTGAAACACTATCTGGTGGACAACGGCAAGGAGTTGCGGTTGCCAGAGCTGCTGCTTTTGGAACAAAAGTTATAATTATGGATGAGCCTACTGCAGCACTAGGTGTAAAAGAAAGCAGAAGAGTTTTAGAATTAATTGGTGAAGTAAAATCTAGGGGAATTCCAATTATTCTTATTTCTCACAACATGCCCCATGTCTTTGAAGTTTCTGATAGAATTCACATACACCGCTTAGGTAAAAGACTTTGTGTTATTAATCCTAAAGATAATTCAATGTCTGATGCAGTTGCGTATATGACTGGTGCTAAAGAACCGCCAAGTTCTTAGTTTAATAAATTATAGTCAGCTAGAATACTATTTTTATATACATTCACACCATTTGGTAAATCGTTTTCAAAGACTTTTTGTTTAATCTCTTCTTCAGGTATATTGAAACTTTTCCATCTTTCTATTAGTCTTCTTTCTAAAATTTCATTTTTAGTAGAAATCATTATCGTAGTATTAAAATATTTATTTAATTCACTCCAAGGATGTGTCTTTAATAAAATATAATTACCCTCTACAATAATTACTCTGGTTTCTTTAGAAATAATCACTGCTGAAGATCTTGACAGTTCAATAGAGCGATCAAAAATAGGTATAGCTACTTCATCTTCATTTTGTAATCGAGATAAAAAGTTTAAAAAACCCATAACATCAAATGTCTCTGGTGCACCTTTTTTTAAGAGAAGATTCTTTTGCTTTAAAATTTGATTATCATAATGAAAACCGTCCATTTGAAGAATACTAGAGTTGTATCCTTTAAAAGTGAGATCGTTCACTAATTTTTCAGACATTGTACTTTTTCCAGAGGCAGGTGGGCCAGAAAGAGCAATAAAATAGCGATGTTTGAAATTATTTTTGAGCTTATCTAAAAGTTTAATTAATAGTTCGCTATAATTTAAATCTGACATAATTTTAAAAAAAACTAATTAATGTAATAATTTTTCCAATCATTAAATCGATCTTTGAGATGTGAATTTAGAGTTGAGTCCTTTTCAATTATTTTTTTTACAGTTGGTGGTTTTAAAACTTCACTGTGATCTAAATTATTAAAACCTAGAAAAGCTAATCTTGCAGCTCCAAAAGCTGCCATTGCATCTGATGCTTCAGTAATTGATAAATCTCTATCTAGTATTGAAGCCAAAAGTTTTATCCAATATTCATTTTTTGAACCACCGCCTATTACAAATAAATTATCAAGCTTTATTCCTGTTTTTGAGAGTGCTTGGTAATTATCGTTAAGTCCAAATGATATTCCCTCTATCAAACTATAAACCAATAGAGATCTATCTGTTTCAATACCCATATTATGAAAACTTGCTCTGACATGAGGATCGTTGATTGGTGTTCTCTCTCCAGTCAGATAAGGTAGATAGTATGGGGAGTTATTTATTAAATTTTTTGAAAACATAGAATTTTTTAATTGATCAGTAATTTCTTTTATTGATGAATTAAAAGTATTTATAAACCAATTAATATTAGAAGTGCAAGAGAGCATGACTGACATTAAATGCCATGTATTTGGTAAGCAATGGCAAAATGAATGAATAGCATCGTCATAATTTTTTAAAAATTTTTTGGTAGAACCAAAAATAACACCTGA
>CACLVL010000033.1 GCA_902610415.1 uncultured Alphaproteobacteria bacterium
ACAAATGATTGCTAAAAAATTAAAATTCTCAATCGAGCCAGTTTCCACACAAATTATACCAAGAGATAGGCATGCAGATCTTTTTTGTTCCTTTGCAATAATAGCAAGTTCTCTTGAACGTTTATCAACAGAAATTAGACATTTACAGAGAACTGAAGTCTTGGAAGTTGAAGAGGGATTTGGAAAAGGTCAAAAAGGTAGTTCAGCAATGCCTCATAAAAAAAATCCAATTTTATCAGAAAATTTAGCAGGACTAGCAAGAGTAGTAAGGTCTTTAACCATCCCTGCTTTTGAAAATATAACATCATGGCATGAAAGAGATATTAGTCATTCTAGTGTTGAGAGGATAAACGCTCCTAATGCAACCATCACACTTGACTTTGCAATTCAAAGAATGATCGACGTTTTAGGTAAACTAATAATACATAAAAAAAATATGATTAAAAATTTAAACCTCTTAAAAGGCCTACCTTACTCACAAAACGTCTTAATTTTTCTAATTGATAATAAAGTTCTGAGAGAGGATGCTTATAAAATTGTCCAAGATTGTGCTTTAAAAACGTGGGAGGGTAATTTATCTTTTAAAGATAATCTCTTAAACCATCCAAGTTTAGTCAAATATAAGATATCGAGTAAAATCGATAATATCTTCAATAATAAAAGCCTTTTTATAAATGTAGATAAGATATTTAAAAGAGTTATCTAATGGCAACAAAACTAAAAAAGTTATATGAGGGAAAAGCAAAAATTATATATGCAAAAAATAATAACCAAGTAATAGCTACATATAAAAATGACGCTACTGCTTTTAATAATTTAAAAAAAGGTTCAATTAAAAATAAGGGTGCTATTAATAACTCTATCTCAAGTTATTTATTTCAGATTTTGAATCACTGTGATATCCCAACACATTTTATAAAAAAAATTGACAAAAAATCTCAGCTTTTAAAAAAAGTAGATATTATTCCAATTGAAGTTTTGGTTAGAAATCTCTTTGCTGGATCTTTGTCAAAGAAATTTGGCATTAAGGAGGGTACTCCATTATCTGATACACTTATAGAGTATTGTTTAAAATCAGATGAACTTGGGGATCCACATATAAGTTCAGAGCATATTCTTAATTTAGGGTTATGCGATTTTGATGAACTAGAATTGATAGATGAATATTCTTTGAGAATTAACGATGTCTTAAGATCTACATTTTTTTCTATCGGAATTAATTTAATTGATTTTAAGTTAGAATTTGGAATTTGTAAGAAAACCAATGAACTTGTTCTAGCTGATGAAATATCACCAGATACTTGTCGGTTATGGGATTTAAAAACAAATAAAAAACTTGACAAAGATCGCTTTCGAAGAGATTTGGGAAATGTTCAAGAGGCATATGCAGAGGTGCTTGATAGATTAAACTTAAAGATATAATGCGTATAAAAATTTTAATAAGACTTAAAAGTCAAATTTTAGAACCTCAAGGTAAAGTTATTGAACAAGCTTTGAATAATTTAGGATTTAATGAATTTAATAATATCAGGCAAGGAAAGCTCATTGAGTTAGACTTACCAGATAATTTAAGTAAAGAGGAAAAAGGCCAAAAAATAGACTCTGCATGCAAAAAGCTTTTAGTGAATGATATTATTGAAGAGTACGAAGTACTTGGATGAGTTTTAAGTCTGCTGTCATTACATTTCCAGGATCTAATTGCGATAGAGACGCTTTATGTTACTTACAAGATTTAACAAAAAGTGTTGTTTATAGCATTTGGCATGAAGAAGCATCTTTGCCACAAGTTGATTTGGTAATATTACCTGGAGGTTTTAGCTTTGGTGACTATTTAAGATCAGGGGCCATGGCATCAAAAAGTAAAATAATCAATGATGTTATAAAACATGCAAATGATGGTAGATATTTATTTGGTATTTGTAACGGTTTTCAAATTTTAACTGAAATTGGACTCCTTGAAGGAGCCTTGATACAAAACAAAAACCTTAAATTTTTAGGCAAAAACTGTTTTATTAAAAAAAAATTTAAAAATAACTTCAATTTATCCATTAAAGAAGACCAAGCACTTCAAATCCCTGTGGCTCACAATGAGGGAAATTTTTATTGCGATAATGAAACTTTAAAATCACTTAAAAATAATGAACAAATTGCATTTGAGTACTGCAAAGGTGAATTCTCTAATAGTGAAGAAAATATTAATGGCTCAATAGAAGCTATTGCGGGCATCACAAACAAAAAGAAAAATATTCTTGGTATGATGCCTCACCCTGAAAGAGCCTATTCTGATTTTCATCAATCACAAGATGGTAAGTTAATTATAGAATCATTAATATCATGAACGAAGAGTTAATACTTCAGCACGGCTTAACTTTAGATGAATTCAAGATCATCAAGAACTATTTAAGTAGAGACTTAACTATAGAAGAGTTAGGAATATTTTCAGCAATGTGGAATGAACACTGTTGTTATAAAACATCAAAAAAATGGTTAAAAAAACTACCTACAGAAAATGAAATTGTTATTCAGGGACCAGGAGAAAATGCAGGAATAATTGATATACAAGATAATGATGGAATTGCTTTTAAAATAGAAAGTCACAACCATCCTAGTTACATTGAACCTTTTAATGGATCAGCAACTGGTGTTGGTGGAATACTGAGAGATATTTTTACAATGGGAGCAAGACCAATAGCTACTCTTGACTCAATTAGATTTGGTTTGATAGAAAGTGAAAAAACAAAATATTTATTGAATGGAGTGGTTCATGGAATTGGCCACTACGGCAACTGCATAGGAATTCCTAATATCGGTGGTGAGTGCGAGTTTGAGTCAACTTATGGTTATAATAATTTGGTTAATGCTATGGCTGTAGGTCATGTTCAAAAAGATAAAATTTTCTACTCAAAGCCTAAGTCTATTGGAGGTCTCATAGTCTATATTGGTTCTAAGACTGGAAAAGATGGAATTCATGGCGCCAGTATGGCTTCAGATGTTTTTTCAGAGGACGACGAGGATGATAAAAGACCTTCGGTACAAGTCGGTGATCCTTTTATGGAGAAACTTTTAATGGAGGGTTGTTTAGAATTAATGTCATTAGGATTAATAGAGTCTATGCAAGATATGGGAGCTGCAGGAATTACCTCCTCAAGTGTAGAAATGGCTTCGAAGGGCAATGTGGGTGTATTAATTAATCTTGATAAAGTCCCATTGAGACAACCATTAAGCGCATATGAGATACTTCTATCCGAAAGCCAAGAAAGAATGTTGGCAGTCATAGATGAAAAAAATAATCTTAAAGTGAGAGAAATTCTTCAAAAGTGGCAAATAGATTATGAAGTTATCGGAGAAATAACTAATAATAAACGAATTGTGTTTGAGTCAAATAATAAGAAAGTGGTAGACCTACCCGTAGATATTATTGTTGATGATGCACCTGAATACGACAGAGAATTTTATATGCCAAGAAAAAGAAAAGGTAAAGATTTTGATTTTTCTAGGATTAAATTGGAAGATATAATTAATACTTTATTATCTAATTTGAATTATTTGGATAAAAGTTGGGTTTTTAATCAATATGATTCAACTGTCATGGGAGATACTGTCAAAGAACCCGGTCAATCATCTGGTATAGTTAAAATTCATGGAACACAAAAAGTTATTGGCGCTACCACAGACTGCAATCCTTTATATATAAGAATTAATCCTTACGAGGGTATGAAATATACAGTTGCTGAGTCTTACAGGAATTTAATTGCATGTAACATAAATCCTTTAGCTATCACAAATAATCTGAATTTTGCAAGTCCCTTAGACCCAAATATCATGGGTGAATTAGTCTTATCTATTGATGGTTTAAAAACAGCAGCAGCCAAATTCAATACCCCTATCGTTTCAGGCAATGTGTCTTTATATAACCAGACAAATGAAATACCTATTAAGCCTACACCTGTGATTGGAATGGTAGGATCAAATCAGGATTTAAAAAAAATAAATTCCAATAAATTTTGTAATATTGGCAATAAGATCATTGTTTTAGGAAAAAAATTAGAAAAAAATTTCAGTCCTTATCTATTGCAGGATCAAAATCTTGCCTCAAGCATAAATGAGTATAATGATTTAGAGGTATTAGATTTGGATTATGAAAAAAAAGTAGCTGATTGTGTTTTGAAGATGTCAGATTTCAAACATATTATGTCCTGTAATGATATTTCAAGAGGTGGTGTCTTTTTATCATTATTAAAAATGCAATATAAAGATATGGGCTTTAAAGTTAATATACCTGATCCAATTGATCTTTTTTGTGAATACAGTGCTGGGTATGTGATTGAAATTAGGAACGAAGATCTAAACAAAGTAACATCCTTTCTAAGCAAAAATGGTGTTGGATACTTCGAAATTGGAGAGATAATTAGAGAAAATATAGAAATAAACTCTAAAAAATTTGACTATTTTGATATTATAAATAATTATCATAATAATTTTGAAAAAATTATTAATTAGATGCCTATAGAACAAAAAAAACTCGAAGATCTTATCAAAGATAAGTTTCCTAATTCTACAATTACAATAGAAGATCTTGCTGGTGATAACGATCATTATTCAGTTCAAATTGAAAGTGATATATTTAATGGGTTATCTCGTATACAACAGCATCAATTAGTCTATAAATCATTAGATGGGTTGATGGATAAAGAGCTTCATGCTATGCAATTAAAAACGAAAGGAACGAAATAATGGAATTAGAAAGTAGCACAAAAGAACAAATTGAAAAAATGATTGGTGATAATGAGGTATTCCTTTTTATGAAAGGGAACCCTGATTTTCCTATGTGTGGTTTCTCATCTGTTGCAAGTGCAATTTTAAAAAAAACTGGAGTTGAATTTGGTCATTGTAATGTGCTTGATGATAATAATATTAGAGAAGGCATTAAAACCTTTTCAAATTGGCCTACGATACCTCAACTATATATTAAAAATGAGTTCGTTGGCGGCTGCGATATTATGAAAGAAATGGCTGAGTCTGGCGAGTTATTAGAACTGCTTAACACCAAAGGAATAAAAACTGAAGTAAGTTAAAAAGGGGCAGGTAATTCTAGCCCCTCTTGTTAATTATTAGAAATATAATTATTTAATTCTTTAAAATAAGAATTATTTTCACCCACTAATGTTTTGAGTAATTCTAAGTTGCTTAAGGCATTGTCTTTTTGTCCGAGATCGACATACATTTCACCTTGATATTCAATGGCCCCTAGATGCTCAGGATCAAGTTCAAGTGCTTTTTTGTAGTATTTTGCTGCATTATCAAAATCATCACTTTTTCGGTACGCAAAACCTAGCTCATTGTATACATCTGCACGGGTAAAATCTGTCGAAATAGCAGTTGTAAGGGTCTTAAGCTTTCTTATTGCTTTATCATAATCTTTACTTCTTATTAGCTTTATGGCCGACTTATAATCTTTTCCGTAATTAGTTTTAGCGCTATCGCCAGAGTTAGTGCCAGCAGCATAAAGACTAGAAAAAAACAAAGAAAATATAACTGTAAATATTTTAATATTCATAACTATCCTTTCGAAATTTAAATGTTATTAGATTAATTTGGTAAATTAATAATTATCTTGAATAGAACTCAACAACGAGATTTGGTTCCATTTGGACGGGGTATGGAACATCTGTTAGTTGGGGTCCTCTGACAAACTTACCCAGGCATTTTGATATTTCTAATTGCAAATACTCAGGTACATCTCTTTCATTAGAGCTTAATGTTTGAATAATCATTGGAATATTTTGGCTAGTTTGTTGAAGAGATATTTCATCTCCATCCATGACCCGATAAGATTTTTTATTAACGACTTTTCCGTTAACTAAAACATGTCCATGGTTTACCAGTTGTCTTGCAGAAAATACTGTCGGGGCGAATTTTAATCTAAATACAACGGCGTCAAGTCTTCGCTCTAATAGCTCGATCAAAATTTGACTAGTATCTCCTTTTTTTCTAGATGCCGCCTGATATATTTTTAAGAATTGTTTTTCCGTTATATCACCATAATATTTTTTGAGCTTTTGTTTGGCCGCTAATTGAATTCCAAAGTCAGAGGGCTTTCTTCTTCTAGCTTGTCCATGTTGGCCAGGACCATAAGGCCTTCTATTAAAAGGACTTTTTGGCCTACCCCATAAGTTTAAGCCAAGTCTTCTATCAATTTTATGTTTTGATGATAGTCTTTTAGTCATGAATTGGTGTTTTATATAGATTTAGCATTTTAAGTCAATTTATTTTGTTATAAATTTCATTACTCCATACACCGTTTTTA
>CACLVL010000034.1 GCA_902610415.1 uncultured Alphaproteobacteria bacterium
GCAATAGCTGAGAGTGCACCAGTTCTTCCTAGTTCGAAGGTGTTAAAAATAGCGAACGGAAGATTGGCAACAATACCTGAAAAAATTATTATTGAAATTCCACTTCCAAAACCATTTTCAGTTATTTGTTCACCTAACCACATTAAAAATATAGTTCCTGATGTCATGGTTATGACAGCAGATATTTGAAAAAAAGCAACACTTCCTAAAGTTGGATCAACTGTATCTGACAAATTTAGTATACCGTTGGAGATACCGTAGCTCTGAAAAAGACCCAAAACTATTGTTAAATATCTCGTATACTGCTGAATTTTTTTCCTACCTTGTGTTCCCTGCTCTTTTAGAGCCTTCAGGCTATCAAAAGAGGATTGCATCAATGTCATAATAATAGATGCAGAAATATATGGCATAACCCCTAGTGTGAAAATTGACATACGCATTAAAGCACCACCGGAGAACATATCAAATATTCCTAAAATCCCTCCTTGATGTTGTTCGAAAATTTGCTCTAAGACAGCTGAGTTGATGCCTGGAACAGGAATATAAGTTCCTAGTCGGTAAACAGCTACTGCAAATAAAACAAAACCTAATTTTTTAAATAAGCCTGAGCTTTTAATTGCCTCGCTATAGTCAATACTAGGTACTTTGATATTCATAATCTAAAAATTATGATGTGGATCCACCAAGATCTTCAATTCTTTTCTTAGCTCCAGGAGTTACCTTGAGGTCCTTAAATTGAAGCTTTTTTTTAAATTGGATTGAGTCAATTAATTTTATAGATTTTTTATGGTCTTTCTTTTTAAGAAAACCTGCCTCAATTAAAAACTTAATATCAATTAGAGAATTTTCTTCGAATTTGTTAAAACTAACTAAAGATATAGATAAAGATTTAGGGTTAATTTTTTTTAGTGAATTAAAACCTCTTTTAGGTGTTTTTCTATAAATAGGCATTTGCCCACCCTCAAAGTTTCGAACTGCAACACCTGATCTAGATTTCTGCCCTTTATGGCCTCTACCTGCTGTTTTTCCTAAACCCGTGCCTATTCCTTTACCTTTTCTTTTCCTTGAAGTTTGGCGTTGTTTGGAAATTTGATTGATCATTATTAATTTTCTCTTTTACTTATAACATAATTTATTTCTATACTTCTTCTAGCAGATACTGATTTTGGTGTATTAATGCTCTTAAGAGCTTTAATAGTTGAACGAACAATATTATGTGGGTTTTTTGTACCAATTGCTTTAGATACAACATCAGATATACCCAATGCTTCAAAAATAGCTCTTGAGGGACCACCAGATATTATCCCAGTTCCTTTTGGTGCAGATTTTAGGATTACAGTGCTTGAAGAAAACTTTGCCTTAACATCATGATGGATAGTTCTACCCTCTCTTAATGGAATTCTTACCATAGTTTTTTTAGCTTCTTCTGAAGCTTTTCTAATAGCCTCAGGTACCTCTTTTGCCTTACCTGATCCAAAACCGACCCTTCCTTGACCGTCACCACTTACAACGAGTGCTGCAAAACCAAATCTTCTTCCACCTTTAACAACTTTAGATACTCTTCTTACTGAGATTAATTTTTCTATAAATTCTTTGTTTACATTATTATCTAACATTAAAACGATAATCCTTTTTCTCTTGCTGCATCTGCTAATACTTTAAGTCTTCCGTGATACTTATATGACCCTTTATCAAATTTCACTTCTTTGATACCTTTTTCTATAGCTAGTTCAGCAATCTTTGAACCAACTATTTTGGCTACATCAACTTTCTTTTGTCCTTCATTTTTTTTTATTTTAACAGAAGAGAATGAACATAAAGTTTTATCGTTACTTTCTGATAAAACTGAAGCATAAATATGTTTAGAAGATCGAAATACTAAAAGCTTATGCTTTTTAATTTCATTTAGCTTTTTTCTTACTCTTAATTTTCTTCGAGTAGCTCTAATTTTATCTTTGTTCATTATTTTTTCTTACCTTCTTTTCTATAAATTCTTTCACCCTCATATCGGACACCTTTACCTTTATAAGGTTCTGGTTTTCTAAATGACTTAATTTCAGCTGCTACTTGACCTACTAATTGCTTACTTGTTCCAGTTACAATAACAATATTTTTTTCAACTTTAATAGAAATGCCCTCAGGTATATCAAAATTAATGTCATGACTATAACCCAGAGAAAGGACTAACTTTTTTCCAGAAACATTAGCTTTATATCCAGTTCCTATAAGTTCTAATCTTTTTTCAAACCCTTTAGAATTACCAATTATTTCATTTTTAACATTTGCATAAATAGTGCCTAGAAGTGCTTTGTTTTCTCCAGAGAAGTGTAAAAGATTATCTTTGTGATCAACTTTAATTCCAATTGGTAGAACAGTTGATGATTTTCCTAACTTACCCTCAAAATTAATTTCATTGTCTGTCATGGAAATTTTAATATCTTCAGGGATATTTATAGGGTTTCTAGCTAATCTTGACATGACTTAGAAAACGCTTATTAGCACTTCTCCTCCAACTTTTTGATTTCTTGCATCAGCATCTGACATTACACCTTTTGAGGTAGACAATATCGTAGTTCCTAAACCACCAATAGTCTTAGGAATTTCATCTACAGAGCTATAAACACGACAACCTTGTTTAGTAATTTTTTCAATCTTATTAATTAGAGGGGAGCCCTTATAATATTTTAAAGTAATTGAGATATCTTTTTTTGTATCTCCTAATATTTCGAAGCTATCAATGTATCCTTCTTTTTTTAAAACATCACACACATTTACGTTTAATTTTGAAAAAATTGCTTTTACAGAGACTTTATTTGCTTTTTGTCCATTTCTAATTCTCGTTATCATATCTGCTAGTGTATCACTCATACTACCAACTCGCTTTCGTTAGACCAGGTATCTGTCCCTTACCAGCCATGTCTCTTATAGCAATTCTAGATAAATTAAATTTACTATAAACTCCTCTTGGTCTACCTGATAAAAAACATCTATTTCGATATCTAATTCTTGATGAATTTCTTGGTAAAGACTCAAGTTTCATTTGAATTTTTACTCTTTCTTCAAATGGAAGGTCTTTACTAGATAAGAGACTCTTTAATTTTTTTCTTTTCTCACTAAGTCTATCTATTAGTATTTTTCTATTATTATTTTTTTGTATTGCGCTTTGTTTTGCCATGATTAATTTAGAAATGGAAAGTTCATTAATTTTAACAACTCATATCCCTCTTTGTCATTGTTTGCTGAAGTGGCAATAGTGATATCAAAACCAAAGATATTTTCAACATTTTCAACACTTATTTCTGGAAAAATAATGTGATCTTTAATACCTATGGTTATATTACCTTGGCCATCAAATGATTTTTTGTTATAACCCCTAAAATCTTTAATTCGAGGCATAGCAATATTTACTAGTCTATCGTAAAACTCCATCATCATATTTTTTCTAAGAGTAACAGAGAGACCCACTGGCATTCCTTTTCTAATTTTAAAGGAAGCAATTGCTTTTTTAGACATTCTAACTACTGGTGATTGACCAGATATAAGAGAGAGGTCTTTTTTCATTTTTTCAATAGCTTTGTTATCTTCTTTAATAGTTCCAATACCCGCATTGATCACTATTTTTGAAATTTTTGGAACAGCTAACTTATGAGGTATGTCTAAGTTTTTAGCCAACTGATCAGAAATATTAAATAATTCTTGAATTGAATTTGACATTAATATTTGTCTCCTGATGATTTTAAAACTCTAATTTTTTTTCCACTTTCTATTTTGAAACCTACTTTTGAGGATTTCTTAGACTTAGAGTCGTAAGCTAAAATATTGGAAATATGAATAGGCATTTCCTTGTCAACGATACCACCTTTAGACTCTTGAGATGGTTTTTGGTGTTTTTTACTTACATTAACGCCAGATATAACTACTTTGTCAGAGGAATTAATAATCTTAGATATTTTTCCAATTTTACCTTTATCTTTTCCAACTTTTACAATCACTTCATCACCTTTTTTATACTTTTTAATCATTATAACACCTCAGGAGCCAAACTAACGATTTTCATCATATTTCTTTTTCTAAGCTCTCTTGTAACAGGTCCAAAAATTCTTGTTCCAATTGGTTCATTTTGTTTATCTAGAAGAACAGCTGCGTTTGAATCGAATTTGATTGATGTTCCATCTTCTCTGATTAGCGGTTTTTTTGTTCTTACTATAATTGCTCTTTGGACTTCACCTTTTTTCACTTTAGATCTTGGAATAGCATCTTTGACAGAAACAACAATAATATCACCAATTCTTGCATATCTTCGTTTAGACCCGCCAATAACTTTAATACAGCTGATTAGTCTAGCTCCAGAATTATCTGCCACTTGTAAATTAGACTCGGCTTGTATCATTATTTAATAACTTCCCATGATTTATTTTTTGAAATTGGTTTAGTTTCTTGAATCCTCACGGAGTCCCCAACAATAATTTTATTTTCACTGTCATGAGCGAGATATTTTTTAGAAACTCTGATTAATTTTTTATAGATTGGGTGTGTAGTTTGTCTTGTTACTAAAACAGAAATTGTTTTATCTCCTGATTTTTTTACTACTTTTCCACTTAAAATACGTTTAGGCACTCTTATTTGTCCTTTCTTTAGTTAAAAGCGATGCAATTTGCTTTTTAACTTTCTTAAATTGTGATGTATCTGTGAGCTGCCCACTTTTTTTCATTATTTTTAAATTAAATAATTCCTTTTTTAAACTGTTTACGTCTTTATCAGCCATTAAAATTGATCCAATGATACAAAGGTTGTTTTTACTGGTAGTTTAGCAGATGCAAGTTCAAAAGCTTTTTTAGCTAGGTGCTTGTCAACACCGTCCACTTCAAACATTATAGTTCCAGGTTTAACTCTACATACCCACCTGTCAATAGCACCTTTACCTTTACCCATTCTAACTTCTGCAGGTTTAGCTGTGACTGGCACGTCAGGAAATACTCTAATCCAAAGTCTCCCCGCTCTTTTTAAAAATCTTGTAATAGCTCTTCTAGATGCCTCTATTTGTCTAGCAGTAACTCTCTCAGCATCTAATGATTTTAGTCCATAATAACCAAATGTTAGTTCGTAATTCCCTTTAGCACTTCCATGAATTCTTCCTTTGTGCTGTTTTCTATATTTAGTATTCTTAGGTAATAACATTAATTTGCTTTCTCTTTTTTATCTTCAGTTTTATTTGTTGTATTTTTACTCTCACCCTTAAATAACCAAACTTTAATTCCAATAATTCCATAAGTTGTTAAGGCTCGAGCAGTTGCGTAATCTATATCAGCTCTTAAAGTATGTAAAGGCACACTTCCCTCTGAAAACTTTTCTGTTCTTGCTATTTCAGCACCACCTAGTCTACCGCCACAGACAATTTTAATACCTTTAGCACCTAGTTTAATTGCTGATAAACCTGATTTTTTCATCGCTTTTCTAAAAGCGACTCTTTTTTCTAATTGCCTTGCAATAGAGTCGGCTAGTAATGAAGCGTCTGTTTCAGGTTTTTTTATTTCTTT
>CACLVL010000035.1 GCA_902610415.1 uncultured Alphaproteobacteria bacterium
ATGTCTAAGCCGATAATATGACGTGTAAAGCTCGGATTAATATATAAAAACTTTTTTTTAGATATTGGATGAACCTTAATGATTGGATGAACAGCATTTCCGAATTTTTCAAAACCAGCATTCAATTTTTTTGAGTACTCTTCATTATCATCGCTGCTAAAATTATTTCTAAATGCACCCATATCATGAACTGCTCTTTTAGTTTCTAGATCAGATTTAATATTGTCTGGGAGATCGTCATAAATTGCTGTTAATGAACACCATAGTGTATCTCCACCCGATGGAGGTATTTCTTTACTATAAAGTATGGAAGTGAAAGGTGGTTTTGTTTTGAAAGTTACATCAGTATGTCATTCATCTGTGTCAGGGGGGTTAGAGAGATCATTCTCTAATAAAGTAATTTCAGGGAAATTTTTGACATGTGGATAGATAGGATGTGGGGGTTCAATATCACCAAAGCTTTTTGCAAATGCAATGTGATCCTCTGGTTTTAAGTTCTGATTACGAAAAAAAATTACTTTGTGCTCTATTAGATTTTTATAGATACTATCTAAGTTTTGTGAGTTGAGATCTATGGACAAATCTATGCCTGAAATTTCAGCACCTATTGTTGGAGTTAAATTGTTAATTTGATAATTAGTCATTTAAATAATCATTATTATAAAAATAATAAAATTAAAATTAAATATTAACCTTTTACAGCTCCAGCTGTTAAACCGCTAATCAGTTGGCGTTGAAAAAACCATATAATCATGAATAGTGGTGCCGTCGCTGAAACAACACTAGAGACAGCCCACATATAATTACCACCGTATTCAACTGTTCCTAAATAAGCATTAATTTTTGGAACCATTGTGTAGTTCTCTTGATTTAATAATAAGGCAGTAACAGTAAAATCATTATAGGCTAACATCATGCTAAATAAACCCGCTGTAACAACACCTGGCCACATAACAGGCATAATTATATAACGAAACGCTTGGAAGTAAGAGCAACCATCAATTAATGCACTTTCATCTAATTCTTTTGGTACAGTTTTAAAAAATGAATAAAGAAGCCATAATGTAAATGGCTGATTAATAGCAACAAGAACAATAATTGTAGTAGGTAAAATTCCCCAAATATTTAATTGAAAAAATGGAAATAGATAACCTGAGACTAAAGTTATATGAGGCATTGCTCTAAATATAAGAGCAGCAATTAAAATATAAAAAGTATACTTATAAGTTGATCTTGATAAAGCATAGGCACCCAAAGTTCCAAGAAACAATGAAATAGATACAACAGATACTGTTACAATCATTGTATTCATAGAGGCTCTCCAAAATTCACCTTCTGTCCATGACTCAATATAAGCTTTAACAGTAGTAGTGGCTCCTGTTTCAATTAAAGTGTTGAAGCCATTAAGTGCATAAGTCCATTCAGCTCTAGAAAAGAAATCTGCTTTTACTTTGAATGATCCCCATAAAGTCCAAATAAATGGAAAAATTGAAATTGTCAGCCAAAATAAAATAAAAATACTGTTTATGATTATCAGCTGTTTTGAATATTTATTAATTCTAGTATCCATTTATCTCTCAGTTCTAAATTCTTTCCATGTTCTTATAAGCACAGGGGTTAGTAAAATTGCTATACCAATTATAGTTAACATAGAAGTAGCACCTGCAGATCCAAAAAGCATTTTGTTTTCATTTCTTAAATCTTGATAAATCATCCATGAAAGAGACTGTGCTACTCCTTCTGCAGAGAATCCAATTATGGGTTCAAAAACTCTAAAATTATCCATCAAACAAATTAACATTATAAATGTTGCAACTGGGTATAAATGTGGAATTACAATGTAACGTACTCTTTGATATCTAGAGGCACCGTCTATAAAAGCAGCCTCAATTGGATCTTGAGGTACAGTTTGTAAGGCTGCGTAAAATACAACAAATGCAAAAGGAGTATTATGCCATATTCCGTATATAATAAGTGTGATCCAAGTTAGGTTACTTGAGGCTTTTAGAGAAAGGTTGGGGTCATCAAAAAGAATTTGAATACTAGCGCCAATTATACCTTGTGAGTCAATCATCCAAAACAAAACAAGAGAACCAATAAGAGGTGTCACAATCATTGGCAAAATGGTTCCAAAGACTATAAGACCTTTAATACTCTTTGCTAATGTATTTATGCTTAAAGCTACTATGAAGCCTAAAAAGATAACCGGTGGTGTTACAGAAAAACAAAAGGTTAAAGTAAATAATAAAGCTTTATAAAATGGAAGATTTAATACTATATCTTTAAATTCTCCCATTGATGAAGAGCTATTCCAAGCCTCTCCTATTTCATCAAAAGCTAAATGATTTCTATCTAAATAAGTACCAAATCCATTAAATCTCCCTAAAGGGTTTTCTTCTCTTAATTTATCAGTTGCCTCTACATCAACACGAACATTAGTTTGACATCCAAAGGGATCACAGTTCTCAACTTCCATTAAAACTTGCTGGGTCTCGATATGAAGAGATTGAAAAAAACTCGATACTATAGGAAGTCCTATAAAGAGTATCATTGCTAATCCCGTAGGAAAAATAAACCAAAAGAAAGTTTTATGAGGCATTAAGTTTATTCAGAAAAAAAGAGTGGATCATTAAGATCCACTCTATCAAATTTTATTTGGGTTAGTTTATAAAAAACCTTGCTCAGTAGCTTTAGCTACATAAGCAGCTTCAACGTCTGCTAAAGCTTTTTCTGCAGACTCATTACCCTGAAGAAATTCCACAAGTTCAGAACTTAATGCACCATGCATTAAACTCATGTGAGGAAAACTTGGATAAGGAGTTGCACCTCTATTAGCTGCATCAACAACCGGTCCAGCTGTATCACCTGGTGTGTAGCCTTTAATTAACCAAACTGTGGCGTTTGGATTGTCATTAGCTAGTTCAGATGATGAAGCAGCTCCAACTAGAGCCCTAAAAGATGCTTCAGCATTTTCATCAGAGGTATTAGTTGAAATACCTATGCCGTCCCACCAAAGAGTTGTAGCTGGCTTACTACCACCACCCACACTTGGAGAAGGAGCTAATCTTGTATCTGCTTTGATTGCTTGATCACCTTCATCATCAAGCAATGAAGCAGCTCCTGAATTCCAAACATGCATCAATGCTACATTGCCTGATTCCCACTCCTCTTTAACAGCGTTTGTATCTTGCGTTAAAAAATCAGGATTGCTTAATTCTGTTAATTTTTTGATTACGTTAAGAGCTGCCACTCCTTTTTCATTATTAACATTTGGTTGTGCAGAACCTGATTTAAAGAATTCTCCACCATGACCTAGGTACATGTTTACGAATTCTTGTCCAAGATTCCATCCAGATTTAAATGCACCTGCGTATGGGTTAGGCATTACTCCAGCAGCTTTAATTTTTTCCGCAGCAGCAATTACTTCTTCATATGTAGATGGAACATCAATACCCAGGTCGTTAAGAATACTTTCTCTGTACCAAAGATGTTGAGCGTTTGCCATAAAGGCAACTGCATAAATTTTTCCATCAATAGTAATTTTTTGGTTTTCATTCAAGTTGGCACCATATTTTGCGACTAGATCATCTAACGGACGAATTAAACCATCATTCATCAAAGGTGTAATTGATCCGTTAGTAACTAGTTTTGCAGAAAATTCTGCAGGGTTAGCTGATAATGCTGCTACTTGTAATTTGTTATGATCAACAGAGTGCGTAACATTAAAGTCTGCATCTGGTCCAGCACAACTTTTTACTTCATCCATAAAAATTCTGTATGTAGTAAATTCGTTAGCTAGAATATTTATTGAACCGTTGGTAACACCACATGGTGAGTGACTACCAGCAAAAGCACTAGCAGATACAAACGAGAACAATAAAGCTATTAGTAGTTTTTTCATTTATTTCCTCTTCTATTTAAATATTTTTATTTACTATAAACTATTTATACAAAATTAAATAAACTTAGAATGTTAGAGAAATCGTCGCGGAAAATTAAATTTAGTTCTTTTTTGTTTTTTTAATTACTTAAAATTTAGACCCATCTGTTCAAAAACACCATGGTTATCAACCATCACATAATTATCCATAAATTTACCATTTTTTATTGTCCAAAAGTCTGAAAACTGCATTTTAATGGACTTACCAGTTGGCTCTACTCCAAGATATATTCCACTATGAGTTCCAGTTAAAAAACCTGTTGCGCTTATCCAATCACCTTCTGCGACAACAATATCATTTTTTACATGATAGTCTGGAAAAGCCTCATAAAAAGGCTTAAGAACTCTATACTTAAAATTTTCTAAGCCATGTATGTCACCAAAACCAGGAGGACCGTGCCAAATCATATCATCATTCCAATATTGATGTTGTGCCTCTAAATCCTGAGCATTCAAAGCGTCATACATTTTTTCCAATAAAATTTTACTCTCATCTAAATTCATTTTTTTTCTCCTAAAATTTGTATTAAAATTGATAATTCGTTAAAACCAGTCCATTCTTTTATGATTTTATTATTTTTTATCTCCCATTGTGTAATACCCCACAAATAACATTCTTTGTTTGATGGATCTCCATATATACCATTTCCTATATGAGTTCCTACCGCTCCCCAACGTATGGATACTAAATAACCTTCTTTATCATTTCCCATCCAATAAAGATCTTCGATGCTAAGTGCAAGGTCAGGAAAAGAAGCTATTAGTGAAATTATAAAATTTTTAAGTTTAGGTAATCCTTTAAATTTACGACTTGTTGATCCTTCAAATTCTATATTTTTCGAATAAACTTTATTAATTGCAGAAAAGTTTCTTCTATTCCAAATTGTATCAAAAACAGCATGTACAAATTTTCTTATATTTGTAATTTTATCTGGAATTTCATAACTAATTGGCTTTAATTTTTTTATAATCCTTCTTGGTTTTGAATTTTTAAAATTGGGAGCAAAGGGACCTATATTTCCCTCTTTTGCAATTTGTTTTGCAATTTCATTTAGATCTAAGCCTAATTGTTTAATTAAACCCGCAGTATCATAAACAACATTTTCATAATATATTTCATTATTCTTTGCGACACAGTTAGCTATACAGAACAATCGTACTGATTTACCAGTTGGTTTTGAAAACTTACTATAACCTGTATTAGTCCCAGTGATAATAGTTCTGTGTGAAGTATGAAAACTAGTTTTATCGTCTCCAGCCCATATAACCTCATCAGCAAATAATCTAATATCAGGAAAGGCATTATTAGTATGAATTGTGTCAGATACGATTTTTTCAGATCCAAATTGTAGTCCAAGCTCGTCCCAAACACGGCATTCTGAACTGTAGGTATCATAAATATAACCAATGTTTTTTTCTTCCCAAATTGTGTAAGTAATTCTAACAATATAATCGATAATATTTTTATATTGTCTTTCAAAACCTTTCATTGATTGAGGAGATAGAGTTTTAGGCTTTGAGTTCAAGGA
>CACLVL010000036.1 GCA_902610415.1 uncultured Alphaproteobacteria bacterium
TTTTTTTGACCAAATTTCAAAAGATGGTTTTGCTTGTTCTACAAGCATTATTAATCCCCCTATTGATTTTATTTTATGTTTCTTAGCCTCTTTTAATAGATTAGTTTCAAGCGGATTGTAGACTATATCAATGACCCCCTTTGTTTTTTTAACAAGGCGTAATATATTCCTATTAATTTTATTACCATGACTCATCCCTGCATTAGAAGCATTTATTATTAAGTCATATTTCTTTTTTAATAATGTGGTCTTATTTATAAAATTTTTAAACTTAAAATTTTTTGAAAGACCCGATCTTCTTCTAAAAGATGTCGCAAAAATATCAATATTTTCAATTTTTTTTTTATTAAGAAAGTATAAGATGGCTCTAGACGCTCCACCCGCACCAATTAGTAAAACAGTCTTGGTATTTTTGATTTTAAGTAAATTAAAAATTTTTCTAAAACCAATAACATCTGTATTATCACCATAAATCATGTTCTCCTTTTTATAAATTAAATTAACCGATCCAATTTTTTTTGCTCTAAGTGAAACTTTATCACACAAATCAATAAATTTTTCTTTGTACGGTATTGTTATATTAAAGCCGATAAAACCTTTATCTCCTTTATAATAATGAAAAAACTTTTCTATTTTTTTTTCATCTATTTCATATTTTTCAAACAAAAAATTACACTTATATTTTTTAGACCAATAATTGTGTATCATTGGTGATAATGAGTGATTTAACTTTTTTGCAACAATGCCTATCTTCTTTTTGATCATTTAAGTACTTTTTAGTATTTTTAGAAAATTAATCATATCAATTCCAATTACATTAAAATAACTTTTCTCAATATTTTTAAAGAATATTTTTCCTTTGCCCTCAACATTATAACAGCCAACTGCAGATGAAATTTGATTGAAATTTTTCTCAACATATTTATTTATATCTATAACTTTATTTTTTTTAAAAACTATTTTAGTTTTGGTTAAGTGGCTTTTAATTAAACTGTTATTAATCATAAAAACCATTCCTGTATAGAGATCATGAGATGTATTATTAAAAGACTTAAGTGTATTTTTACAACACTTCTTTGTGTTGCACTTATAAATAATTTTTCTCATGTGCAGAATAGTTGTGTCAAATGTAATAATTATTTTGTTTCTATTTTTTTTAGAAAGGTGTATGGCTTTCGCTTTTGCTATTTTTATAGCATCATATTTATCATTTTTTAAATTTTTAACAGCTTTTTCATTTATATTAGCTGACCGATACTGAAATTTCAAATTCATCATTTTAAATAATTTTCTTCTTGATTGACTTTTTGTGCCAATAATAACCTTTTTAGTTAACTGTGGATTAATAAAGTTATTCATGAATTTAGAGAGTTTTAAACAGCAAAAATACCATTAATTTATCAATATTAAGTTATCTACATTTGTTATTAAACAATAAAAATTCAATAAAATAAGGGTTTTTTTTTATAGTAAGGTGTTAATCCACATCATTCGACATACAACAACAAGTCTATATATAAATATATATATTTTCTTTTTATTTTTTGTTATAAACCATATTCAATATATCTATCATTCTAGGTAACTCCCAAAATGCATTTAAACGAATTAAAAGACAAAAAACCTCAAGAACTTCTCGATTATGCTGAATCATTAGGTATTGAGAATGCCTCTGGCTTAAAAAAACAAGACATATATTTTTCTGTTCTTAAAAAATTTGCTGAAAAGAATGAAGAAATAATTGGAGAAGGGGTTTTAGAAACAATGCAAGATGGTTTTGGATTTCTTCGCTCCGCAGACTCTAACTATTTACCTGGGCCAGATGATATATATGTAAGCCCTAATCAAATTAAAAGATATGGATTAAGAAAAGGAGATACTCTAGAGGGTCCTATTCGCCCTCCAAAAGATGGTGAGAGATATTTTGCTTTAGTTGAAACCAATAAAGTAAATTTTATAGAAATCGCAAAAAATAATAAATTTAAAACAAATTTTGATAATCTAACCCCATTATATCCTGAGAAAAAGTTTAATTTAGAAACAGAAAAACCTGACACAGATCTCTCCTCAAGAATTATTGATATTATTGCTCCTGTTGGAGCAGGTCAAAGATCTTTAATTGTCGCTCCACCAAGATCTGGTAAGACTGTAATTTTACAAAAAATTGCAAAATCAATTGCAGAAAATTTCCCCAAAGTTTATTTAATGGTTCTTTTAATAGATGAAAGACCTGAAGAAGTTACTGATATGCAAAGATCTGTTAATGGAGAGGTTATAAGTTCAACATTTGATGAACCAGCAGCAAGACACGTACAAGTAGCTGAAATGGTTATAGAAAAGGCAAAAAGATTAGCTGAAAATAAATATGATGTGGTTATTCTTTTAGACTCTATAACAAGATTAGGTAGAGCCTATAACACAGTTGTACCCTCAAGCGGTAAAGTTTTAACAGGTGGTGTTGATGCGAATGCTTTGCAAAGACCAAAAAGATTTTTCGGTGCTGCTAGAAACATAGAAGAAGGCGGTTCACTTACTATTGTTGCGACTGCTTTAATTGAAACTGGTAGTAGGATGGATGAGGTAATTTTTGAAGAATTTAAAGGAACTGGTAACTCAGAAATTGTATTAGATAGAAAACTCTCCGATAAAAGAACGTACCCCGCTATCGATGTTCAAAAGTCTGGTACTAGAAAAGAAGATTTACTATTAGATGCTGGTGACCTTCAAAAAGTTTTTATTTTAAGGAAGATCTTATCATCCATGGGTACGGTAGATGCCATGGAATTCTTACTGGACAAGATGAAAGAATGTAAAACCAATGAAGAATTTTTTAGCAGTATGAATCAGTAATATAAAATCAATACCAATTAATATTTTTTCTCTCACAAAGTTCTTTAAGTTTTAAAGGATAATCTGTTATTATACCGTCCACACCATAATCGATCATTCTTAACATCTCGAATTCTTCATTAACTGTCCAAACATTTACAGGAAGCCCCACTTCATGAGATATTCTTACAACATCTTTATTAATATCAATATGTTTAGGGTGCCATGCCTTACCACCTAGTGTTTTGATAAGTCTGGGCAATTCATTAACATCACTATCGTATAAAGGCATAAAGTTTAACCAAGGGGATTTATCATAAATTTTACCTTTTTTCTCAGATGTCAAATAAGCTCTAGATATTTTTGGATAAGTTTCTTTTATTTCATTTAAAATTCTCCAATCAAATGATGAGAAAATAATTTTATCATTTAATTCAAATTTATTTACATCATCCATAATTAATTTAACCATTTCGTCAGGATTGGGTGTTAATTTTTTTTCAACTGGGGTTGATTTAACTTCTAAGTTTATCACTAAATTGTCTGATAAATTTTTTGAAGTTAATTCAAGAAGTTCAAACAATTTTGGTATCTTTTGATTAGATAATTTTTTTTGTTCTAAAAATCGTTTTCCATATTTTGATCTTTTATTAACTGCACCAATGTCAAACTTTGTAAGTTCTTCAAATGTCTGATCAAAAATTTTAATATCATCAATTATCCATTCACCGTCATTTGTTTTAGTTATGTTTGGATTTAGTCTGAAATCGTGAAATATTACCGGGACTAGGTCTTTAGAAATTAAGATATCTGTTTCGTAAGCACTAATATTATTATCAAATAAAAACTTAAAACTTCTCAAAGTATTTTCCGGAAGATTGCCTCTTGCTCCTCTGTGACCATAAATCTTTATGTGTTCAGGTTTAGATAAAATCAATTTTAGCCTTTTTTCTTATGATCAAATTAAAATAATTATTTAAAAATAGATATATCCAATTTATTTAATTTCATTTTACAAAAATCAAAGTTTTCATCACTATGATAAATACCCGGAAATGCAACACATTGTATACCAGCCTTAATTGCAGACTTTGCACTTTCTATAGAGTCTTCGATTGCTATACAGTCTTGTTTATTTAAATTCATAATCTCTAATGCTTTCAAATAAATATCTGGATTTGGCTTAGGTTTAGATACTAAATTTTTGTTCCCTATGAAGCTAAATTCTTCTTTGTTTATTTGACCATCTAATGCTTTAAATATTGTATTAATATTTTTCTTTGAGGTAGATGATACTAGACCAATATCAATATTATTTTTTTTTGCATATTTAAAAATTTTTACAACACCCTTCCTAGCACCAACATTATTTGAGAATATAATTTTGTTAAAAATATCTGTTTTATTTTGCCATACTTTTTTGGCGTTGATGTTCACACCATTTTGTTTTGCAAAATCTTCAATTCTTTTTATTCCTCCAGATTTTTTTAACAATTTACCATATGTCTCTCTACCCCAATACCAGTTTAACCCTTCTTTTTTAAATGCTAGGTTAAATGATTTTCGTTGTATGTCAGATGTTTCAATTAATGTTCCTATAGACCCAAATAAGACTGCTTTCATGGCTAGACTAGCATAATTATAAATTTATAATGTCAAAGCTTTGTTTAACACTGGAACAATTTATTCAAATTTTACGCCATTAGTCAAATCGCCTATTATAGGTTATAGAATATCGGGAGATGATGTTTTATTAATTTTGAAAAAACTAACAAAAAGAAATTTCTCAAAAGATCATTCAATAATGAAATTAGTCAAACTTCATAATATAGAGGGTACAATTTTGGATAAATGCAATGTTGTATATTTTAAATCACCCAACTCTTTTACAGGTGAAGATGTTTGCGAAATATTTATACATGGTTCGCCCCTAATAGCGAGCCAGCTTGAGCAAGTGTTTAAAGATTATAAAATACCTGGTTTAAGATTAGCAAAAAAAGGTGAATTTTCTTTTCGTTCTGTTTTGCATAACAAATATTCGCTTAAACAGGCCAAAGCAATTAATCTAATTATAAATAATGAGTCTTTTTCCTCATTAGAATATAATAAAAAAATCCTATTTGAAGGCGACTCAGTTAGTGGTCTTGACCCTCTTAGAGAAGATATTGTTAATTTGTTTTCTGAAATCACTGCATCTATCGATTTTGTTGATGATGAAGAGTTTAATTTTAAAAAAATAATGAAGAATGTAAGGGTTTTCTTTAATAATTGTAATAAATTATTACATAAAAATAGAACAAAAATAGAACAAAAAAATATTTGTAGAGTTATGTTGATTGGAGCGGTCAATGTCGGAAAGTCAACACTATTTAATAAAATTATCGATAAAGATAGAGCTATTGTTACTGAAATCAAGGG
>CACLVL010000037.1 GCA_902610415.1 uncultured Alphaproteobacteria bacterium
CATTTCCCGATGAATAGATAAAAAATAGTTGCCCTCTAAAATCTAACATTCTTATCAAGGGTAATAAAACAAGATTGAGAGTTCTTTGGTAAGGCGATCTCAATCGAAAGGCTTGTGATGCAATAATAAAATCGTAAACCTTAGGGATATCAGTTAATTTTTTAGGAATTAAATGGATTAAAGGGATTTTTTGATCTTTT
This sequence comes from uncultured Alphaproteobacteria bacterium, assembly GCA_902610415.1. Lineage (GTDB taxonomy): Bacteria > Pseudomonadota > Alphaproteobacteria > HIMB59 > HIMB59 > HIMB59. The sequence continues at coordinate 201 of CACLVL010000037.1, forward strand.
CTATAAATAACCATAAAGCTTTTATGTTTGGGCCGTAATATTGTAGTAGATGTATCTTCTTTTATTTCCCAATTTTTTTTAATAACATCACTCATATTCATAAGTTGCTGATTAAAACTAAAACTAGAGTTTCCTGAGAGTTCTTTTTTTATAAGCTTACAATCTTTAAACTTTTTTTCGTGGATATCTTTGTAAGAGGCATTCGTGATACAAAAAACTAAATTTTTATGTTCATAGAACCGATAACCTAAAAAAGCTAGTAAGCTATTGATATCATCAATACTTATTTCTTTTCCTACAACAATAATAGGGTCTTCGGGAAATTTTTCGTGAGCTGCAGATAAAAGAGTAGAGATTACACTCCCGTCGCCAGTTCCAGCGTCAAAAATTCTAAAAGCATCTTTGGTTATCTTTGATTTTTTTATGTACTTTGCGAGTTCAAAAGCAATTCTACTTTTTTCATTTGTTGAATTGACAAAAGATAAATATTTATCCCTCGAGTCGAAAAAATCTGCTTTTTTTGCCCCCACCTTTAATCTCCTAAACCTTTAATATCCTCTCTTTTTTTAAACTAGAAATGGATTTATTTCCATAATAGAGTTTTATTGATTAAGAGGAGAGGTTTATGGATTTAATTCAAAGATTAGACAAAGGCCCAGTTTTGTGTGCTGAGGGTTATTTATTTGAAATGGAAAAAAGAGGCTATCTACAGGCAGGCGCGTTTGTACCGGAAGTAGTTTTAGAGCATCCTGAGGTGGTCACCCAGCTTCATCGAGAATTTATTAGAGCGGGCAGCGATGTAGTTCAAGCGTTCACATATTACGGTCATCGTGAAAAGCTTCGATTGATAGGTAAAGAGGAATTATTAGAGCCCCTTCAATTAAATGCTTTAAAAATTGCAAAAGATGCTGCAAATGAATTTCCTGATTTAGATTTAATGATCGCAGGAGATGTTGCTAACACAAATATATACGACCCCAATAATAAATCCTCATTGGTAGAAGTAGAGAAGATGTATGAAGAACAAATTGGTTGGGCAAAAGATGCAGGTGTGGACTTCGTTGTAGCTGAAACAATTCAATGGACTGGAGAGGCATTGATTGCTCTTAAAAAAATAAAAGAGGCAGGCTTAATAGCGGTTGTAAATTTAGCTATACCAGCAAATGACCTAACAAGGGACAATGATACTCCAGAGGATGCTTGTAAAAAGTTCGAAGACAATGGCGCTGAGGTTGTTGGTTTAAATTGCTTTAGAGGACCTTATCACACAATGAAACATCTAATAAAAATACGTGAAAAAGTATCTTGTCATGTAGCAGGGTTACCAGTTCCTGTCAGAACTACTGATGAATTTCCTGTTTGGTTTTCTTTGCCAGATGAGGGCTGTGATTGTATTCCTAATAACAGACCGTTCCCTGTGGGTATTGATAATCTTTATTGTAACAGATATGAAATGGCTGAGTTTGCCAAAGACTGTCAAAGTAAAAATATTAATTTCATTGGAGTATGCTGTGGGGCAGCCCCACACCATGTAAGAGAAATGGCTGTGGCTTTAGGTCGAAAACCTATCTCCTACAAATACTATCCTGACATGAGCAAACATTTTATCTTAGGTACAGATAAAACTTTAAGTAGCATTAATACCAAGCATCAAGATAAATATAAAGCTGAAGAGAAGTGGTTACCCAAGGGGTAGTAACTATTTAGAGTGTTTTGACTACTTACTCATCTAGCAAATTTCCATTGGAAATCGGCGAAAATGGCTGGTTAAAAACAAGTGATAGTCAATATTTTGCCCCCTCTCTTGATCGAGATCACACCTGTGAATGGCTTGTTATTGGTAGTGGCTTTGCAGGAATATCTGCAGCAAAACGACTAACGGAGCTTCGTAGTGGAGACAAAATAATTCTAATTGATGCGATTGGTATTGGTGAAGGAGCAGCTGGCCAGAATAGTGGTTTCATGATTGATGTTCCTCATAATATAAATGCAAAAGGCGATTATCTAAGTTCAATTAAAAAAGATAAAGACTCAATTTCTCTAAATCGTGAGGCTATAGAATTTTCATCACAAATGGTTGAAGAGTACGATATTCCCCAAAGTGTATATAATAAGATTGGAAAGCTAAATGGTGCAGCAACACCCAAAGGTATTTCTTTCAATAAAGATTATAAAAAACAATTAGAGGCATTAGGAGAGGATTATCATTCTTTGGACTCCAAACAGATGTCTGAAATTACTGGTTCCAATTATTATGAACAAGGAATTTATACTCCTGGAACAATTCTAATTCAGCCTGCTGAATATATCAAAAGAATAGTTGAAAGACTTAGTGATAAAATCAAAGTTTTTCAAAATAGTCCTATAAAAAAAATTGAAAAAAAAAATAATAGTTGGGACGCCTATACCTCTCAAGGAAAAATAATAACTAAAAATATTATTTTTGCAGTTAATGGGCATATAACAAATTTTGGATTTTACAAAAATCAACTTATTCATATTTTTACTTACTCCTCTCTTACTAAAAAATTTGATGATAGTATTTTAAAAAGTGACCCCTCATGGGGTTTGACCTCTTCAAATCCTATTGGTACCACTGTTAGAAAAATTAAGGTTAGTGAAAATCAATCTAGACTTCTTATTAGGAATACTTGGAGATGCCGCCAAAATCTTGAGTCACTTAATTCTGATTTTGAGAACTCCTGTCAAAAACACCGAAAAAGTTTTATAGGACGCTTTCCTAACTTAAATGAAATACCATTTGAGTTTAGTTGGGGAGGGCGAGTTTGTCTTTCTTTAAACGGCGCTCCTGCTTTTGGTGAGCTAGATGAAAATCTCTTTTCTGCTTGCTGTTCAAATGGATTGGGAACAGTTAAAGGAACTTTGGCAGGAAAACTAATCATTGATAAGGCATGTAAATCAAATTCATCTCAACTTGATAAGTATGAAAATATTGAAAAACCTAGTCTTTTGCCGCCTAATTTATTAACCCAAATAGGGGCTAACTTAAGAATTAAATCTCGAGAAATGACAGCAGGTAGGGATTTATAAAAGAAATGATAACCAATTATGATACATTGGATAATCTAAACAAGGAGATTGTAGGAAAGTGACTATTTTAAAAGGTATCTATGGAGCTATGTGTACCCCATTCCAAGAGAGTGGAGAGGGAATTGACCTAAAGCGTTATCGCTCTCATATTGATGACTTATTAGAAGCGGGTGTCCATGGTTTAGTCTTATGTTCCGGCACCGGTGAATACGCTTATCTAACAGATGATGAGAAACAAACTTTAATTACAGAGGGTGTTAAACATATTAATGGCAGGTGCCCTACGATAGCACAAACTACTGCACTTAGCACTAATGAGTGTATTAACAAAGCAAGGGCCGCAGAAGATTCAGGTGTAACTGCAATTATGGTTATGCCACCTTTTCTAGAACCGCCCTCAGAACGTGGAGTTATTTATCACTATGAGGCTATAGCAAAAGCAGTGAGAATTCCTATCGTAATGTATAATGTTCCACAGCAAGCCGCACCCCTCTCAGAAGACACTTATCGTAAATTATTAGCAATAGAAAATTTAGATTATATTAAAGACAGCTCAGGAGACTTTTTAAATTTGCAAAAATTTGTTAAGACGGGAGGAAAAGTTTTTTGTGGTATAGACTCCTTTGCCCCATTTGCATTAATGAGTGGATGTACAGGGATGATTTGGGGAGCTGTAAATTTTATGCCCCATGAATGTGTTAAGTTATTTAATTTAATTGAAGAAAAAAAATATCAAGAAGTTATGAATCTATGGAAATTGATGGAGCCCGTGTGCTTATGGCTGGGAGGAAATAGACACGACGTTGACTACCTTACAGGGATTAAAGCAGCAGCGAATTTATCAGGTAGAGAAATGGGCCCGCCCCGAAAACCCCTACCAAATGTAGCAGCACCTGCACGCCATGATTTAAGAATTGCCATGTCAAAACTACCCATCAACCATACTACTAACAATAGACTGGTTTGGAGAGATTGGCAGGAAGAGAAAGATTGGTTAATCCAGTCTTCAATTAAAAGGAACTAATTAAGGAGCAATTAATGTCTAAAACAGTTGATTTTTCAACACAATTGATCATAGGAGGTAGGCCTCTTCCTGGATCTGAAGGCAAAACATTTGAGACCATTAACCCTGCTAACGGTAAAGTCTTAGCAAGTGTCGCTGAGGCTTCAGGTGAAGATGTTAATAAAGCGGTGTCCGCAGCAAGAAAAGCTTTTGAGGAGGGTCATTGGTCTAAGATGCCACCTGCTGAGAGAAAAAAAGTTTTATTGAGATTTGCAACAGTCTTAGAGGCTCATGCAGAGGAGTTAGCGATGATGGAAGCTATGGAAGCAGGCAAGCCTATAACTGATTGTCTAGAAATAGATATGCCAGAAACAGTTAATACAATTCGCTGGCACGCCGAAGCAATTGACAAGTTGTATGATCAAATTTCTCCAAGTGACCCAAGTATCCTCTCGATGATTGTCAGGGAGCCGATGGGTGTCGTCGCGGCTATTCTACCTTGGAATTTTCCTGCAATGATGGCTGCCTGGAAGCTCGGCCCCATTCTTGCAACTGGAAATACAGTAGTTCTGAAACCTGCTGAGCAAACCTCTCTTTCAACAATTCGAATTGGAGAGCTTGCTGCAGAGGCTGGCATTCCCGATGGTGTTATAAATGTTGTTTGTGGTTTTGGTGAGACCGTGGGAAAAGCGCTAGGTGAACATCCTGATGTTGATTGTGTCGCTTTTACTGGTTCTACTGAAACTGGGCGAATGTTTCTACGTTACTCTGCTGATACTAATCTTAAAAGAGT
>CACLVL010000038.1 GCA_902610415.1 uncultured Alphaproteobacteria bacterium
TTGTCGTAATTGGTATATCTACAACAATTTTAGAGTTAAAAACTATTCTTACCATAATTTATAGTATTTGATTTGTTAAAACTCTTCAAATATGAAAAAAAAACCATATTATGAGAATTATGGATGATGAGACACAACTCAAGGTAAGAAAATTTTTAAAAAGACTTGGAATTAGTTCACAACAAGAACTTAATCAATTTATTGAAAATAATCCCAATGTTCAGGACCTATCAATAAAAGTATCATTTGAAATCAATGATAAAAATGTTTTTGAATTTGAAGATAATATAAAAAAATAGTTTCAAATGAAAAAAATACAAAATCATTTTATTAGTGGTATTTTAATTGTTGCACCTTTGGCATTGTCTATTTATGTCGCTTGGGTCGTAGTTGGTATTGCTGATAAAATCTTTAGGCCTTTCATCCCGTTAAATAAATTTGGCATTCCATCTGAAATACCTGGTGTGGGTTTAATAGTTGCTTTTTTATTCTTTACTATTTTAGGAGCTATTGCTGGAAGTTTTTTTGGTAAACTTTACCACAGAGTTGTTGATGCTGTTTTATCAAAAATACCTGGGTTAAATTCAATTTATAATACGGTAAAACAAATAATTGATACTTTTGCTACTACACAATCCAATGCTTTTAAAGAAGTCGTATTAATTGAATATCCTCAAAAAGATATTTATGCACTTGCATTTTTAACTAGTAAAACAAAAGGGGAGATAGCAAAAAGAAAAAATCAAAAGATGATTAATGTTTTTATGCCATCCACACCTAATCCTACAACTGGTTTTTTAATGTTTGTTCCCTTATCTAAATGCATCAAACTTGATATGTCTGTTGATCAAGCAATTAAATACATTATTTCTGCTGGATTGGTTACTCCAAAGGCTCCAGAAATTAAAAAAGCTCTTCCTAAGAGGAAAAAAGTTAAAAAATTAGCTAAATAACAACTTTATAGCTTCCTGTTGTTTAAAAAATAATAATAGTTTGTATATATTTTTCTTAAATTCTTCATTCTCATATTCTTGGTTTTTGATAATTTCTTTTACATATTGAAGTGAATCAATTATTAATGCTTGGTCGAGGTAAACGTTGACAAATTTAAATAAGGAGTCGCCACTTTGACGATACCCCAATATATCCCCAGTACCTCTTAGTTCGAGATCTTTTTCAGATAATTTAAAACCATCTAAATTATTTTTAAATATTTTTAGTCTCTCAATGGAATTATCTGGGATATCTCTGCCATACAGAGCAAAACAATAACCTTGATTATTACCTCTACCAACTCTTCCTCTTAACTGATGTAATTGAGATAATCCAAATTTTTCAGCATTTTCGATAATAATATAATCTGCATTTTTATTATCTATACCTACTTCAACTACAGTTGTAGCAACTAATAATTTTATTTTTCCGTCTTGAAAATTTCGAATTATGTTTTCTTTTTGATCACTCTTAATTTTTCCATGTAACATTTCTACTTCGGAGCCAAATATCTTTTTTAATGATTTAAAACGAGTTTCTACATCTTTGTATTGTTGAGTCTCTGAAGCCTCAACTAAAGGGCATATCCAGTATACTTGCGATATATTTGAAATATTTTTTTTTAATAGAATTTCAATATCTTTAATTTTATCAACATTTGATACTTTAGTGATAATAGGTTTTTGAAAAGCTGGCCTTTCTTTGAGTATTACTTGCTCTATTTCTCCGTACTGAGCTAAAGCTAATGTTCTAGGTATTGGTGTAGCAGACATTAGAAGAATATTTGTATTTATACCTTTTTCAGCTAAATAGAGTCTTTGCTGAACACCAAATCTGTGTTGTTCATCAATTATTACATACGCTAAAGCAGAGAAATGTAAATTTTTTTGAAATATAGCATGAGTACCAATTATAAAATTATAAGTGCTTATTTTAATTTTTTCATAAATCTCATCTTTATTTTTGGTACTACCTGTGAGTAAAATGGGTTTTACCTCATCATTATTTAAAAATTTAATTACATTATTATATATTTGACTAGCTAATATTTCAGTAGGAGCCATATAGGCAACTTGTAAACCTTTTTGAAGAAATGGAAGTGCTGTTAGTAAAGATACGATAGTTTTACCTGAGCCAACATCACCTTGTAATAAGACTGTTTCTCTGTACTGAGTATTATTTAAGTTATTTATATCAATGATAACGTCTTGTTGATTTGTAGTTAATTTAAAAGGTAATTTCTCTATTAATCTTTGTTGTAAAATGAAGTCTAGATTTAAGCTTTCATTTTTCTTTTTTGTCTTTTCTTTTAAATATCTTATAGCAAAGTAATTAGAAACCAGTTCATCAACAGCCAGTCTTTTCCTATATAAATCTCTATTTTCAATATCCTCTTTTACTAAAGGAAAGTGTATTTTTGTGAGAGAGTCATTGAAAGATAAAAAATTATATTTTTTTATCAAATTAATATTAAGCCATTCATCAAAGTTTTCTAAATAATTTTTAGCTTCCTTCAAAATTATTCTTATGTCTTTTAATGTTATTCCTCTTGTGAGGGGGTAAATATTTTCAAATGTTCTTAATTTATCCTCATTTTCAATTTCTTCTATATAATCAGGGTGCGCAATACTTAGATTACTTTTATAAAAAGAAACTTTCCCACTAATTATTAACTCTTTATTTTCAGGATACTTGGTTCTGAGGAAATTACTTTTTATCGAAAAATAAATTATATTTATAATCAAAGATCCCTTAACACATTCAATAACATAGGGTAACTTAGTGTTGAAAGGATAGTGATGCTTTTTGACTTTTACTAAGGTTGTAATAGTTTGTCCTTTTTCTAGGTTTTTAAAATTAATATCTTGGGTGCGATCAATTGATCTACTTGGTAGATTATAAAATGCATCAATTACTGCATTTATATTTAAGTTTCTTAAATATGAAGCTTTCTTTGGACCTATTCCTTTAAGTTTGTCTACATTTTGATATAAGAAATCGAAACTATTGTCACTCATGATAAGTAACGAAGATAAATTAAAAAAATTAAAATATCGATGTCAAACATTAGGTATAAAAGAATTAGACGTAATTTTTGAGAAAATTTACATAAAACTTAAAAAAACTAACGATGTTGAACTAATTGATCTCTTAGATGATTTATTAAAGAATGAAACACAATATATATTTGATGTATTTTTTAATGAGTCTTTTAAAGAGGATAAAGTTAAATACCTAAAAATTATAAATCTATCTAAATAGTATTGGAAAACCAGGATATCAATTTTAGTAAGAATTCTATTTTATTGTGTGAGGACGATAAAATAGCAATAGATTATGAAAATATACTTAAGTTGCACTATCCTCAAAAGAAAATTTGCTATTTTCCAGCTCATGATTCTCTTCCTTTTAGTTTTGAAAACTCAGCATCAGACATTTTACTTGATAGATCAGATAAACTAAGAGCACTAACTGATAACGATATAATTATTTTAACATGTAATAACTTACTAAAAAAATTTCAAATTAAAAATGATGTAGATCATTTTCTATTTCTTTCTAAGTATCAAATAATAGACTCAAATTTAATACTAAATAAATTAATCGAATTTAATCATTCAAATCAAGCAAATGCTTATAATAAACTCGAATTTTCACTTAGAGGAGATATCTTAGATATCTACAACAACAATAATAATCCATATCGTATTTCTTTTTTTGATAACATGATTGAGTCCATAAAAGAATTCAATCCACAAACACAACTTACTTATAAAGAAGAGATAGAAAATGTTGTGATTATTAATCCTAATATTGAATCCTTAGAACCAAATACAAACAAAAGTTACTTAGAAGATATTATAAGTGAATATGAAATTTATACGATTAATAGAAGTGATATAATATTAAAAGAAAAACTAAATTCTCTTAAAGCTATTTATAATCAAATTAACACTGAGACACCTTTTTCAAATTACTATTTAGATGAAGATAAAATTAAAAATTTTAAATTAACAAATATTTCATCTAGTTCTCCAAAATCATTAAAAATTACATCAAATACTTCTTTAGATGATTTGTCTAAGATGAGCATTTCTATTTATTTTCATACTGGTAATAATCCCACTCCAATTGAAAAAGAATTCCATCAAAAACATAAAATAAATACTAAATATGGTGGAAACTTTTATTTTAATAAGACTGTAATATCTAAAGATTATTTATTTGATGGTATAATACATTTAAACAAAAATTCTTATTCAACCAAAAAAACAAACTTAGATACAATTATTAATTTTAATGACCTTTCCTTAGGAGATGCGGTCGTTCACCAAAAGCACGGTATTGGAAGATTTGTTTCTATTGATAATATTGAAGTTAGTAATCGTATAAGAGAATTTATTCGATTAATTTATCGAGGTAACGATAAGCTTTTATTACCAATTGAAAATTTAAATTTTATTACAAGGTACGGTTTTGATGATAGCGGCCTTCTTCTTGATAAATTAGGCACAAATGACTGGTTGTTAAGAAAAACATCAGTTAAGAAAAAAATTAGATTTCTTGCCAATAAGTTATTAAAAAATGCAGCTAAGAGATCGACTATTAGTATTAAAGAGTTTCAATATAATAACTCTGATCTTGAAAAGTTTAATAAACAATTTCCATTTGTTGAGACAGAAGATCAATTAAATTCTATAGAACAATCCTTGAATGACTTAAAACTAGAGAAACCAGCCAATCGCCTAATATGTGGTGATGTTGGATTTGGTAAAACAGAAGTAGCATTAAGAATAGCCTGCGCAACATATTTATCAGGTTTTCAATTTGTAATCGTTGTGCCAACAACTTTACTTGCAATGCAGCATACCAATACTTTTAATGAAAGATTCTCAATTTTTAATATTAAAGTTGCATCT
>CACLVL010000039.1 GCA_902610415.1 uncultured Alphaproteobacteria bacterium
CCTATGGGTATGCAAATAATTGGAAAAAACAAAAGTGATTTGAAATTATTTGCTTTTGTAAAAAAGTATGAAGAGATATTTAACTTTAGTAAGTTTAAACCTCTGCTAGATTAATTAATTATGAGACATCCTCATCATTACAAAATAGCATTTGCATTAGCTATATCAGCTGGATCATGGGGAATATATTGGTTACCTCAAAGAATTTTAGAAGATGGTGGGCTGACAGGAGGTTGGGGAACTATTGCACAAATGATTATTGGAGTTCTAATATTATCCCCTATTGCATTATGGCGAAAAGTTAAAGGAAGGACTTTTGGTTTAGAGTTACCTATAACAGGGTTACTTTGTGGAGGTGGGTTTATTTGTTATGCATTGAGTTTTCTTCTAACTGACGTAGTTCGTGCATTAATTCTTTTTTATATGACTCCCATTTGGACAACTATTTTTGAGATTTTATTTTTGAAGAAAAAACCAGGAGTTGAAAGAGCATTAACACTTGGTTTAGCTCTAGGAGGATTATGGATTGTATTTAGTAAACAAACAATTATTCCATTGCCAGAGAATGCAGGTGATTGGTTGGCTCTTGCTGGTGGAGCATTGTTTGCTGCAGGAATGATACGTTTGGAAATAGTTAAGACTGATGGTGTATTTCCTACAATTTTTTCTTTCTTTTTTTATGGTACATTGTTTAACATAGTTGCTGGCTTCTTTTTAACAGATTATCTAGGACCAATGCCTACAATAGATTCATTTGTTGCTATGTCCTCATTTCTTTTCTTCATATCAGTTTTTTATTTTATACCTACAGGCGTGGTTATATTTTGGTCACCGAGTAAATTAGGAGCTGGTTTATGTTCAATACTCTTTTTATCCGAAATATTAGTTGGAGTCACAAGCTCAAGTATTCTGACAGATGAACCATTTGGTTTACGAGAAATAATTGGAAGCTCAATGATTGTGATTGGAGGAATTTTAGCAGTTGTTCTAGCACCAAATCTAAAAAATACATGATATTCAAAGAAAAATTAAAAAATAAATCAAAAATTTTTTTAGATGGTGGAAATGGTTCAGAGATAGCAAAACTAGGTGGAAATATGAGTCCAGCATTTGCTGCACTAGCTACGATTACCTCACCTGATATAGTAGTCAAAGTTCATGAAAATTTTATAAATGTAGGTTGTGATATTATTACCGCAAATACATTTGCAACAAGTAGACACGTACTAGATAGCTTGAATCGCAAAAATGAAACAGAAAAATTTTTAATTAAATCTGTTGAATTAGCAAGAAAAGCAATCATAAATACTAATAAAACTGATAAAGTTGCTATAGCAGGAAGTCTGTCAAATTTTTTTGCATTGAAAGAAAATGAATTTGTACCTAATCCAAAGTTTATTCCTTCATATAAACAAGAAGAAAGAAATTATATTGAAGCTGCTAACATACTAAAAGACTCTGGGGTAGATCTATTAATTTTAGAAATGTTACTTGATATAAACCACTCTGAAATATTACTAAATGCAGCGTTAAAGACTGGTCTTCCTGTATGGGTTGGTCTAAGTTGTTGTGAAAGTAAATTTGACAACAGTATAGTTGGGAGAAATTTTAGAGCAGAAAAAGAAAAATCACTAATTTATGATGAAGAAAAGTACAAGGAGCAACCAAAATTTTTACCCGAAGATGAAATTATTAAATTTGAAGACATAATAAAAACACTTACAAATATTGGTGGAGATGTTTATGGTATTATGCACACATGGTTTCAAGATAGTTCTGGTGGATTGAAAATAATAAAAGATCATTGGAAAGGTCCAATGATGTATTATCCTGAAATACATAAATTTGATACTAGTACTCATGAGGCTATTGCTATGAGCACAGAAGATGAGTTTGCAAATTCCTGTTTAGAGTTCATTGATGATCAAATACAAATAATTGGTGGGTGTTGTGGTGTAAGTGACACACATTTAAAGAAATTAATTGAAAAATTTTAAATAAATAAATGAGTTTTTTAAATAAAGTAGAAACCTGGATTTCCAAATCTATACCAAGTGATGATGGATGGTCGCAAATTAAACCTTTTATATTTCTAAAGCTGACTACCAATGAGGGATATTATGGATGGGGTGAAGCATTTACATTGCCTACAAGAGAAAAAGGTGTTGTAGAAATTATTCATAATCTTGTTAATTCAATATCACATATAGAAAATTTAACACCAGACAGATTTCATAAGGAAGTTGAAGTGATTGCAGATGGGCATCGTGGGATTGATTTTTCTGCTGCAACTAGTGCTATTGAAATGAGTCTTTGGGATATTGAGGGTAAAAAGAAAAAAAAACCTCTATATAAAATTTTATCGAGTGAATATAGAGATAAAGTTCCCGTTTACGCTACTATTTGGAGTGAAGATTTTAAAAATGATGAAACATTATCATCTAGATGTGAAGAAATATTAAATCAGGGTTATGGTGGTATAAAAATATATCCTCTTCAAAAAAGAACAATTGATCAAGCTGCTATCTGTGTCTCAAAAATAAGGAAGACATTGGGATTTAATATACCTCTTATGTTAGATCTAGCATGTCCTAAAGATACTAATATTCCTATAAAATTAGCTCCTCTTATTGAGGAATTTAAACCTTATTGGTTTGAAGAGCCAGTTGATGGTGAGGCTACTCGGTCAATGAAATATATTAAAAATCAAACAGGTTTGAGAATTGTTACAGGAGAAAAACAATGTGGAATAAATCATTTTGTTGAAACTCTAGCAGCAGATGCTGTTGATATTTTTAATCCAGATATTTCAAGTGTTGGGGGAATTATTGATATGATAAAAATAATAGAACTATCAAATAAAAATAATGTTAGAGTTTCTCCTCATTGTTGGAATTCTATGTCAATAGCAGCATCAGCGATGGTACATTTATGTATGAGTTTTCCTAATACAGAGATGGCTGAATATTTCCCTGAGTATATTCCATATACTTTAAAGTTTTGTAATAAAAACTTCGAAATAAATAATGGATTTATTGAATTAGATAATAGAGAGGGAATAGGAGTAAAAATTGATACGAATTTACTAATGGAAAATACATCTTCTTATAAATTTTCAATCTTAGATAAGAATTAATTTTTTAAATTTAATAGTGCTTTGATATGGTTAGGACTAATTCCACAACAGCCCCCTACTATTTGGGCACCATTATCAACCCACTGTTGTGCTTCCTCTAAATAATCTTTTGGGGAAATACTCTCTATAACGTTCCAATTAGGTTTTTTAAAAAAACCATTATTAGGGTATACACCAACAATTCCACCATAGTTTTTTTTAGCAATCATAACTGCTTGATTAGCAACCTTAATATCAGAGTGAGCTATTAAAATAGGTCCATTATGAATATCTTTAAATTTAATTATTGTGCTTTCAAAATCATCATAAAAAAAAGCTTCAGAGTTATTTAAACTTTCTTGATAGCCAAGCATAAGCTTATTACTTTTTCTATCTAAAGCACATGATATTGAAAGCCAAACTGGTAGATCAAATTGATCAGAGCTATCTAATAATGACTCAATAGTTCTTATTGATGAAGTCATTGCTTCAAGAATAATTAAATCTACACCAGCATTAGATAAAATGTTTATCTGTTGGATAAAACCTGGTTTTAAATATTTAGGTTCAATTTTATCCCAACTACCATATGTTGATACTGAACCTGCTACAGCTATTTCACGATCAGAATTATTTGCCACTGATTTAGCTATATTCACACTGGCATTGTTCCATTCTTCAATGTGATGTTCATAACCATACTCTTTCATAGAAATTGGAGTGCTAGCATATGTGTTTGTAGTTATGATATCAGCACCTGAATTTATGAAGTTTTGATGTGCTTTGTACACAATATCAGGTTCATCAATAGAGCATCTCCCCGACCAAAGATCTTTATCCATAGAAGCTCCAAGGCTTTCTAATTCTGCACCCATTCCACCATCTAAAAGTACAATGTCACCAGAATTTAATTTATTTTCAATATTAGAGTAAGACATTGAAATTAATTATATTTCTACTTAGTGAAATACGTGTAACCACAAATCTTGTTACCATCTAAATCTCTAAGGTATGAATAATACTCACCCTCATATCTTTCACCAGGTGCGCCTTCATCTTTAGCGCCTAAGCTTATTGCAGTTGAATGAAACAAGTCAACAGTCTCTTTTTTGTCAATGTAAAAAGAAATTTGAGTTCCATTACCCACAGTGGCATCTTCTTTATTGTGCGGAACAGTAACATAGAATTCTATTGCTTCGGAATTTGATTTTGGGGCATAAGACCCGTATGTTTCTGTTTTTTCAACTCTTTTTAAATCGATTATTTCAAGAATAGTGTCATAAAAATCAATAGCTCTGTCTAAATCGTTTGTTCCAACCATGACAAATCCTATCATCTACTTCCACCCACTTATCGCTTTAACTTCCAAGTATTCATGTAGGCCCCATGTTCCGCCCTCTCGACCATTTCCAGATTGATTGTATCCACCAAAAGGCGTTCCTGAGTCTGGAGCATTTCCATTAATTTGAACTACACCAGCTCTAAGTTGTTTTGATACTCTTCTAGCTCTTTCTTTATCTTCTGTTTGCAAAAAATTACCAAGACCATATGGGGTATCATTAGTGATTGAAATTGCCTCTTCTTCAGAGTCAAATGGAATAATAGACAGAACTGGACCAAAAATTTCTTCTTTAGCTATTCTCATTTCATTTTTAACATTCGTAAATACTGTTGGTTTAACATAGTAGCCTTTTTCAAAATTAGATGGTCTACCAGCTCCACCAGCTACGAGAGTTGCCCCCTCATCAATACCAC
>CACLVL010000040.1 GCA_902610415.1 uncultured Alphaproteobacteria bacterium
GGATCCTAAAGAAAATATTTTAAATAAAAAAAAAATAAGAAATATACTAAAAAAAATTTCTGAGTCTAATCTTGATGATTTAAGCCATAATATTAAGAATGCATATGATGAAAATGCTGAGATCTATGCTTTTCATCCAGTAAACGAATTGAAAGGTGTTGATGAAATAATCGACACACTTTGGAAACCTTTAATTTATTCTTTTCCCGACTTAGAAAGAAGAGATAATTTGATCATTGGAGGAAGTTTTCAAAATAGAGTTTATGTATCTACAGTTGGTCATTTAACAGGTACTTTTGCTCATCCTTGGTTAGGAGTTCCATCGAATGGAAAAACTATACATTTACGAATATGTGAAGTTCATCAAATAGAAAATGAAAAAATTATAAACTCACATATCTTAATCGATATTATGGACTTTATAAGACAAGCAGGTTTTTGGCCTGTAAATCCGTCTTTAGGAATTGAAGAAATGTGGCCAGGACCTATCACAGGAGATGGAACAACCTTTGAAAACCTAGATTCAAATTTATCAGCCTCCACCCTAGATCAAGGACTTACTATGCAAAGAAGTCTAAATATAAAACCGGAAACTGAGGTGGGAGCTACTAAAGATACAGTCAGAGAAAAATTAATAAACCATCCTCAAAAAGATTATTGGCATCCAAAAATGATGTGGTATGGACCGTGTGGTATTGGCACAGCAAGGGGTCTAAAGGGATTTGTAGAACACCATCAATTACCATTTAGATTAACTTTTAAAGATAGAGACTATTGGAAAATTGGTCATTACATAGAAATTGGCGATGGCAATTATTCGATGACAGGTGGTTGGCACAGTATTCAGGCAACACATGGTTCAAGCGATTGGCTTGGTTATGAGGCTACACAAAAAATAATAACAATGAGAGTAATGGATTTTTATTTACACAATGAAGGACTTATAAGAGAAAATTGGGTACCTATTGATATAGCTCATATTTTGTTTCAGTTGGATGTTGATGTTTTAAAAATGATACATAAAAAATAATTATGGCAATAGAATACATTAAGAAAAGTACTAACGAGAAACAAAGACTTGATGATAATGAAAAAGTCAAAGAGATTGTTGAAAATACATTAAAAGAAATTGAGTTAAGAGGAGATGAATATATCAGAGAACTATCAGAAAAATTTGATAATTACTACCCTACTAACTTTAAACTATCAGAAGAAGAAATTAATGAATTATCTAATAAAGTATCTGAAGAAGATATTGATGATATTAAATTTGCTCAAGAGCAAGTTAGATCATTTGCTTTAGCACAATTAAAAACATTAAATGAGATGGAAATAGAAACGCAACCAGGTGTAATTCTTGGTCACAAAAATATTCCTGTTCAAGCTGTAGGATGTTACGTACCTGCTGGAAAATTTCCAATGGTAGCATCTGCGCATATGTCAGTTGTTACAGCATCAGTTGCTGGTGTACCTAGAATTATAGCCACAACACCACCTTTTCAAGGAAGACCAAATCCTGCGGTAGTAACAGCTATGAAAATGGGAGGGGCACATGAGATATATGTTTTAGGTGGAATGCAAGGAGTTGGTGCTATGGCTATTGGAACAGAAACAATTAAACCTATAGATATGCTCGTTGGACCAGGGAATGCGTATGTTGCTGAAGCTAAGAGACAATTATTTGGCAGAGTTGGTATTGATCTATTTGCAGGACCTACAGAAACTATGGTTATTTGTGATGACACTGTAGATGCAGAGATATGCGCTACAGATCTACTAGGTCAAGCAGAACATGGCTACAACTCCCCTGCTATAATGATAACAAACTCAAAAAAACTGGCACAAGAAACTCTAAAAGAAATAGATAGACTCCTAGAAATTCTACCTACAAAAGATACAGCAAGTGTAAGCTGGAGAGATTATGGTGAGGTAATTTATTGTGAAACTTATGAAGAGATGTTGTTAAAAGCTAATGAAATTGCTTCTGAACACGTTCAGGTAATGACCAACAGAGATGATTGGTTTTTAGAAAATATGACCTCATATGGAGCTTTATTTTTAGGTGCAAGGACTAATGTTGCTAACGGCGATAAAGTAATAGGAACAAATCATACTTTGCCAACCAAAAAAGCAGGAAGATACACAGGAGGGTTATGGGTTGGAAAATTTATTAAGACACATACTTATCAAAAGATAACGACTGATGAAGCAGCTACAAAAATAGCTGAGTATGGCTCAAGATTATCACACTTAGAGGGCTTTATAGGTCATGCAGAACAATGTAATGTTCGAGCAAGAAGGTATGGTGGTATTAATGTTGGATACGGAAAACCTGTATCTAAAATTAAAAATAACTAGAAATATTAAGAATGTATTTAAAGAGTTTAGATTTAAAAAATAAAATAGCTTTAGTCACTGGTGCAGGAAAAGGCATTGGAAGAGCTTCAGCAATAGCCCTTGCTGAAGCTGGCGCAAATTTAATTATTTTAAGTAGGACTGAATCAGATCTTGTAAAAGTAGAAAAAGATATAATAAAATTAAAAAGAAAATGTAAATATTTTGTATGTGATATATTAAATAATAACCAAGTGATTGATATTTTTAGTAAAATTAAGAAACTTGATATTCTAGTAAATAATGCTGGCACTAATATTCCTTCACATTTTACAAAAATTAAAAAGAAAGATATGGATTATATGGTTGATTTAAATATCAAATCAGCTTTTCACATAGCTCAATTAGCATCTAATAAAATGTTACAATCTAAAAATAGAAAATCTATTGGTGGGAGTATTATTAATATGTCTTCTCAATTAGGCAAAGTTGGAGCCCCTAATAGAAGCACTTATAACATGACAAAATTTGGTATTGAGGGATTAACTAAAGGTATGTCGATAGACTTAGCTTCTAACAACATTAGAGTGAATTCTATATGTCCTACTTTTATTGAAACACCTATGGTAAAAAAATTCTTCCTAGATAAAAGTTTTAAAAAGAAAACTTTGAATAATATTCCTCTTGGGAGATTTGCTACTGAAAGTGATATAGCCACCGCTGTTGTTTATTTGGCCTCTCATGCATCATCAATGATGACAGGATCATCATTAGTCATAGATGGTGGATGGACAGCAAAATAAATTTATAAAGAACCTTCTAATACATATTTTAAGATACGAATAACTTGCTTTGTATCACTTGCTACTGCTGAAGCAGCGGCATCTATTTCTTTTAAAGCGTGTTGTTGATCTTCGTTATGAATAACAATTATTGACTTGTTGAGAGCTGCTGCATAACCTGCATCAAAGGCAGCATTCCATTGCTTATATTTTTCTCCAAACTTAACAATTACTAAGTCACAATCTTGGATAGACTTTTTAGTTCTAATTGAATTAATATTAGCTCCTTTTTGGTCTTTCCAGAAATTCTTTTCTTCAACACCTAATATTTCTACACCAACATTATCGGAGTTTTCGTGATTTGTTACAGGTGAAGTAAACTTAATATCTAATTTTTCTACTTTGCAAAAATTAATAATTTCTTCACGCCAATTACTATGAATTTCGCCTGCTAAATATACTGTGATCATTTTATCTTCTCAAAACTTCTTGTGAAAGAAGTGGTGAGCCCAGCAGGATTCGAACCTGCGACACCCTGATTAAAAGTCAGGTGCTCTACCGGCTGAGCTATGGGCCCAAGTAGAAAATGTGAACATTTCAAATTTTTGATAAGAAATCAAGAACTGGTTTAGGAACACTTTTAGAAATATCCCCACCTAATTTATGAATTTCTTTTATAAATCTTGATGAAATAAAATGATATTTTTCTGAAGACATTAAGAATATTGTTTCTATCTCGTTGTCTATAGTTCTATTCATTCCTGTCATTAAAAATTCATACTCAAAATCTGATACAGCTCTTAGACCTCTTATGATTAAAGAAGCATTTTTTGATTTGACATAATGAACAAGTAAATTATCAAATTTTTCAACTTTAATTTTATCTAAATCCTCTTTTGGCAATGATTGAATAGATTGATTTATCAATTCTAATCTATCATCAACTGATATTAAATGATCTTTAGATTTATTGTTTGATACTCCAATTATCAACTCATCAACAACATTTAGGCTCCTTTGAATTATATCAAGATGACCATAAGTAATTGGATCAAAAGATCCTGGGTAGATACCTATTTTTGACATTTATAATTTAATCTTCTAATCGAGCTACAGATACTATTTTTTCTTTTGCATCTATCTTAAAGACAGATACACCCTGTGATACACGACCTACAACTCTAATATTATCTCCAACATTACACCTTAATAATTTACCAGAGTCTGATATTAAAGCTATATTATCATCTAAATTTACTTTTAGAGATTGAATTACTCTTCCATTTTTTGGTGTTATTGTAATATTAGTCACTCCGGATCCTCCTCTATTTGTAATTCTATATTCATAAGCAGAGCTTAATTTTCCATATCCATTTTCAGTAATAGATAGAAGATACTCCTCAGTTTCGGCAAGTTCTTGAAATTTTTTATTTATTTTAGATAAGTCTTTTTTAGCTTCGTTCTTTGCTTTTAAATAAGACTCTCTTACGTCGATGGATATTTTATTATGAACAAGACTACAAACTGAAACTACTTTATCATCCTTGGCAAGTTTAATACCCCT
>CACLVL010000041.1 GCA_902610415.1 uncultured Alphaproteobacteria bacterium
TTCTAGAAGTAGGAGATGGTGTATTTGAGGTTAAGTCTACTAATGGTGACACCCACTTAGGTGGAGAAGATTTTGATTTAAGAATTATTGATTTCTTAGCTAGTGAATTTAAAAAAGAGCAAGGCATAGATTTAAAAAATGATAAATTAGCATTACAACGTCTAAAAGAGGCTGCTGAAAAAGCAAAGATCGAACTTTCAAGTTCTACACAAACAGATGTTAACTTGCCTTTTGTTACAGCAGATCAATCTGGGCCAAAACACCTAAATGTAAAATTAACAAGAGCTAAACTTGAAGAGTTGGTTGATGACCTTCTTCAGAGCACCATTGAACCTTGTAAAAAAGCTTTAAGCGATGCGGGCCTTTCAGCAAGCGATATTAATGATGTGATCTTAGTTGGTGGAATGACAAGAATGCCTAAGGTAACTGAAATTGTTAAGAACTTTTTTGGTAAAGACCCAAGTAAGGGTGTTAACCCCGATGAAGTTGTAGCCATGGGTGCTGCAATCCAAGCAGGTGTTCTTCAAGGTGATGTAAAAGATGTATTGCTTTTAGATGTAACACCACTTTCACTCGGTATTGAAACATTAGGAGGAGTTTTTACCAAGTTAATCGAGAGAAATACGACTGTTCCAACAAAAAAAAGTCAGGTTTTTTCAACTGCAGAAGATAATCAAAATGCAGTTACTATAAGGGTTTTCCAAGGTGAAAGAGAAATGGCTGCTGATAATAAGCTTCTTGGTCAATTTGATCTAGTTGGCATACCCCCAGCACCAAGAGGAACTCCTCAAATTGAAGTAACATTTGATATCGATGCTAATGGCATTGTCAACGTGTCTGCAAAAGATAAATCCACAGGAAAAGAACAGCAGATCAAAATTCAAGCATCTGGAGGTTTGTCAGATGAAGAGATCGACAAAATGGTAAAAGATGCAGAGGCTAATGCAGAAACAGATAAGAAAAAAAGAGAAGAAGTTGATGTAAAAAACCAAGCAGACAGTTTAGTTTTCCAAGTTGAAAAGAATATCAAAGAGCATGGGGATAAAATAAGTCCTGAAGATAAGTCTAAGATAGAAGCTGACTTGAAAGATTTAAAAGAGGCCCTTGAAAAAAATGATGCTGAAGTGATAAAACAAAAAACACAAGATCTTACTCAATCATCTATGAAGATGGGTGAAGCGATGTATAAAGATCAGCAATCAACTGAAGCACCTGGTGAAGAACAACCACAGCAAGAAAATAAATCTGATGAAAATAAAAATGATGATGATGTTATCGATGCTGATTACGAAGAAGTAGACGACGATAAAAAAGCAAGCGGACAGTAAATCTTAGCTTGCGTTAATTTATTATGGCTGAGGATTTTTATGACACTCTTGGTATATCCCGTGAAGCTAGTGACAATGATATAAAAAGTGCCTACCGTAAACTAGCTATGAAATATCATCCTGATCGTAATCAGGGTGACGCTTCCGCAGAACAGAAATTTAAAGATGTAAGCCAAGCTTACGAAATTTTAAAAGACCCCAAAAAAAGACAAACATACGATCAGTTTGGTCATGCTGCTTTTGAACAGGGCGGTGGCGGAACTGGTGGGTTTGGACAGCAGGGCTTTGGCGGATTTTCAGATATTTTTGAGGATATATTTGGTGCCTTTGGTGAAGGCGGGCAACGCGAAAGTAGAGGCGATGACCTACGTTACGATATCACAATTGACTTAGAAGAAGCTTTTTCTGGAAAAGCGTTGGACGTAACTATACCTAAAATGATCAATTGTCCCGAACAACACAGTTATAAAAGCTGCTCTACTTGCCAAGGATATGGAAAAGTTAGAACACAAAGTGGCTTTTTTTCTATGGAGAGAACTTGTGGAAGATGTGGCGGAACAGGCCAAGAAATGAAGGGCCGATGCTCAAAATGCAGTAATACGGGTAGAGTAAAACAAAATAAGAAACTGCAAATCAAAATTCCTGCAGGGGTTGAAACTGGTAACAGAATTAGAATGAGTGGAGAGGGAGAGGCCGGAGAAAGAGGGGGCACATACGGTGACCTTTATGTTTTTATCAATGTAAATAACCACAAACTTTTCCAAAGAGAGCGAGATAACATTATATGTGATGTTGCTATACCTTTCACTACTGCCACTTTGGGGGGTAATATTGAAGTTCCCACAATAGAAAAAAAAATGGTTAACGTCTCAATTCCTAAGGGTATGCAGTCGGGACACAAATTAAGAATAAAAGGTAAGGGTATGAGTATATTAAGAGCAAAAACTAGAGGGGATATGATTGTTAGAGTACACGCTGAAACCCCAGTAAATTTATCAGCGGATCAAGAAAAAATTCTAAATAAATTTAATGACACTCTTACCAAGAAAAATTCAAAAATGACAGAGGGGTTTTTCGACAAAGTAAAAAAAATGTTTAATTAATGAGTTATTGTTTTGATTTTATCGAAACACCAATCAGTAAGTTTTTTGTTCTAGATAGCCCAAAAGGTATTCATTATTTAATTAAATATAACGATATAAGAATAAAGAGTATCATAAACCTTTACAATCCAAGTAAAGGATTGATCTTTAGAAAAGTTAATATTTATATATCTGAGTTTTTTAAAGGAAAAATTCAAAAACCATCACATCTTAAAATAGAATTTATTAACGGAACAACATTACAAAAAAAAGTATGGAAGGAGATTTTAAAAATTCCCTATGGTAAAACAATTTCTTATTCTGATCTTGCCATAAAGATAAAAAAACCAAAAGCTGTAAGAGCTATCGCATCTGCGGTTGGGAAGAACCCTGTGGGTTTATTAGTCCCATGTCATAGAGTATTAACGAAAAGCGGAAATCTTGGCGAGTATATGTGGGGAAAAAAAATTAAGAGGCAGATACTAGATATAGAGTATAAAGGAACGGCTGACTCGACATATAGAGGAGGAAAGTGAAATACCGAATCAGCCCCCGCATGAATGCTAACTGAACACTAGTTAATATTTTGATATAGTCAAAGTTGTTCAATCACAAAAATCAAGAAATGAACCTTAAATCCATTTTATCCTATAGTTTTCAATCATTTTATCTTGCTGGAAGTTTTTTATTATTATTTATTTTTTTGCCAACATTTTACAATTTATCAATAGGTATCCCCTTAAGTGTTATTGGTTTAGTAATATTAACATCTAGATTATTTGATGTTATTTCAGACTTTTTAATTGGCTACCTATCAGAAAAAAGAATTATTTCAGGTCGCTCAAAAAAAAACCAAATCCTTCTTGGTATAATAGTATTTATTTTTTCCCTATTTGGTCTTTATGTTATTCAATCAGATAACATTTATTCTTTCATTTTCTTTTATAATTTAGCTTTGATTAGTTACTCAATTGCAATTATTCCTTATGATTCAATTGTAATAGATCAAAAAAAAATATTAAAAAAAAGATTCCGTTTAGCTGCAATTAAAGAAATATTTGCAATTTTAGGAGTATTATCAGCTTTAATTATTCCAACTGTCATTTCAAAACTTCAGGGTGTTGATTTGTTAAACCCAAACGTAATAAAAATAAGCGGATTAATTTTTATTATCTTAGCTATTACAGGGGGGTTAATTTTTTATTTATTTTATGACGACGAGCTAAATTATAAGTCAAACGAAATTTCTTGGGTACAACTAAAATCATTTATAGAAAAAAATAAAAAGATTGTATCTTTTTCTTATATAACATTTTTTAACTTACTTGCTAATAACTTTACTGCAAATTTATTTATTTTATTCGTTTCAGATTATTTAGGGCTTACTGAATATGCAGGATATTTATTAATTTTATATTTTTTAATAACATTGATATCTACACCTTTCTGGTATTTGTACGGAAGAAAGTTTTCAAATATGTTTCTTCTTCAGTTTGGTACTAGCCTAACTATATTTGGTTTCCTTTTTGTTATTTTTACAAATAGCAACAGTTGGCAAATATATTTATTTGTCATTTTAATCACTGGTATTGGGATTGGAATTGATCTTATTATACCTCAAATTGAATTAGCAGATATTCTTGATCAAAATAATGACAATCGTTTATCTCAGATCTTTACTTCATTCTTCTCAATAATTAAGAAAGCAGCCATTGGTATCGCTGCAGGTATCGCATTAACTGGTTATGGCTATTTACAGTCTATTAATTTCTCATTACACCCCAATATTCCCAATATAATGATATTTTATTTTTTTATTCCACTGATTATTAAAGTGTTCGTATTACTCTTGGTAATGAGATATAGAAGTAAATTCCATGTCTCAATTAGAGAGTAAAAAACACTTAATATATATTTTAGGTACTTTTGCCTTTTTGTTATTTTCCATCGCAGACACAATCATAAAACTAATCGGTGATCTTTATAAAGATACAGTTATTTTTTCAATAGCCAGCTTCTCTGCTTTAATTCCAGTTTTAATTTACTTGC
>CACLVL010000042.1 GCA_902610415.1 uncultured Alphaproteobacteria bacterium
GTGGCTATAGAAAAATTAAAATCATTGGGCGTGGAATTTAGACAACTACCTAAAGATATTGTTATTGAGGCCAAAAAAAATATCAGTAGTGTTTTAGATAATTATACTGATACACCTCTTGGAACTAAAATTAGAGATGATTATTTTAAGTTTTTAGGTTTGAGAGTTTCATATAAAGACTTTGATATATCCAATTACTTGAACTTTAGAAAAATTTAACTTTGTGCGGAAGATATTCGCTTAATCTCAAAGATAACCAATCTTATTTCAAACAAGAAACCATAAATAACTTTAAACCTATTTTTAAATATAATAATGATAATATCTCTCCAGCTACTGAGGCGCCTATTATTTTACAACATAATTCAAAATATTTATTTAAACAATCTAAATGGGGTTTATTATTTGACTGGCTGCCAAAAGGAAAAACACTATTCAATATTCGATCAGAGACTGTTCAAGAAAAATTATTCAGTAATAAACTAATTGTGAATAATCGTTGTCTGGTACCCTTTAATTTTTATTTTGAGTGGATGAGTACTGATACACAAAAACAAAAATATAAATTGTATACTGAGTCACAAGTTAGTTTTTTTGCAGCTGTATTTAGTTTAATTGATAATACTTATTACTTTTCGATCTTAACAAAATCCTCTTTAGAGAGTATTGAGTTTATTCATAAAAGAAATCCTGTCATTATTAACAAATCGAAAATAAAGCAATGGTTTTCGAATAATTATGAAAGTTTATTGGGATCTTCTGAAGATATTAATTATGAGCTATTGAAGTAATTATTTTCTAAATTTAAAAAAGGATAGTAGTTTTTCAATACCTGAAAAATGCTCCTCTAATCTAGAATAAACCTTATCAATCTTATTAATGTGTCCGTCTAATCTCACGTAGAGATTATCAATTTTTTTATCAAGCTTATTTAGCTTACTGTTTAGCTGTTTAATGCTATCAGATTCACTGGTTTTTGGTTGTTTTTTTAACTTAATAACTTTGTTCATAATAACAATATAGATAATTTCTTAATTGTTGGAAGTATGACAAAACAACGCTTTTAGGTAAATCTTAAGTCGACCTCGGGTATCCAATTCTTAAGTTTTTCAATACGATTTTTAGGAGAGGGATGCGTGGATAAAAATTCTGGAGGAGTATTTCCTTTTTGAGCCTCAGCCATTCTTAGCCACACCTTATAAGATTCATGATTATCATAATTAGCCATAGTCATAAAGGCTAAGCCTAAATAATCAGCTTCAGACTCTTGCAATCTGTTAAAAGGCAAAGATAAACCTAAGTTTACAAGATAATCATCAGCGGAAGTGTTGGATAGTGCCCCCTCAAGAGCTATATCTAAAATTGTTGTTCCTAAGTTAATAGCTAACGCTTGACTGGCTCTTTCAACGCTATGTCTCGCAACAGCATGTGCTATTTCATGACCCATAACTGAGGCTAAACCATCGTTATTAGCCGTTACATCTAAGATACCTGTATAAAAGGCAATTTTACCACCCGGCATGCACCAAGCATTCAGAGTATTTTTGCTATCTATTAAAATGAACTCCCAATTATAGTTTTTAATGGTATCTGACTGACCCATCTTTAAAAAATACTCCTCAACAGACTCTGTAACTCGGAGGCCAACTTCTTTTACTGCTCGATAATTAGGTCCGGACTCTATTAAATTTTCTTGTTTTTTGACTTTTTCATAAGCTTTAAGGGCTTGTTGATTAATATTTTCATCAGAAATAATTGAGAGTTGCTTTCGATTAGTTATTGCAACCTCAGTACAAGAGGGCAAGAATAGAGGTGCACAACACGCACAAGAAAATTTTCTAATAAAATCTCGTCTTTTAAGATTCATAATACTAATATAACCAAAAAGATAATCTTATGACAACCTGTTATATCAATGGAAAATATAAACCACTCAGTCAATCAACTGTCAGTATTACAGATAGAGGCTATCAGTTCTCAGATGGTGTCTACGAAGTCATTGCTGTTTTTAAGAATGAATTTGTAGATTTTAAACTTCATTTGAACAGATTATTCGTTTCCTTAAAAAAAATGGATATAAAAATTAATCTGAATGAAAATCAGATTGAAAGTATTACTAAAAAAATCAAAAAAATTAATCAATTAGAAATGGGAATAGTTTATATACAAATTACTAGGGGAGATCAAAACCCAAGGGAACACAAATACTCGAACAACCTGAAACCCAACATTGTTATTTATTCAATATTTAAAAATTTTGAATATTTAAATAAACTCGCTCAAAAAGGTGTCAAAACATCTCTTTATCCAGATGTAAGATGGCAGAGATCTGATATTAAAAGCATATCTTTACTAGGAAATGTCTTAGCTGCAAATCATGCTAAGAAAAATAAATCTCATGAGGCAGTACTATTTGATAAAAGGAATATGATAACTGAGGGTAACTCCTCGAGTATTTGGATTATAAAGAAAAATAAATGTATTACACATCCACTTAACTTTAGAATTTTAAAAGGATGTACTCGACACAAATTGATTTCAATTTTGAAAAAAAATAAATTTAAATTTGAGGAAAAGAAGTTTTCAATTAAATCACTTCTTAATGCAGATGAAGCATTTATGACAAGTGCCACAAACTTTATCATGCCCATAATAAAAGTTGATAAACATACCATTTCAAACGGAAAGCCCGGTCTAAATACTTTGAAGTTTCGTAGTTTGTTTATTAACGCAATATGATTTTTAGATATTTATTTATTTTAGTTTTGCTCCCCTTATTTAGTTTTGCAAAAATTAATACAATTTACTTGGCAGGAGGTTGTTTTTGGTGTGTTGAGGAGGTCTATGAGGAAATAGAAGGGGTTGTTAATGTTCAATCAGGTTACTCTGGTGGTCATGTTGAAAATCCTACCTATCGAGAGGTTGTAAGTGGAAATACAGGTCATATAGAGGCTGTAGAAATTGTCTTCGACTCAGACATTGTGAGCTTGGATACATTAGTCAAAAGTTTTTTTTTAAATATTGACCCTTTTGATAGCAATGGTCAGTTTTGTGACAAAGGCTATTCATACAAAAGTGCAATCTTTAGCAATGACCAGGAATTTATAGATAAAGTAAATTTTTATATTTCTAAAATTGAAACAAATCACAATCAAAATGTTGAAACTTTAATTTTACCTTTTAAAAACTTTTACCTTGCTGAAGAATATCATCAAGATTATTACAAAAAAAACCCAATTAAATACACATATTACAAGTATAGTTGTGGAAGAGTGCAAAGAATAAAGCAAATAAACATTAATTTAGGATGATTAAACTCTTAATTTTATTATCAATAGTAGCACTATGTATTTTTGTTTTTTTTGGAAACCAATTATCTGCTCGAAACAAAAAGTATTTGATTATTACCTTAATAATAATCTTAGGATTTTTCTTAATATTTTCAGGAAAGCTAAATTTTTTACCTGTGGCTTTAGCACCCGCATTACTTTTCTTTAGAAGAATCTCATCTCTATTAAGTATTCTCAATTTATTTTCACGATCCTCTTTTGGAGGAAAGTTCAAACCAAAAATAAACACAAAGTATCTTCAAATTGAAATAATCCTTCAGTCACGTCAAGCAAGTATCAATATTATTGAAGGCGAATTTAAAGGCCGCTCTTTTTCATCTTTATCTCAAAATGAAGTATCTAAGTTATTAGAGGATCTTAAAAATAATGATCCACGTGGATTTAATATTTTAAACGTAATAATTAGTCAGAATAAACAAACTTCATCATCCTCAGATAAGTCACAAATGACAGAAGAGGAAGCTCTTTCTGTTTTAGGACTAAAAAAAGGTGCTT
Source organism: uncultured Alphaproteobacteria bacterium (assembly GCA_902610415.1). Taxonomy (GTDB): domain Bacteria; phylum Pseudomonadota; class Alphaproteobacteria; order HIMB59; family HIMB59; genus HIMB59. Next base: position 3,846 of record CACLVL010000042.1, read on the forward strand.
CAGATGAGGATATTAAAAAATCATATTACGATTTAATGAAAAAGTTCCATCCTGATAAAGATGGAAATAATTATCTATCTAATTTAATAACAGAAGCAAAAAATAAGCTTTTAAATAACTAAATTTAATCTATAAGACACCTATCTCAATGAATGATATCAAGAATCTTGCAATTATTGCCCACGTAGACCATGGCAAAACTACTCTTATAGATAACTTATTAAAACAGTGTGGGATTTTCCGAGATAATCAACAGGTTTCAGAAAGAATTATGGACTCTAATGATTTAGAAAAA
>CACLVL010000043.1 GCA_902610415.1 uncultured Alphaproteobacteria bacterium
CTTGTGATAATATTTTCGATTTCTACTGAGGAGATATTCTCACCCCCACTAATGATGATATCCTTTGATCGATCTTTAACTTGGATATATCCACTGGGATGCATTACTGCCAAGTCCCCTGAGTGAAACCATCCACTTTTCATAGACTCTTGAGAAGCCTCTTCATTTTTATAATATCCCATCATCACAGTGTTTCCTCGGATCATAATCTCACCCATGGTTTCTCCATCAGAAGGAACGGGTTCGAGCGTATCTGGATTCATAACCGACACCATTTCAGTGTGCGGATAGCGGACTCCTTGATAAGCTTTTAACTCAGAGCGTTTATCTTCCGCTAAACTATTCCAGTCCTTATTCCAAGCACAGTGAACAACGTGGCCATAAGTTTCTGTTAGCCCGTAAACATGCATAACCTCAAAGCCCAAGGACTCCATTTTTTGGAGAATTGAACTGGGAGGTGGGGCTCCCGCAGTCATTACATAAACTTTATTTTTCAATGCTTTTTGATCTTCAACTGGAGCGTTGGAGATCATATTTAAAACAATCGGAGCGCCTCCAAAATGCGTTACATCATATTCATCGATTAATTCAAAAATTTCTTTAACAACAATATTTCTAATAAAAATCACACGCGCATGCAGCATAGCCAAAGTCCAAGGATATCCCCAGCCGTTACAGTGAAACATAGGAACGGTATATAGGTACGTCAGGCGGTTAGGCATGTTCCAGGCGCTAATACTTCCCATCGACATTAAATAAGATCCTCGATGATGGTAAACGACACCTTTAGGATTTCCTGTTGTGCCCGAAGTATAGCTTAGTGAAATTGCTTGCCACTCATCATCTGGTCTAATCCATTCAAATCCTTCATCACCCGTTTCTAAAAAACTCTCATATTCTAATTTTCCTATTGCGGGGATATCTCCTAGTCCCGCTTGTTTGTCATCGATGTCAATGACCGTGATCTCTCGGTCAACTTGTGCTAGTGCATCCACAACTACATTGTGAAACTGTCGGTCCACAATAAAAACTTTACAGTCACTATGATCTAGGATGTAAGCTACAGTTCTTGTATCGAGACGAGTATTGATTGTATTCACAACACCTCCTGTCATAGGCACAGAATAGTGTGCTTCGAACATTTCAGGTGTATTGGCTGCCATAATAGAGACAACATCCCCCTTACCAATTCCTACTTTTGTTAAGGCGCTCGCAAATCGAGTGCATCGGTCATAAACCTGGCTCCAAGAATATTTTCTCTCTTTGTATACTAAAGCTTCGTAGTCGGGATAGACGTCTTTGATACGATCAAGGAAACTTATAGGAGTTAAGGGAACAAAGTTTGCATCATTTTTATGCATTCCTTGTTCAAAATTACTCATTAATTTTTAAGTCTTCTCCCTGTAGACAACATTGCGTGGATCCTATCCCTCGTCTTATTGGATTGTATTAAATTTATCAAAGACTGTCGCTCTAAATTATATAAGTCTGCTTCACTCAATTCGTTTGATTTGGTTGTGTCTCCACCACTAAGGACGTCCGCTAAATGCAGACCAATATCCACATCGTAGCCAAAAATAATGTTTTTTTGCTCCAAACCTAACAAAACTTGGTGCATTTTCTCTTTTACTTCAGGGCCGCTAAGAACGAACTTTGGCTTTTCTGGAGCGGAGTAACCCTCTTTTAAAGCAGATACTTGTTTGAACGCTTCCACTAAAAGATTATCTCGGTTCAAAACAAAAATATCACTGTCTAAGAAAAATTTGTGCTTTTTGGCTTGGAGCGGAGAGTGTGCCATTAGCCCATACCCTATAATATCAAATACTTGAAGGGCTGCTTGATCGTGATCGCTTGTATATTTGTCGTCTTGCACCCATCTCCATAACAGTTCTTTACATCCACCACCGCCTGGTACAAGACCTACACCTGTCTCAACTAAGCCCAGCGTACTATTCATGTGAGCGACCATTTTAGAAGTTTGGCATGCTACTTCAAAACCCCCTCCAATAGCTAAACCTGCAACAGCACTGACTGTGGGCTTGGTTGCGTATTTCATTTTTTTACATGCAGATTGGAAATCCGATAGGTATTTATCAATCCCTTTCCAGTCTTTCACGTCCGCTAAGCCAATCATTGTATTTAAATCAGCACCGGCGGAGAAATTCATTGCCTCATTATAGACGACAAGGCCTTGATAATTTTCTTGCTCAAGGCGATCAATTGATTCCTCTAATATTTTCATCGCGTCTGCATTCAGAGCATTAGCCTTGGTGTGGAATTCACAACACAATATTTTTTGTTCACGCGGCTCATCGGTAAACTGCCATATGGTAGCTGCAAAATTTCTTGATAAATGATTAGCGTATTTTTTATGATCACCTAGTCGACGAATGTCCTCTCCTCTGGAGATAAACTTCATACCTGCCTCATGATCATAAGCTCGTGAGGAGGTGGTGTCGTAAGGCTCTTGTTTAAGTCCAATCATGGTTTTTAATAATTCTGGTACTTCTTGTTTTTCATCCTGAAGTCGTTGAACAAATTTGGTGAGCCCGTACTCGTTCAATAATTCAAATGGCCCTTCATTCCAATTAAATCCCATACGAAGTGCATCATCGATGTCTGTCACATTTGAAGAAACCTCAGGAATGCAAAAAGCGCTGTAATTAATGATTTTAGCAAGTACAGCGAAAGCATATCGGCCATATTCACTATCGTCATCAAGAAGGGCTTTAATCCCCTCTTTCTCAACTCTTCTAGCAATTTCTAAATCGACTTTAACGAAATCATAATAACTCATATCTGATGTATTTATCGCTTTGACGATTTCATCATCATCAACGATTATAGTTTGATAAAAACCTCCAGGGCCCTTATTTCCATTAAAGCCCTTTTCTAACAATTTCTCGACTAAAGGATGAGGTGCGACCACATCCATAAAGGGATCATTTTCTTGTAATTCTTTTTTAAAGCTTGCGAGCACATCTTTCATCAAATCAATTCCAATAAGGTCGTACAATCCAAACACACCTGTTTTTGGAATTCCTAAAGGTCGACCAAATAATGCATCCGCGATTTCAACTGAAAGGCCTCGCTCTAACGCTTCATACATCGCGACCTGCATCGCGTACACACCTATACGATTACCAATAAAACCTGGGGTATCGTTACAGTTAACAATTCCTTTACCCAGTTCGTTTTGGCAAAAGTCACGAAGGGCACTCATCTTATTTTTGTTCATGGTTGGTGTTTCAACAATCTCTAATAACCTCATAAATCGAACGGGATTGAAAAAGTGCGTAATACAAAAATCAGCTTTCATGGCATCTGACATTTCTTGAGTCAAAATTGAGAGAGGAATAGTAGAGGTATTAGATGAAATGATTGAATTGGAGCTACGAACTTTATCTATTTGGGAGTAAAGTTTATGCTTAATGTCTATCCTCTCAACAACTGCCTCAATAACCCAGTCTGCCTCTTTGATTTCATCAAAGTCATCTTCTAGGTTACCCGGTTTAATATGTTCCAGACGAGACCGCTCTACTAAAAGTGGAGGGTCTGATTTTTTTATAATATCAATAGCATTTTCAGAAATTTGGTTGGCTTTGTCTTTGCCTTTGAGGTCAAGTAAAACTACTTGGCGGTTAGAATTAGCAAGGTGAGCAGCAATACCAGAACCCATCGTTCCAGCTCCAATAACTACAATTTTATCAAATTTACTCATAATAATAAGACAGGGATAATAGCAAAAACAATTAAAGTGTTAAGGCAAATGTATCAGATCCCTCTTCCATATTTCTATTTTAGGAAAATTAATAATTTATAACAAATAAATATTAAAAAATTTATTTATAAAACCATAATTATAGATTTTGGTGCAGCCGGATCAGGAATCGAACCTGCATCTTCCCTCCCCGCAAGAAATCTCAGTCTGGGACGCTTTTCCATTTAAGCTAAGGCCGCATAGGTTAAATTCTGCATGAAAATCATTATTTTCCAAATTTAGGAAGCACCGGGGGCTCGGGTTCTATAAGTATTGTGCACTGCTCTTTGTTGGCAGGCAGTTTATCAAAGGGGCGTGTTACCCAAATGTGGG
>CACLVL010000044.1 GCA_902610415.1 uncultured Alphaproteobacteria bacterium
CTGGTTACGTGTTGCTAACTATTGATGCTGCTTACACAATGGATCATTGGAACAATTTAACACTACCTGGCCTTGTTTGCTCAGCTGTAGACGTTGTTGAGTCAGTAAAGAAACTTAAAAAAGTTGCAAAAGACAAAAATGCTACAGTCGTCACTGGGCACGATCCTCATGCGTGGCAAGAGTTTAAAAAAGCTCCAATGTTTTATTATGATTAATGTCTGACTATTTTCAAGATATACCTCCAATTAAATTCGAAGGCAAAGACTCAAAAAATCCTTTTGCTTTTAAATATTATCAAGCAGATAGAAAGATCTTAGGAAAAAATCTTGAAGACCACCTACGTATGGCAGTATGTTACTGGCATACATTTAACTGGCCGGGTGGAGATCCATTTGGAGGCCAGACTTTTCTTCGTCCGTGGATGGAATCAGGGGACAAATTAGAGCAAGCAAAAGATAAATTAAACAATGCTTTTAGTTTTTTTGAAAAATTAGGAATTCCTTTTTTTTGTTTTCACGATGTCGATGTAGCTCCTGAAGGAGATAATTTTTCAGAAACAGAGAAGTTACAAAAAACCATAGTTGATGAAATTTCAAAAAAATTAGAAACTAGTAAAGTTCAACTGCTTTGGGGAACTGCTAATCTCTTCAGTCATCGAAGGTATATGTCAGGAGCTGCTACTAATCCTGATCCTGAAGTTTTTCAATATGCTGCTGCTCAAGTGAAGATGTGTTTAGAAAATACTCAATTCCTTGGGGGTCAAAACTATGTTTTGTGGGGAGGTAGAGAGGGTTATGAAACAATTCTCAATACGAATATGAAACAAGAATATGATCAGCTGGGTAGATTTTTGAACATGGTAGCTGAACATAAACATAAAATCGGTTTTAAAGGCTTACTTTTGATTGAACCTAAACCTCATGAACCAACTAAACACCAGTATGATTTTGACTCTGCAAATGTTTTTGCATTTCTCCAAAAATACGGTCTGGAGAAAGAATTTAAACTAAATATTGAGCAAAATCATGCTATTTTGGCAAAACACTCATTTGAACACGAGATAGCCTACGCTATATCCAATAATATTCTTGGGAGTATTGACATTAATAGAGGTGATTATTTAGTTGGATGGGATACAGATCAATTCCCAAACAATGTTGAAGAACTTGTTTTGCCTTTTTATTACATTTTCAAAAACGGAGGTTTCTCATCAGGTGGACTCAACATGGACGCTAAGATTAGAAGACAATCCATTGACCCAGAGGATCTTTTTTATGCTCATATTGGCTCCATGGATACATGTGCCAGAACACTTATCGCTGTTGAGAAAATGATAAACAATGGAAGCTATGAAACTTTTTTAAAACAAAGATATGAGTCTTGGAATGATAATTCCGAACTGATGAATAAATTATCATTAGAGGATATTCATAGTAAGGTCATTAAGGAAAATATTAATCCAGATCCTAAATCTGGCAGACAAGAATATCTTGAAAATCTAATCAACTCATTTGTTGAGTAAATCTATGAAAGTAAATAAATTTTTGTTTGATTTGGGTAATGTTTTTTTTGACTGGAGCCCGCACCATGTGTTTAAAAAAATAATACTTGATGATAATAAATTTAATTATTTCATTAATGAAATAGCATTTCCTCATCTTGATACGAGGTGTGATGCTGGTGTTAAAATAGATATTGCTGTTTCCGAGGCTGTTCAAAAGTTTCCAGACTTTGAGAAAGAGATAAAACTCTATTATCCAAATCATAGAAATATGGTTAATGGTTCCTACCAAGATTCAATTGATATATTTAAAAAGATTAAATCCCTGGGGCACCCATGTTATGTACTGTCTAATTGGTCAGACGAAACCTATGAGGGCATGGAAGACCAGTATCCTTTTTTAAAAGAATTTGATGATAAAATTATTTCAGGAAGAGAATTCTTAGTAAAGCCAGACCCAAAAATATACGAACTAGCTATTTCAAGGTTTGATTTAGTCAGCTCGGAAACTCTTTTTATAGATGATCGTGAAGAAAATATCGAAGCTGCTAAAGAGTTAGGCTTTCAAACAATTCATTTAACAGATCCATCTTTAATAAAATCAGAAATCAGTAAATATTTATTTGTTTAAATTAGACAATAAAATCGGGCTTGGTTTGGCCTCTTTAGGTAGGCCTGGTTACATTAATATGGGTCACGATGGCGATCTTGGCCCCAATAAAACAAGAGAAAATATGCAATTACATTGCCATGATGTACTGGACTATGCTTACAGCAATGGAATAAAATATTTTGATGTAGCAAGAGTGTACGGAGAGTCAGAACAATTTTTATCAAACTGGATTAGAAAACAGTTGCAGTTTGATGGATTTGTTGGTTCCAAATGGGGCTATGAATATTTAGCTAATTGGGAGGTGGATGCTAAAACCCATGAGAGAAAAGACCATTCTTTGAAGTTTTTAAAAGAGCAATGGATTGAAACAAGATTAAATTTGGGAAAAAGCATAGATCTATATCAAATTCATTCTGTAACAAGCGACAGTCCTGTTTTAGATGACCCTGCAGTATTAAAAGAACTTGAGGAGATGAAAAAAAAAGGAATTGAGATAGGAATTTCTACTAGTGGACCAGATCAGGAAAAAACAATAGAAAAATTTTTGAAAATTAATGAAAAGGCGCAATTATTCTCTTTTCTTCAAACAACTATTAATATTTTTGACCAATCTTGCACAGCTATTTTAAAAAATGCCTCAGAAAAAAAAATTAATATTATAGCGAAAGAAATTTTTTCAAATGGAAGACTTACTAATGCCAATAAAAAATTTCATCAAAATGACTTAATTGAATTAGTCTCTATAGCAAAGAGTGTTAATCTAAACTTAGAAGAATTATCTTATTTGTGGGTCTATCAATTACCATTTATTAAAATTTGTCTAACTGGTGCCTCTACAATCACTCAGCTTGATACAAACTTAAAATGTATAAACAAAAAAGAAGTAGAAATTCCATCTTTAGAGTCTTTTGCTTTGTCTACAGATGATTACTGGTCAACTCGAAAATTATTAAACTGGAACTAACTAAAAATTTACCCAGCTTGAATTTGACGAGCTGGATGCGATGGATCTTTCTATAAATTTAATACCTTCAAGACCATCTTCTACGCTTGGGAATTGATGATTATCTGGGTTAAATTTACCATTTTTCTTATCTATTAACGCATTCGCAACATCTGTATAGATATTAGCAAATCCCTCTAAATATCCTTCAGGATGCCCAGGAGGAATACGTGTTACTTCATTAGATACATTGAGTGCGCCCGCACCACCTCTTGTAATTTTTTGTTTAGGTTCTCCATATTTTGTAAAATAAAGATAGTTAGGATCTTCCTGGCACCATTCAAGTCCTGCTTTTTCACCATAAATTCTTATTTGCAAATGATTTTCATTACCTGGTGCTATTTGAGAGGACCATATCGTTCCTTTTGCACCTTCTTTAAAACGAAGAGAAATTTGCGCATTATCATCTAAATTTCTTCCAGAAACAAAAGAAGTTAATTCAGCTGAGATCTCTTGTGTATCAAGACCAGTGACATATCTAATTAAATTGTAAGCATGAGTGCCTATATCACCAATGCATCCCCCAGCTCCTGATTGACTAGGATCAGTTCTCCAAGATGCTTGTTTGTTTCCGTCATTCTGTATTTTGTTTTCTAAATCTTCTGTTAACCAATCTTGAGCATACTCAGCTTGAATAACTCTTATTTTACCAAGATCTCCGTTATGACATAATGCTCTGGCATTGCGTATCATTGGGTAACCAGTGTAATTGTGAGTCAAAGCGAATAATACATCATTATCTTGTTTGCTTTGAACAAGCTCCTCACATTGTCTAAGGTTCATCGCTAGGGGCTTATCGCAAATAATGTTAAATCCTTTGTTCATGAAAGCCAAAG
>CACLVL010000045.1 GCA_902610415.1 uncultured Alphaproteobacteria bacterium
TAGTGGCAACACCTTTATATTTAGTAGCTTTGATGAAAAAAAATATCAACTAGTTGAAAAAGAACTTGTAAATTTAGTTTTTGATTACAGTACAGAAGATTATATTTCTTCTATATCAATTAAAGATAATTTAGATCTAGTTTTTTCGATATCCTATAAGGAACATAATAAAAAATGGTCATATGATTTAAAGTGTGTTTCATTAAAAAAAGAATAAGGTTCCAATTTGTTTATAAATGTTAGATAAAAAATTTATTCTTCCTTCAGCCATTTCTTTTACTGGTTTTCTTTTTTTGGTGTCAATGGACGCTGTGATTAAAATTTTAGGTGAAACCTATTCTGTCTTACAATTGTTATTTTTAAATGCATTATTTTCTCTAATACCACTTCTTTTTTTCATCTGTAAAAACCATGGTTTTTATTTTTATAAGAACCAAAATTATACTTTCCAAGTTATAAGAGGAATTGTTCATACAATCGGATTTCTTTTTGTTTTAAAAGGGGTCTTGTTATTGCCACTTTCAGTTGTTTATCCAGTTTTATTTACTTCTCCTTTAATGTTACTAGTGATGTCTCATTTTTTTCTGAGTGATAATATCAATATAATAAGGGTCTTAGCTATTTTAATTGGTTTTTTAGGTGTTGTTATTTCAGCAGAGCCATTCGGCACTAACATTGTCTCAGCCCTAGGAGTTTTATATGTCTTTTTAGGTGCTTTTTGTATTGCTATTACTCATTTAATAACAAGAAAATACAATTATTTAACGTCTTCATATTCAGCAGCATTTTTTAGTATGATTGTAAGTGTAATAATGTTTCTATTTTCTATAAAGTTTCACTTTGAAACAATGACTTTTAGCCATTTACTTCTGTCTTTTCTCGGCGGTGTATTTGCTGGTCTTGGTATTAGCGCGGTAATTTATGGATCTCGAACACTTCCTTCTTCAGTATTTGGCTTGACAAGTTATGTTCAAATAATTTTTGGTGTGTTATTAGGCTGGATTGTTTTTAGGCAGTTACCTACTTTATATAATTATATTGGAATAATAATAGTCATATCTGCAGGATTGATGCTCTTTTATTTTGATAATAGTAAAAAAAATAGTTAGAGCTTTGGTATCTTTAGTAATATTATTCGTAGTTTCATATTTAATTTTTATCTTTCCGTTTGATATTCTATCATCTTGGTTGGGTTACCCATCAAAGTTACATGAGTCATTACTTGCGACATCAGTAGTTTTCGCGCTTTGTCTTTATTATTTTAGATCCAAAAGTACAAATAAAATTATAAAGTTTTTTGTATATGAAGGATTTGGAATTGGAACTGTATCTTTTTTTATTATCTTACCTCTAATAGTAATTAGTTATTTTCAAATTTTAATTAATAACCATTTAGTGATTATTTTTTTCTCTATACAAATACCAGCTATTATCTATGGATATATGAATTCTAAAAAATTGAAGATAAAAAGACTATTGATCGAGTCAAATCTTATTAATAAAAGTATTAAATTTGTATTCATTAGTGATGTTCATATAGGTTCAAATCATCCCTCCTCATTAAAAAAATTAGTATATAAAATTAATACACTTGACTTTAATTTCTTAGTGATCGGTGGAGATTTAATTGATAGTAGTGCTTTTCAAATCAATGATCTTTATGAACTTAAAAAAATTGATAAGCCTATATATTTTGTTACAGGAAATCATGAATACTATATACAGAATTATAAAAAACATCTTCAGGATTTAAAATCAGTTGGAATAAAAATTTTAGAGAATGAGTCATTACAATTAGATGGAATAAATTTAGTAGGACTATCAGATAATATTACAAACAAAACAAAAATTGAATATGTTGAGAAACTCTCAAAAAAAGATTTATTCAATCTTTTAATAGTTCATAAACCATCTATTTGGAAAAAAGTATCTAATAATGCTAATTTAATGCTTTCAGGGCACACTCATAATGGACAAATTTTCCCCTTTAATTTTGTTGTAAAACTTCAATTTCCACAAAATTATGGTCTTTATAAAAATGTTAATAATTTTTTATATGTAAGCTCTGGATCGGCAACATGGGGTCCAAAAATAAGAATTGGATCGAATAATGAAATTATTCAAATAGAATTAAAAAATTAATGATTTCTTTGTTGGATAAAAATTAACATTAGGTATGCTTTTTCTATGAGAATAATTTTCATTTATTTTTTATTAATTGGAACTTCATTTGCTAATAGCCATATCTTAGAACAAGAAAATTTTGAAGCCTGGCAATTCACATGTGTAGAGGAACAATCACAAAAGGTTTGTGAATTAAGAGAATTAGTGTTTGATCCAAATTCAGAAGAGGTTGTTAGTTATTTATCTATTACAATAAACCCAGATAATTTAACTCAGATGCAAATAGCATTTCCTCATGCAGTAAATTTAAAAAGCCCAGTTTCTTTACAAATTGATGAAAAAGATCCTTTAGAATTAAATTATGCATTCTGTAATCAAGCAGCTTGTTTTGTTGCAGAAATAATTGGAGAAAATTTTGTTAATTTTTTCAAGGCTGGAAATCAAATTACTATAAAAATATTACTTCTTGATAATAGGGAAGCTACCATAACATATTCCCTATCTGGATTCACAGCTGGTTATAATAAATTATCTTCTTCTCTAATTAATTAGTCTATTTAACTTAATCTTATTTTTGATTAATATTAAACAAATCAAAGAGGGAACAACCATCAGAGCTGTAATGATGAAAAATAACCCCCAATCTCCACCCAATCCATCCACTAGAGCTCCTGAGGATGATGCCAATAAGGTTCTTCCTGCTGTTCCAACAGATGCTAATAAGGCATACTGTGTGGCGGTAAAACTACGATCAACAAGCAGAGAAATAAATGCAACAAAAGCAACTGTTGCGAATGCAGCTGCCAAGTCATCCAATATAACAGCAAAAGCAAATAGTGTTTTTGATGGACCTACCCATGCTAGAATAGAGAATAAAATGTTTGTAGCAGCCATTGCAATACCTGCAATAATTAATGTTTTAAAAATACCAGATCTCATGGCAATAGCTCCACCAATGAGAGTAAATACAATGGTCGTTATCCAACCTAATGCTTTTGAAAAAATA
>CACLVL010000046.1 GCA_902610415.1 uncultured Alphaproteobacteria bacterium
ATTATCACAAAACAATATTCTTCTTCAACTGATTTAGAGACCATACAGGAAGAAATTATTTTAGATGAGTCTATAGAGGAAATGATTCCAGAAGTGCCTAATCAGTGAAATTAATTTTCGTTACCGGAGGTGTTGTATCATCGCTTGGTAAGGGAATAGTCACTGCATCATTAGCCTCTCTTCTTAGATCTCGAGGAATCAAACTTAAAATTCGAAAATTAGATCCGTATCTAAACGTTGACCCAGGGACAATGAGTCCATATCAACATGGTGAGGTTTATGTAACAGATGATGGTTATGAGACTGATTTAGATCTAGGCCATTATGAGAGATTTACTGACATAAAATGTTCAAAAAATGACTCAATATCTTCAGGTAAAATTTACTCAACTATTTTATCTAAAGAAAGAAAGGGTGAATATTTAGGTTCAACAGTTCAAGTTATACCTCATGTTACAGAAGAAATTAAAAATTCAATAAAAAAATCAACTAACAAAGATGAAGTAATTATCTGTGAAATAGGAGGTACTGTTGGAGATATTGAAAGCCTACCTTTTTTAGAAGCTATTAGACAATTTAAAAATGAAAGACAACTCGACACTCTTCTTATACATTTAACTTTACTTCCTTATATAGAGACATCAGGTGAAATTAAAACGAAACCTACTCAACACTCAGTAAAAGAACTTTTAAATGCAGGTATCCAGCCCGATATAATAGTTTGTAGAAGTAATAAAAAAATTAAGAATGAAGAAATTCAAAAGATTAGTTTATTTTGTAACGTACCTACAAATGCAGTGATACCTTCTTATGATGTAGGAAGTATTTATCAAGTTCCATCACTTTTATCTAAATCCAAGTTAGATGACTTAGTCATCAAAAGTTTAAATATAAAATCTACAAAGAAAAAAGACCTCTCAAAATGGACAAATTTCGAAGTGTTAGAGTCCAGGGCTAAAGAAGAATTAAATATTTTTATTATTGGAAAATATGTCCATTTAAAAGATAGTTATAAATCCCTCTATGAAGCTATCTATCACGCTGGTGTTCATAATAAAACAAATGTTAAAATAAAATGGATTGACTCTGAAACTATAAATAAAAAAAATGTTGGAGAGTTACTCAGTAAGGCTGCAGGTATCTTGATACCAGGAGGTTTTGGAAATAGAGGTATAAGTGGAAAAATAGAAGCTATAAGGCATGCTAGAGAAAATCAAATTCCTTTCTTGGGTATTTGTTTAGGTATGCAATTATCTATTATTGAATTTACCAAAAATGTATTAAAAATGAAAAATTCTGGAAGTTCTGAATTTGGACAACACTCAAATAATGTTATATCCTTAATGACTGAATGGAGTAAAAAAAATCAAAAGGTTAAAAGGACTAAAGAGAATGATTTAGGAGCTACAATGAGATTGGGCTCATATCCTTGCTATATAAAAGAGAAATCTTTAGCTTCAAAAGTTTATAAAAAAAAATTAATTCACGAAAGACATAGACATAGGTATGAGGTAAACCCTAAATATAGATCATTTATTGAGAAAAAAGGTTTGGTTTTCTCAGGTTTTTCTAAAGATAAAAGATTATTGGAAATTATCGAAAATAAAAATCATAAATGGTTTTTAGGTGTTCAGTTTCATCCAGAACTAAAATCAAAGCCATTTAAGCCTCATCCTATCTTCTTCTCATTTATTAAAAATAGTTTAATTAATAAAAATGCCTAGATCAGTTTTTTTATCTAAACAGTTAATCAAAAATGATACTGATAGACTCACCTTAATATCTGGTCCATGCCTATTAGAAAATGAAAAGTTAGTCAGACAAGTTGCAAAGTCTTTAATTAAATATGTAAAAAAAGAAAAGTTTAATTTAATTTTTAAATGTAGCTTTGATAAGGCTAATAGAAGTTCAGATCTAACAATTAGAAATAAAATTTCTTTTGATAAATCATTAGATATTTTAAAAAATCTTAAAAATGATTTACAAATTTCTATTACATCAGATGTACACGAGACCTCCCAAGTAGATAAGTTAGCAGAATTTTTAGATGTTATACAGATTCCAGCGTTTTTGTGTAGACAAACGGACTTGATAAAATCTGCTGCACAAACAAAAAAGATTGTAAATGTCAAAAAGGGACAATTCTTATCTCACAAAGAGGTTTCAAATATCATTAAAAAAATTGAAAATGAAAATAATAAAAAAATTCTTATTACTGAAAGAGGAAATTCATTTGGTTATAATTACTTAATAAATGATTTTAAAGGTATTCATTTTATGAAAGAATTTGGATATCCAATTATTTTTGACTCAACTCATAGTGTTCAACTTCCAGGTGGATTGGGAAAAAAAAGTGGAGGTGCCAGAGAGTATGTAGTTCCTTTATCTAAAGCTGCTTCTTCATTGAGAATAGCAGGTTTCTTTATTGAAACACACCCAAACCCAGAAAAAGCATTAAGTGATGGTCCTAATATGATTTATTTACATAAAATGCCAAAACTTTTAAATACTATTAATAAAATAAATAAGGCGGCTAAATAAATGAAACTTAAAAACATAACTGCAAGAGAAATTTTTGATAGTAGGGGAAACCCAACTGTTGAATGTGAATTAATCTTTGAAAATATTCCATTTCCTTTTCGAGGAATGGTTCCATCAGGTGCTTCAACTGGTAAATTTGAGGCATTAGAGCTAAGAGATTTAGACTCTAATAGAATGAGTGGTAAAGGTGTACTTAAAGCTGTATCTAATGTTAATGAACTAATTAAACCAATAATTTTAGAAAAGTCTTTCAATGGTTTTAAAGATTTTGATAAATTTTTGATAGATTTTGACGGTACAGAAAATAAATCTAAATTTGGCGCGAATGCTATTTTGTCTTTAAGCCTTGCTTACTATAAGGCATGGTCTTACTCAAATTTTGGAGCTATATTCCTATCTCAAGGTACTGAAAATTTAATTATCCCTGTACCAATGCTTAACGTAATTAA
>CACLVL010000047.1 GCA_902610415.1 uncultured Alphaproteobacteria bacterium
GATACTCTAGATTGAATGATTTATACAAAGAATATTTGCATGTATTAAGGAATATCAATAACTTGATTATTTTAAAAACCTATGAAGCAGGCGAGAGTTACAAACAAGGTATGAAAAATTCTAAAAACTTGGTGAATGATTTGAATGTTTCAAACAATCAAAAAACTAGATATATTGATAATTATAGTGATTTATTTAATTTATTAGATCAATTTGTATTAAACAAAAGTAAAAGCATAGTTATCACTGCAGGGGCGGGAGATATTTCAAATCAAATTCGTTTTTTTTATGACTCAAGAAAATAAAAATTTATTTACAGACTATCCATCAGCTAAATATTCTTGGTTAAAATCTGGTGGAAATATTAGCAATCTATATAAAATTTATAACCAAATCGACTTAAATAACTTATTCAATAATAATGATATTAAAGCTAAATCATTATTAGTGATAGGAAATCTTTCAAATACATTAATCAAAGATGAGGGTTTCAAAGGAATAGGTATAAAACTTTTAGGTGATTTTACTAATATTCAAATAAATTCTGATCATATGTTAGTTGGAGCAGCAGTCTTAGACAATTACCTATCAAAATTTTGCTACCAAAATGCTATTTCAGGTTACGAGTTCTTATACACAATTCCGGGTTCAATTGGAGGAAATATATTCATGAATGCTGGTTGTTATAATCAGGAAATAAAAGATAAACTAATAAGTGTCATTTATTTTGATATAAACGAAAATAAGATTTATGAAAAAACAATTAGTAAATTAAAATTTGAATATCGAAAGGGGTTTCAAAAAAAAAATACAATAATTTTATACGGAAAATTCAAAATTATTCATAGTGATCAGAGTTACATAAAAGATTTAATGCATGAATATGAGAGAATTAGAAACCAATCTCAGCCTCAAAAAGTAAATTGTTGTGGTAGTATTTTTAAGAACCCTAAAAATCATAGTGCTTGGAAACTAATCAAGTCGTCTATAGACGATAGCTTTTATAATGGTCCAATAAAATTATCAAAAATACACTCAAACTTTTTTGAAAATGAACCCAATATAAGTGCTAACAGTATAGATTTATTTATTTCTAAAATTCAAAAAAAAGTCAAAGATAAATACAAAATTGTGCTTGAAAAAGAATTAAGAATCATAGATTGATAGATAAAAATATTAAATTACTGAAAATACTAGTAGTAGCAGGTGGATGGTCGGATGAAAGAGAAGTTTCTCTTATGTCAGGAAGAAATGTTTTTTCTACTCTCAAAAGAGATAAATTCAATGTAATATTTTTTGATATTAAAAAAAATAATATAGATCAAATTTTAATATTTAAGCCAGATATAATATTCAATTCTCTTCATGGTGAGTTTGGAGAAGATGGGGGAATACATTCATATGCTCAAAAAAATAATATATTAATTACACATTCTGGGGCCATTTCATCAGCTCTGTGTTTTAACAAAAGACTATTAAAATATTTTCTTAAAAAAGAACTTAATATTTTATCACCAAAAGAGATTGTATATAAAAACAAAATTAAATTTCCATTAATTTCCAAGCCAAATTGGGGAGGGTCCTCTAAAGGCATTAAGTTTTTAAATAATATGAAAGAGCTTACGAAGACAATTAATAATCATCAAAATTTAATTGAAGAAATAATTTATGGAAAAGAATTAACCGTAACAGTCATTGAAAATAATAATAAAATTATGTCCCTTGGCGTTACAGAAATAGAGTTTAAAAGTCAGCACTATGATTATGTAGCTAAATATACAAAAAATAAGAGCTTTCATTTTCTACCAGCCCGAATATCTAAATTTCAATATGATTTTTTGATGAAAATATCAAAAAAAATATTTCGTATTTGTGGTTGTAAAGGAATAGCAAGATTAGATTTCATAATGAGCCAAAAAAATGGGAAAATATATTTTTTAGAAATAAATACACATCCAGGATTAACAAAATTATCTCTAGCTCCTGAACAAGCTAATTACAAAAGATTATCTTATTTAAATTTATTAAAAAAAATATTAATTTCATCTCTATGAAATTAAGATACAGAGAAGTTGCAATATACTTTTCATCAATCTTAGTTTTAATATTATTTATTAATTTTTCTGTCAATTATATAACTAAAAAACCATTAGAAATAATTAATTTCATTCAATCAGACATACACGAAGATTTTGAAATAGAAATAACAAATAATTTAAATGACATAAATAATTATTTAAAAGAATATTTATTTATTGATAGTCATTTGATAAAACGTAATAATAACGAAATTAATATTCAAATAAATCTTAAAAAACCTTTTGCTTTAAATAATTTAACAAATGAAGTAATATTTTATGATAACATCACAGCCTCATCATTTTATTTCAAACAAAATTATTTAGATAAAATAAATCTCATTGATATTTCTAAAAATAGTCTTCACATTAATAATTATCTAAATGAAAATTCTCAAATCTTATTCTCTTTGTTTAATATTAACCAAATAGAATATATCGACGATAGGAGATACAATTTAGTTTTAAGTAATGGTAGAATAGTTATGCTTCCTAAGGTAATTGATTCCAAATTGATAAATTTTATTAAAAATAACATAAATATAATTAATAAAAGCAC
>CACLVL010000048.1 GCA_902610415.1 uncultured Alphaproteobacteria bacterium
ATCCCTTTAATGAACTTGAAGGAGCTGATAAAATTGCAAAATATCTTTGGTCTCCAATTAAAAAATCTTTTAAACCCATACAAAGAAGAATGGATATTTTTTATGCTGGAACAAACTTAGTTGATAACCATTCATCAAAATGGGTTGTAAATATGGGACATTTACTTGGTATTTTTAATAATCCATTTTTTGGTATCGAGCCAACAAAAAAAACAGTAATGCTATGGTACTGCGACTTCTACAAAGTAGAAAATAACAAAATTACTGAAGGTGCTTTTTTTTTAGATATTTTGAAATTTATGCAACACTTAAAACTATCAGTAGTGCCTGATTCAACTGGAATGATTGGTTTCAACCCCGGACCAAAAACTCATGATGGCTTATATTTTGATAAACAAAGTGATGTAGAAGGAGATAGAACTCTCGATCTGATGATGAGAATGGCAAATAGATTAATTGGTGAAGGAATGAGGACAACAATTTCTGATTTAGAAAAAGATTGGCATAAGGATATGATATGGTGGGGTCCCGGTGGTATTGGCGCATCATATACCTATGATGGATATTTAAAAGGCCATACAGGACCATTTGAAGAAAACTTAGAATTTGTTGAGTTTTCAGGTCATGTTCTTGAAAATTCTGAGGGAAACTTTGGTGGATGGTTTGGTTGGCCGAATTTAAAAATGAGACCCAAGGGAAATTACATGGGATTAACTGATAACACAGACCTGATTGGGGAAATGAGAGTTGTTGATCTTTATAGAAGAGATAATGATAAAATAGCAGAAAATTGGATTTTAATTGATCATTTACATTTTTTAAAATGTATTGGTATTGATTTACTTGAGAGAAACAAAAAATTAAATAATTAGATAACTTTTGACGCTAGTTTTGTACCTTCTACAAGTGCATGAAGTTTTTCATAGCAAATATTTTCATCTATTTTTCCAAAGCCAGCAAAAGTACTAAAACCACAATCAGTACCAGCCATTAATTGATCTTTTGGAACAACAGTTGAATATTTTATTAATCTTTCTGCAACTACCTCAGGATGTTCAATGAAATTTGAAGTGGAGTCTATTACACCGGGAACCAAAACTTTATCTTTTGGTAATTTTATTTTTTCAAAAACTTTCCACTCATGTGCGTGACGAGGATTTGATGACTCAATTAAAAAATATTTTATTTTAGATTTTAAAACGATAGGTAAAATTTTTTCAAGAGCTATGTCATGAGTGTGAGGACCTTCATAATTGCCCCAACAAATATGCATTCTAGTCATTTCACTGTCAACATTTGATAAAGCATTATTTAAGCATTCAATTTGTATTTCTGCTCGTTTTAAAAATTCTTCTTCTGTTAAATTCTTAAAATTCATATGTCTTGCTAGTGCTAAATCTGGACAGTCCAATTGAACATGAATGTTAGAATTTGTAATTTGTTCATATTCTTTTGACATTATAGTAGATAATTTATTTAGGTATTCTTCGTCATTTTTGTAAAATTTATTTGGCATAAAAACATTTATTACACCAGGAGAAGCTGCGTTCATAAATGCTTTCGTGTGATTAAATTTATTCAATGATTTATTAAAATTATTAATATCGTTCAATAATGAATTTTCATCTTTAATTTTAAGTTCTTTTGTGCAACAAGGTCTGGAATAAGTTGGGGTAGCTCCACTATTAGCTATTTTTTCTTTATACTCTGGAAAATCATCTAAATCTGCAGGAGCTCTTCTTTCGCTCTCACCTGAAAAACCATCAATTCTATCTTTGATATAAGTAGCATAGCTTATTTTACTCATCTCACCATCACTTATAAAATCTATTCCAACTTCTAATTGTCTTTTTACTATTTGATCAACATTTGAAATTAAAATATTTTCAAACTTTTCATTATCAATTTTCTCACCTTTATCTTTTGCAAATAAATACTCTGATAATTGTTTAGATCTTGGTAAGCTTCCAACGTGTGTAGTAAGAATTTTAGATACCATACTATTTTGAATTTAAAAATTCTTTATATTTTTCAACAAATTGTTTTTTTGAAAAATTTTTATTTTTTTTTTTTAAAAAATTAAAAATAATTTTTTCCTTGTTAGTCATTCTTTTAATTAAATTTGGTAATTCTTTCAAATATTCTCTTTTTATAATGACAGCACCATGAAAGTCTGCATGTATAAGATCATTAGGCTTAACTTTCATATTAAAAATATTTACTTCGCAATTTATTTTATGAATTTGATTGTGTCCATGACCTACCCTAATTTCACCACTAAGTATTTGGAATTTTTTATCTATCTCTTGTAGGTCTCTCATAGCACCATTAGTTATAGCTCCTTTAAAACCAAAATTTAAATGTATTGAAGCATTCAATTCTCCCCACCATGCTCCGATTGTATTACTCTTATCCTTATCTTCTATAACACATATTTTTGGAAACTTTCCATCAAACATATATTCATAATATTTATCTCTATTTTTTATAATGTTTGTATTCTTCTTTTTTGTCGATGTGATAATA
>CACLVL010000049.1 GCA_902610415.1 uncultured Alphaproteobacteria bacterium
TACTATTCAACATTCCCTGATTGAATAGATATCCAATAGCTAAATATTTTGGATAATCGCCTATAGTCATGATTGTAACAATCTCTTGATTGTTCAAATAAAGGGTAAGTGGTTTTTCTTCAATAATTGGAATTTTTGTAATTTCTCCTTTTTCATTAATTGATTTTTTTAATTTGAATAAGGATTTATTATTTACACTTGGTTTGATTAAAAAATCTGTCATATTTTTCTTGATTGTATTATGGTGACAAAGTGAAAACAATAGCTGTTATTGGTTGGAAAAATAGTGGTAAAACCACTTTGGTAAGCAATTTAGTAAAATTTTTTAAAGAAAAAAAAATAAAAGTGGGTGTCGTAAAACATGCGCACCACTCATTTGATATTGATCATCCTAATACGGACAGCTATAAAATTCGAAAATCTGGAGCATATAAAACAACTCTGGTATCTGATAAAAGACTTGCTTTAATGGAAGAGAAAATTACATCAGATATACAATTAGGCAGTTTAATAGATCTCAATAAAGATTGTGATTTATTAATATTTGAGGGTTTTAAGAGTTATGATGAGTTAAATAAACTAGAGGTATATATACAAAAGAACGATAAAGACTACCTCTACAAATCTATTAATAATGTAAAATACCTTGTTACTGATGATGATTTGGATCATCCAATACAAACCTTTAATCATAGTCAAATAGATAAAATTGCATCTGAGATATACAATGAAAATTCCTAAGTTAATATCATTCGAACTTGCGCAAAAAATAATTATTCAAGAAAAAAAGAAATTATTTAAAGAAACTAGGGTTAAACTAGAGAAATCTCATAATGCGGTTGCATCAAGAGCAATTATTTCACCGATAAACCTTCCTCTACAAAATTGTGCAGGACTTGATGGTTATATTATTTCAAATAAAAATTTAAAAAAAATATCGATATCGAAAAGATTACTTAACGCAGGACATTCATATAAAAAATTAAATCCCAAGTTAGCATATAAAATAAATACTGGTGCCATTATTCCACAAAACTTTCAAAATTTTATTTCCTTAGAAAATGCAAAAATTGAGGACAATAATTTAATAATCCAATATTCTAAAATTTCTAATAAAGATATTAAAAAAAAAGGAGAAGATTTAAAAAAAAATAAAATTTTAGTCAAAAAAAATGAAAAAATTGATTTTATAAAAATTGCATTACTTTCATCTGTAGGAATTACTAACTTATGGACATACAAACCTTTAAATATTGGTGTCATATCTTCAGGAAATGAATTGATAAAATCTGGCAAAAAAATAAAAGACCATCAAGTTTATGACTCAAACAAAAATCAAATAATTTATTTTTTAAAGAAATTTAATATAAACGCTAAAGATTTAGGTGTACTAAAAGACAACAAATTAAAAATCAAAAGCTTTTATAAAAATAATCAAAATAAATTTGATATCATTATAAGTTCTGGTGGGTCATCATTTAGCTCTAAAGATTTTATATCATCTTTCCTAGAAGATCATACCAATCTACTTTTTAAATATGTAAGGATTCAACCTGGCCGACCAGTAATTTTTTCAAAATTAAAATCTAACTTTTATTTTTCACTTCCAGGAAACCCCTTAGCAGTTTTCATAAATTTATTTTTCTTAATAAGTTTATTTATAGATCCTTCTCGTAATAATAATTCAAGTATTACTAAATATTACAGATCTGCTTTTTCAGAAAATAAAAAGTCTAATATAACCAAATTTTATCGTGTGAAATTATCTAAAAACTTATTACATACCCACAATTCAAAAGGTTCGGCAAAACTAATCTCTCTTGCAGAGGCTGACGGGTTAGCTATTGTTCCAGAGGGTATAAATAGAATAAAAAAAGGTGAAAAGATTAATTTTATCGAATTTTAAATTTTATATTTACTAATTTACCCTCTTTTTTGAGCGAGATTATCTTATATTTATTTTCTTCACAAAAATTTTTAAAGTCAAACTGTGATAGAGGGTCATCACTTTCTATCGTGAGTACATCATTTTTTTTTAGTTTTTTTATAAATTTTTCAGCTTTTAATACAGGTATAGGGCATTCAAATCCTTTAGTATCTAGATAATAATTCATTTACATATATATTTATTTTAAAAATCCATGGAAATAAAGAATTTAGAAATTATTTTAGCTTTAGACAGTGAGAAGCATTTCAATAGAGCTGCAGAAAAACTAAATATATCGCAGCCTGCTTTATCTATGAAATTAAAGGCTTTAGAAAATGAAATAGGAGTAAGACTAGTAAAAAGAGGTAAGAATTATATTGGGTTAACTTCCGAGGGTGAAATTTTTAAAGAAAGATTTAAAAACATAGTCAAAGAATATTCTAATATAAAACAATTAAGTACTGAGTTAAAAAATAATTTAACAGGAAATTTAAGAATAGGAGTAATTCCAACTGCTTTATTAGAAGTTTCTTTTTTGCTTAATAGTTTCGTCAAGAAATTTACTAATGTTAAATTACAAGTT
>CACLVL010000050.1 GCA_902610415.1 uncultured Alphaproteobacteria bacterium
ATATTTCTTGTTCATGCATTAAGTAAGAAACTATCTGAAGACTTGCAGACAGATGATATGAACAAAGTAATTACAGATTTAGATAAATGATCTTTTTTGCAACATTATCTGTTTTGGGGGTCTCTGTAGCATTATGCTTAGTTCGAGCAATTAAAGGACCAACTCCTTTTGACAGAATATTATCTATATCAAGCATCGGGACAATTATAGCGATAGGAATTAGTGTTCATGGTTTTGCATTTGAAAGGCCTGATTTTGTCGATATTTCTTTGATGTACATACTTTTGAATTTTTTAGGCACCATAGCAATACTTAGGTATTACAAAATAAAAAGGAAAAAAAGTAATGTCTTATAATTACATTGAATTGATCACTCTTATCTTATTGGCAATAGGATGCTTCTTCATTTTATCTGGGAGTTTAGGCTTAATAAAGTTACCCGATGTATTTAGTCGAATTCATGCTGCCGGACTAATTGATACACTAGGATCAGGTTTTATAGTCTTAGCTTTAATAATTTATTCAGGTTTTAGTTTATTAAGCCTTAAACTAATATTGATACCTGTATTTTTAATATTCACCAGCCCTGTAACAGGCCATGCCATAGCTTTATTTGCTCATGAGTCAGGGTATAAGCCAAAAGGAAAAAATAAAAAATGAACTTTTTATTAATTAATTTTTTTTTAATTTCACTGTTACTTGTAACAACTTTTTTTATTTTTAAAACTACATCATTAATAAGCGTGGTAGCTCTTACTGGAGCATTTACTTTGCTCTGTTCTGCTATTTACGTAAATTTAGATGCAGTTGATGTAGCATTTACAGAAGCGGCTGTAGGGTCTGGTATATCAACTATTTTAATGGTAATGGCTGCTGCAAAATTACCTGAGGGAAAAAAAAATAAATTAATAAATTTATTTCCAAGTATTATCCTCGCAGTATCGATATCACTAATATTGATTATCATAATTGCTAATCTCCCATTACTAGGAGATCCAAATGCTCCAATCCATCTTCATGTAGTTCCAGAGTACCTTAAGGAAAGTAAAGACTTTTTTCACATACCAAATGTCGTAACTAATATTTTAGCTAGCTATAGAGGTTTTGATACTCTTGGAGAAACAATTGTTATATTTACTGCAGGCCTAGGTGTTATAGCATTGTTAACTAGTAACACTCTTAATCGTAAAACAAACTTTAAGAAAAATAATAAAAAAAATGAGAGATAAAATTTCATCTAGTCCAGTATTAAGTGTCGTTAGTAAAATTCTTTTTGCTCCGATTATTATATTTGGGCTTTACGTGCAATTCCATGGCGACTATGGACCAGGCGGAGGATTTCAGGCAGGAGTAATAGTGGCGGCTGCTTTTATTTTATATTCAATGATATTTGGGCTTTCAAAAGGCGAAACTTTAGTTCCGACAATGATTAATCGATATTTAATGTGTGTTGGTGTTTTGTTATATGCAGGCGTTGGAATAGTTTCAATTCTTCTTGATGGTATGTACTTAGATTATAATGTTCTGTCATCAGACCCTTCAACTGGTCAACATATAGGCATTATATTAGTTGAACTGGGAGTAGGTATCACTGTTGCAACAGTAATGATTGCCTTATATCACTCCTTCGCTTCTTTTGGAGAGATTAATGAGTAACTTTATTTATTTTTGGAACCATTTCGCCTTTATATTACTGATGGTTGGTGGTTTATTTATAATTATCACGAGTCAAAACTATTTAAAAAAGGTAGTTGGCTTAGCAATTTTTCAAACTGCAGTTTTTGTATTTTTTGTATCACTCGCAAAAGTCTTAGACGGAACAGCTCCTATTTTAACAAAAATGGAAAATGCTTATTCAAATCCATTACCACATGTCTTAATACTGACTGCTATTGTGGTTGGTGTTGCAACTTCAGCACTAGGATTAGCGTTAGTACTACAGATCTACAGGAACTACGAAACAATCGAAGAAAAAGAAATACAGTCTTTGGAGTTAAAGTCAGATAAATAAATGTTTAATATATTTTTAGACGATGCTGCTGCATTGGTAGTGGTTTTACCTCTACTAATTTCAGCAATAATTGCTTTCATACCATCAAAAATATGGCCTTGGATCATCTCACTTGTCACTTTAGTTTTACATTTGGTTTTTTCTTTACACCTTCTAAAAGAAATTTCTATTTCAAGTTTAATAATTTATGAGTTTGGAAACTGGGAACCACCATGGGGGATCTCTTTCAAAATAGATGGAGTCAACATTGGGCTTCAATTGTTGTTTTCAATTTTTGTTTTGATATCTACATTTTATTCAAGGAAAATATTTTTAAGTGAAATTGACTCTAGGGACTCTGGAAAAGCTTACTCTTTGTGGTTATTGGCAATAGGAAGTTTAAACGGGATTATCTTAACCAACGATATTTTTAATTTATTTGTCTTTTTAGAAATATCTGCCTTAGCTTCTATTTCCTTAATCGCATTAGGTGC